>NZ_JBNZCE010000074.1:0-14585 GCF_050589265.1 Actinoplanes sp. G11-F43
AGATGTTGGTGGATTTACCACCGTTTCCGGTGGTAAATCCACCAAGATCGCCGATGGGCGAGTCGCCCGCGCGAGCGAGTCGCCCGCGCGAGGGGTTGACCGCAAGTGATCAGGCGGCCGAGAACAAGGCTCGAAACGGTGGCAAATCCACCAAGATCGCCGCTGGGCGAGTCGCGCGGGAGGGATTGACCGCGAGTGACCCGGTGGTCGAGAACAAGACTCATTCCGGCGGAAGACCGACCGAGATCGCCAGTTTTGTGGCCGCCCACGCTAGGGGACGACCGTGCCCGAGTCGCCGACCGAGGGCAGGGCTCGAAACGGTGGCGAACCGACCACCATGGGGCAGGGTCGGGCGGAGACCCGGACACTCGCGCGGGGAGTCGACGAGACCGGGTTCTGGCGCACACTGGCCACCGCCGGTCAGTCCAGGAAGTAGTCGGCGAGCGGGCCGGCAGCAACGGATGAGACTCGAATCGGTGGTCAGGCGAGCGAGTCCGGTCCGGGTCGCCGGGCGCGGAGATCGAGAACCGGCAGGATCTCCGCGCCCGGCGGATCGCGACGAGGCGACCGTCAGCGGATCGCGACGAGGCGACCGTCAGCCGATGGTGACCGTCAGCCGATCGCGAACGACGGGTGCGGCGGCTGGTTGTAGGCGGTGTTCTGCCAGGCCACCGCCTCCCGGTACTGCCGGTCCTGCATCAGCGACGGGCGCGAGATGCTGGTCGGATCGGTGGTCGAGTAGATCCGCAGCGCGGTGTTGTTCGTGGTCGGCCAGATGACCTCCTCACGCCAGTCACCGAGGATGTCGGCCTGCAGCGACGGGGTGGCCTTGGTGCCGTTGTTGGAGTGCACCCCGCTGGCGGTCAGCAGCCGGGTGTCGCCGCCGGTGCCGTACTTGTCGATCCGGGTCTGGTCGAGCAGTTCCCGCTGGGCGTCACCGTCCCACCAGATCACGAAGTTCGTCGACGACGGCTTGCGGCCGATGTTCGCCCCGCTGCTGCTGCGCAGCCCGTCGACGGCCGACGACCACGACTCGGCGCCGGGGCTGCCCGCGTGGATGTCGGCCGACACGCCCCGGCCGTTGTCGCAGCCGCAGGACGGGGTCGACCAGATCAGCGATCCGGTACGCGCGTCGGCCATCCACATCGCCGGTTTCGACCCGTCCTCGGAGATCTTGAAGACCTCCTGGCCGGCCCGGCCCGGGATCAGGTCGCTGACGTGGTAGGCGTCGCCGTGCCCCCGGCCGGAGGTCCACAGCCCGGCGCCGTTGTCGTCGACGGCCATCGCCCCGTACATGATCTCGTCGCGCCCGTCGCCGTCCACGTCGGCGATGGAGAGCTGGTGGTTGCCCTGGCCGGCCCACGCCGAGCCGTTGGTGGAGGAGTTGCTGTCGAACGTCCACTTCCGGGTCAGGGTGCCGTTGCGGAAGTCCCAGGCCGCGATCACCGACCGGGTGTAGTAGCCGCGCGCCATGATGATGCTCGGGTAGGACCCGTTGATGTACGCGGTGCCGGCCAGGAAACGGTCCACCCGGTTGCCGTAGTTGTCACCCCACGAGGAGACGGTGCCCCGGGCCGGCACGTAATTCGCGGTGGCCATCGCCCGGCCGGTCTGCCCGTTGAACACGGTCAGGAACTCGGGGCCGCTCAGGACGTACCCCGAGGAGTTCCGGTAGTCGGCACTGGAGCTGCCGATCACCGTGCCGCCGCCGTCGGTGGTGCCGTCGGCGGTCTTCATCGCCACCTCGGCCCGGCCGTCACCGTCGTAGTCGAACACCTGGAACTGGGTGTAGTGCGCACCGGCCCGGATGTTGCGGCCCAGGTTGATCCGCCACAGCCGGGTGCCGTTGAGCTTGTACGCGTCGATGTAGACCGGCCCGGTGTAGCCGGACTGCGAGTTGTCCTTGGCGTTCGACGGGTCCCACTTGAGGACGATCTCGTACGCGCCGTCGCCGTCCAGGTCACCGACCGAGGCGTCGTTGGCGGAGTAGGTGTACGCCACCCCGTCCGGGGTGGTGCCGCCGGCCGGGATCTGGATCGGCACGTCCTGGTAGGCGGCGGCCAGCGCGACGGCCGGTGTCTCGGCGGCCAGCGTCTCCACGCCGTCGGCCACCGGCCGTACCGAGTACGAGGCGCCGGCCGGGGCGCCGGCGTCGGTGAAGTTGGTCTCGCTGGTGACACCGACCCGGGTGCCGCCGCGGTAGACGGCGTAGGTGGCGCCGTCCGGGTCGGCGTCGAGCAGCCGCCAGGACAGGAAGTTCCCGGCGCCGGTACGCAGACTGATCAGGCCACGGCCGAGGTTCTCGGTGACACCGGCCGTCTCGACGGCGGCGGCAGCGGCGGTGGCGGGGGTGGTGTCGGTGGGGATGCCGACGAGGGCCAGGGTCACGGTCGACGCCGCGACGAGCCCGGTGAGCAGTTTGGACATGGGGGATCCCAACTGTGTGACACGGGGGAATGGGGAAACGCGGTGGTGCTGGAACCTCCGTTCCCGGTCGGCTGCCCGTGCGGGGATCACGGGCGACGGCCATTGAAAGCTTTCATTCGCACGGCGGTGGACCGCGCCGCCAGGCCGATGCTATCGACGCATGCCGATGTCCACAATCCCGGCCGGGACCCGTTGTGNGTGCCGAGGTGTGGCTCGCATCGAGCCACACCTCGGCACACGGTCCGGCCTCGGTCACCGGAGCATGCGGCGGACGTGCGGCACGCTCTCCGGTGGCAGCGGGACGGTCGTCTGGTGCTGGTCCTCCCAGCGGTCCAGGAACCAGGCGCCCTTGATCCGGCGTACCGTCACCGACACGTTCGGGCCGGTGCCGTGCCACACCGCGTCGGTCATCGCGGCGCCGAAACGGGAGCGGGCGAACACACCCACCTTGGTCAGCGAGGCGCACGCGGTGCAGCGGCCGTCCGGGGTGGCCAGACAGTGTGCGCAGACCCGGCCGCCGCACAGGGCGCACGGCCGGACCTGGCCGGGGCAGGCGAGGCAGGTGCCGGTGCGGCAGGTGGCGCACCGGTCGACCTGTGCCACCAGGTGACCGGACCGGCAGGCGTATGCGCTGCGCAGCTGTCGCCCGGTGACGCTGTCGGTCAGGCTGCCCTGGACGGTGCCGCCTGGTACGTCGTACGCAATGGTCAGGGTTTGCCCGGAGTTCAGCCGCCAGTTCTCCGTGACCCGCTGGTCGACGCGGACCTGGGTGGGCCGGTATCCGTGGCCGGCCGCGATCCGCTGCAGCGCGGTGACCAGCGGCGCGGGCAGGCCGTCTCGCGCGGGCGGGGCGGCGGCGGACCGGCCGGTGGCGAGCAGGGCCAGCGCTTCGGCACCGGTGGCGACCGGTGTGGCGGCGGTTCCCGGAGGCGCCGGAGTCGGGTGGTAGCTGAGCTGCCGGTCCAGGAGCTGCCCGTCCTGGATGGTGGGGGCGTCGAAGTAGGGGCCGGGTGGCATCGCGGTCACCGTGGCGAGGGTGCCGGGGCCGGTGACCAGCGCGCCGAGGACAGCCCGGTGCAGGTCTTCGGTGACGTAGCCGATCCGGTGCCACTCCGGTGACCGGCCGTGCTGCCGGACGCCGAGCAGGGCGTGCCCGCCGACGGTCGCGATCGCGGCCTGCCATTCGCCGAGTTCGGCGGTGCACAGCACACGGGGCGCCGGATACCAGCCGTCGGCCGTCCAGCCGAACACACCGGGCCCGGACCGCCAGTCACCGTCCCGGGTCGCGACGGTGTCTCCGGTGGTCCGGCGGGACAGGCCACCTTCGCCGACGAACACCGTGGTCTCGGTGGTGCGACGCTGGGCGTACAGCCGGGTCGGGGTCCGCGGTGGGGTGAGTTCGCGGGTGGCTTTGCGGATGGTCCGGCCGTCGGCGGGTTCGGGCCGCCGCACCGTCGCCGGTTCGCCGATCAGCGCGGCGACACCGGTGGCCAGCGCGGTGTCCGGGTCGCGCACCGGGATGCCGCCGGCCGGTGGTTCGAGGTCTCCGGCGATCCGGGTTCCGCCGGACACCACGGCCCAGCGCAGCGCCTCACCGATGGCCCGGTCCAGCACCAGGGCGTCGGCCGGCAGATTCGGCAGGGCCGGGCCGGGCACCGCGACCACGTCGGCGTCGCCGGTGCCGGACAGCCGGGCGGCGGCCAGCCGCAGGGGCAGCAGCGGGTCGGCGGCGCCGGTCAGCCAGCGCAGCAGTGTCCCGTCCGGGGACAGGACGGCGAGTTCCCGGCGGTGCGCGCCGGCCAGCAGGACGATGGTCGCCCCGGCGTCGGTGCCGATCAGCGCTCGGCAGCCGGGGGCCGTCAGCTCCGGGGGCAGTTCGGCGAGCTGCCTGTCGGTGGCGGGGGCCAGGGCACGGCAGGTGCCGCAGCGGTCGCCGTCCCGGCAGGGGCCGCAGACCGTACGCCCGCAGAGCCCGCACCGTCCGACCGGCAGGTGCCGGGAGCATTCCGCGCAGCTGGTGTCGCCGCAGCGCTCGCACCGGGCGGTGGCCACCGTCGCGTCGCCCACCCGGCAGTCGCCGCAGGCGGGGCGGTCGCACAGTCCGCAGTCGTGGACGGCGAGGACGTCGCCGCAGCAGGCGCCGAACCGTTCGTCGCAGACCGGGCAGGCGGTGACCCGGCGGCTGTCGATCAGGTGGCCGGTGCTGTCCACGGTGATCTCGCGGTGCAGACGGGTACCGTCCCCGGCGGGCAGGGCCAGGGGTTCGCCGGGTGGCAGCACGATCGGCTCGCCGCCCGGGGTGATGGGCAGCGGGCGGCCGGGGGCGACCACGTAGCCGACCGTGGTGCTGCCGTACGGCGATCGCCAATGTTCGTGGATGTGCAGGCTCTCGCCGAACGCGGCCGGAGTCAGGTCCCGGTCGAGGACGGCGAACGAGGCCCGTAGCGGATCGTCGGCGACATCAGCAGTGCCGGGCAGCCAGGACGGCGCGGCGTCGCCGGAGATCGGCGCGGTCACCGGCGCACCGTCCGCCGCGATGTCGAGCAGGGTGGGCCGGACCTCGCGGGTGCGCTTGACCTCGGTGCCCGCGCCGGGGGTGCCGAAGTCGAGTTCCGCCCCCTCGGCCCGCCACGGGTGGCGGACCAGGACCCGGTGCGGGTCGGCGACGAACCGGGCGAGCTGTTCCTCGGCCCGTGCGGTGGCGCCCTCGACGCCCGGCACGAACACCGTGCCGGTCCGGGCGCCGTCGGTGATCCGGCACAGGTAGGAGCGGTGCAGGCCGTCCACCCGGATGTGGACCGGGCCGAGGCGCAGCGCGGCGACCGGCCGCCCGGCCGGGACCGCCCGGTGCCGGCTCGGCTCCGGGGTCGCGGTGAGGTCGTGGGCGGTCATCGGTTCGCGGCCGCCGTCGTGCCAGCGTTCGCGGTACCGGAACCGGCCGTCCTCGACGTCCACCCGCCGCACCACGGCGAACGGGACCATCGACACCGCGGGCGCGACCGGCGCCGGGGCCTCGCCGCGCAGCCGGGTGAGCAGGGCGCCGACCCCGGCGCCGCGTTCGCCCTCCACGTCCGGGCCGGTCAGTGCGGGCAGCCGGGCGGCGGCGGACGGGTCCACGTCGCCGCCCCGGCCGGTCTCCACCGACCACCATTCGGACCGTTCGACATCCGACCAGACCGCACCGGCGGTCAGCGCGGCGCCGGTGGCCTCGGGTGTCGCGGTGACCAGGCCGGCCGACGCGGGCAGCCCGAGGCGGGCGCCGAGTGCGCGCAGCCGCGCCCGGACCGGGTCGGCGGCGTCGGTGTCCGGCACCAGCAGGCGACGGCCGGCCGCCGTGACGAACTCCGCGTGCCGCTCCCCCACCAGCAGGTACGCGTCCTCGGTCAGCCGCCAGCCCCGCTCCCACGCGGTGTCCAGCTCGGGCGCCCGGACCGGCCGCCGGCAGCCGGAGCAGAGCGCGCCACCGGCCCGGCAGGTGGCGCAGGCGCCACGCCCGCAGCCGGCGCACGCCGCCGGCGCCCGGTCCGGTCCGCAGGCGCCGCACCACGGCTGGTCGCAGGCCTCGCAGTGGTGCCGGGCGCCGGCGTCGACGGCGTGCCCGGCCGCGCACAGGGCCAGGGTGGTGACCGGGCGGCCGGTGGCCTCGCAGAGGGCGGTGTGGTCGGCCAGGTCACCGGTCCACGGGTAGCGGATCTCCCGTTCGGTACGCCCGTCGGCCCACTGTTCGACCACGGTGAGCCGGTGTGAGCCGTGCAGTTCCAGGGTGAGCAGTTCGGCGCGCAGCTCGGTGTCCGGGGCCGGTGGCCGCGGGCGCTGGGCGGCTTCCAGGGCGCGTTCGATCTGGTACGAGCGCTGCAGCAGCTGGTGGTAGTTCGCCCGGGTCCACTTCGCCGACTGCACCTCGGCGGCCTGGGCCTCCAGGTTGCGCACGAGGGCCTGCTGGGCCTGCTCCTGACGGCTTTCCTCGGCCTCGCGGGCGTCCCGCAGCCGCTGGCGCAGGTGGTCGACCGCCTCGTTCTCGACCCGGTCCAGCACCGCGGCGGGCTGGAGTCCACCGGGCAGGCCGGTACCGTCGTCCAGCGAGTCGCGGGCGTCGTCGCCGGACGGCGGGGTGCCCACGTCCACGACGACGAGTTCCTGGTTGCCGCTGGCCACGTCCTGCTGCACCCGGTAGGTGGCGCGGGCCGACCAGTCGTCGCCGGGTTCGGTCCAGCGCCGCAGCAGGGTGAGGCCGGGCTCGTGGTCGAGCAGCGGTTTCTGGTGCAGGTCGGGCAGCCGGGCGACGGTGCCGGTGAGGTCGCCGCGGTCCCGCTGGGCGGCCAGGATGTCGTCGAAGACGTCCGAGCCGACGACACAGAGCCGGGCGTCCGGGTGGTGGTCGAGGGCGGCGCCGGCGAACGCCAGGTGCAACTCCCGGCGTTCGCCGAAGATCGCCGCGAGGTCGTCCGGCAGCCGCACCGAGAGCAGGTCCTCGGCCGGGCTGCTGACGTGTGCCCCGGCCTCGGTGAAGAAGCCCTGGACGAAGTGTTCCAGGTCCTTCTGCCGGCGGCGGGGCTTGCCGGCGGCCGCCGGCATCAGCTCGCGGGCCTGGTCCCGGGCGGCCCGTTCGGCGCGTTCGTCCTGCCGCTGGGCGAGCCATTCGCTGAGGCCGGAGTCGGCGGTCATCATGTCGCCGGCGCGTTCCCGGGCGCCGGCCAGTTCGGCGCCGAGCTGGTCGAGCCGGTGCTGCATGGTGGTGTCGCTCTTGGCGTACAGGGCCTCCAGCACCCGCGACTCCATGGTGGCGTCCTGGGCGCCGCCCAGTTCGCCGAGCACCGTGACCACCTGCCCGAACAGCAGCTCGAACATGGCCAGCTTGTCGTGCAGCAGCCGGTAGACGGCCTCGTCCAGGGTGTTGCGGGCGAACAGGTTGGCGATGTGCACGTCCCGGGTCTGGGTGAGCCGGTGCACACGGCCGATCCGCTGTTCCACCCGCATCGGGTTCCACGGCAGGTCGTAGTTCAGCACACAGTTGCTGACCTGCAGGTTCTGTCCTTCGGCGCCAGCGTCGGTGGAGACCAGCACCGGGGCCGCGCCGGACCGGAACCGGGCGACCGACGCCGACCGGGCGCTGTGTGCCATCCCGCCGTGGAACGGGGCGGCGGTGATTCCGTCGGCGTCCAGCAGCCGCATGATGCCGGTCAGCGTGTCGGTGTGCTGGGTGAAGACCAGCACCCGACCGTGCTCGTCGATCCAGCGGCGTACCACGTCCAGGGCGGCCTGTTCGCGGGAGGTGTGCCGGATGTCGCCGGCCAGGTGGCCGACCTCGGCCAGGACCCGGCGCAGTTCCGGGTCGTCCTCGCGGGCGGCCATCCGCAGGGCGCTGCGGGACACCGCCTGCGGGGAGGCGGTCAGGCGCAGGGCCAGCTGACGGCGGCGCAGCGTGTCGCCGGGACGGGTCATCCGGTGCCGCAGGGTGTGCAGCAGCAGGTCGTAGAGCTGCCGTTCGGGGGCGGTGAGGGTGACCGCGTGGTCCTGGGGCGGCATCCGGTGCACCCGGTCCACCCCGGCCTGCTGCCGGGTGGTGCGCACCACCACGTTGCTGATCAGGCGGCGCAGTTCGGGGGCGTTGACCGGCTTGCGGGGATCGCTGCCGTCGACGAAGCGGCTCGTGAAGTCGTACTCGGAGTCGAAGGTGCCGGGGCGCAGCAGCTCGACCAGGCGGTACAGCTCCAGGAGATTGTTCTGCACCGGGGTGGCGGACAGGAACAGCACCCGGGGCGAGGTGGCGATCAGATCCCGGATCATGTCGCGGGTGCGCCGGGCGCCGGCGCCGGAGAGCCGGTGCGCCTCGTCGATCACGATCAGGTCGAAGCCGCGTTTCAGGTGCTCGGCGTTGGCGCGGGCCAGTTGCAGGGTGACGATCAGCCGGTCGGCCCGGAACGCCTTCGGGTCGCGCCCGGTGGCGACCACGGTGAAGTCCTCGTCGAACTTGTCGCGTAGTTCGTCACGCCACTGGTCGCGCAGCGGCGCCGGGCAGATGATCAGCACCCGGCGGGCCAGGCCGCGCAGGATCAGCTCCTTGAGGACCAGGCCGGCCTCGACGGTCTTGCCGAGGCCCACCTCGTCGGCGAGGATGCCACGGCCGCCCATCCGGGCCAGTACGGTCCGGGCCGCCGCCTCCTGGTGCGGCATGTGCTCGATGTGCGCGGCGTCCACCGCGAGCAGCTCGTCGAACTGGTCCAGGGTGGCCAGCCGTTCGCCGTCCAGCCGCAGCCGGACCGCGTCGGCCGGGTCCCAGCCGCGGTTCGTCAGGGCGCCGGTCAGGTGGGCGCGGGCGTCACGCAGGAAGCCGATCCCGTCGCGCCAGGTGTATTCGTCACGCTGCCGCAGCCGGTACCGGTTGCCGGCTTTCGGCCGGGAGACCGGTCGCGGGGCGGCCGGACGTGGCGCCGCGGCGGCGGGCGCCACGATCCGGGTCGCGGCGGTGGACAGGCGGGTGCCCGGCGGCAGGATCCGCAGGCTGAGTCCGGAGTCCCGGCGTTCGATCCGGAGCAGGCCGTCCACCACGGCGGTGTCCTGCAGATAGTCGGCCAGGTCCTCGCCGGTGATCCGGCGCCGGCCGGCCACCCAGACCGCGGACAGGGCGTCGTCCCCGGCGGCCAGGGTCAGCTCGGTGGACTGGTCGCCGAGCCCGAGCCGGCGCGCCTCGGCCGGGCCGAGCGGGATCTCCCCGGACTCCAGCATCGGCTCGGTGACCAGCCGTTCGACGCTGGACGGCTCACTCATGCATGGACTCCCAGCCGCTCCCGCCCGGCATCGGTGATGGCCAGGCTCCGATAGGTCCGGCCGTCCCGGCGGGCCTCGACGGCGGCCAGCAGGCCGGCGCCGGTGAGCCGGGAGACGGCGTCGTCGAATCGGCGGTCGGCACCCCGCACGTGCCGCAGCGCGCCGAACTGTGGGCAGCGGCGCAGCCCGGCGCCGAGGCGGTGGCCGCCCGGCCCGGTCTCCGCGCCGAGGACCGCCGCCTTGAGCCCGGCTGCGCCGTACCGGCCGGTGCCCTGCCCGCTGCTCCAGGCGACCGCCTGCAACACCGTGACGTCCACGTTGACCAGCAGTTCCGGGTCCGGGACGGCGTCCGCGGCGAGATCCTGCCAGGGTGACCGGCCACCGCAGTTGTCGCAGGCCTGGTCGTCGTCGCGGCACGGCCGGGCCGGGAACCCGAAGTGGGCGATCACCGCGGCCCGCCGGCAGCCGGTCTCGGCGGCGTACGCCACCACCGCCTCCAGCTGCTGCCGCTGCCAGGAGTTCCAGCCGCGGATCTCGCGGCGCAGCGCGGGCTCGTCGACGGCCGCCGACCGCAGCCGCACCCGGCGGTAGCGCTGCGACGACGAGAAGGTGATCAGCCGGTCCAGGGACCAGGCCACCAGGCTCTGCTCCAGCTCGTCCAGATCGAGGCCGTGCTTCTCGGCCAGCTGGTCGAAGTCGATCCGGCTGCTCACCTGCGGGCGCAGCCGCAGCAGCACGGACAGCTCCCGGAACCGGCGGCGTTCGGCCGGATCCGCCGGTTCCCGCAGCCCGGCGTGCACGGTGCCGCGGGCCGAGCAGTCCGGCAGCTGCTCCAGCGCGCCGGTCCGTTCCAGCCAGGCCAGCAGGACGTTCAGCTCGTCGGTCTCCACACCGGCCCGGTCGGCGGCGTCGTCCGGGTCGAACACCACGTCCGGGCCGCGCCGCCGTTCCCCGCCGAGCAGGGCCAGCAGGGTACGGGTGTCGGCCAGCCGGCCGGTGTCCCCCGCGTCGACCAGGTGCGAGCGCCGCCGGGCGATGTCTCCACCGGTGTAGAGCAGCACACACTCACCGGTCAGGTCCGGTGCCCGGGCGGCCCGGCCGGCCTCCTGCACGTACGCGTCCAGGGACTCGGGCAGCCCGAAGTGCACCACCCAGCCGATGTCCGGCTTGTTGACACCCATGCCGAACGCCTTGGTGGCCACGATGACCCGGGTGGTGCCGGCCAGGAAGTCGTCCTGCACGGCCTCCCGCTGCTCGGGCACCATGCCCGCGTGGTAGTGCCGGGCGGCCACCCCGGCCCGGCGTAACAGCGCGGCGACCTCCTCGGTGACCGCGCGCCGGGCGGCGTACACAATCCCGGGTCTTGTGCCCATCGCGGTGACCACCCGCAGCAGTTCGCGGGCCCGCTCCCGCTCGCCGGACACCTTGACCACCCGGAACCGCAGGTTCGGCCGGTCCGACGGCAGCCGCACCACCGCCGGATCGCTCATCTCCAGGGTGGCGGCGATGTCCCGGGCCACCGGCGGGGTGGCGGTCGCGGTCAGTGCCATCCGCGGGGCCCGGCCCAGGTGCGCGACCGCCTGCGAGACCCGGCGGAACTCGGGCCGGAAGTCGTGCCCCCAGTCGCTGACGCAGTGCGCCTCGTCGACGACCAGGCCGGCCAGGTCCTGACGTTCCAGGGCCACCCGCAGCACCGGGTCGCGGACCAGGCGCTCCGGGGAGACGTACAGCAGCCGGATCCTGCCGTCGGCGAGGTCACGCAGGATCTCGTTACGGACCGTCGCCGGAGTGCTGCCGGTGATGCCCTGCACCGGGCGGATGCCGAGCCGGCCGCGCAGCCCGTCCAGCTGGTCCTTGATCAGCGCGACCAGCGGGCTGACCACCACCGTCGCCCGGTTCTCCGGCCGCAGCAGGGCGGGCAGCTGGAAACACAGCGACTTGCCCATGCCGGTCGGCAGGATCCCGACCGTGTCGTGCCCGGCCAGGTGGGCCAGCATCAGCCGCAGCTGCGGTTCACGCAGGTCGTCGATGCCAAACAGCACCCGGGCGCCCTCCCGCAGCTTCGGCTCCGGATCCTCGCCCACGGTCAGCCGCAGCCGCTCCAGGGCGGCGTCCACGTCACTGCCGGCCAGCAGCAGGGCCGCGGTCAGGTCCGGTTCCTCGCCGGTGACGAACCGCAGCGCGAACCGCCAGGCGTCGTCCCGGTCCACCGCGTGATGCACCGTCGGGCCGGGCAGGGTGCCGAGCAGGATCCGGTTGGCGGTGCCCGGCGACTGCATCCGCCGGTCCGCGATCAGCGCCACACCCCGGTCCGTCTCGGTCCGGATCAGACGACCGAAACCCTGCGCCATCAGTACGGCCGTCTTCGGCACCAGATACTCCAGGAACGGGTCGCCACCCCGGTCGGCCACGGCCCGCGCCCGGGCGGCCACCACGGCGTCGTCCGGATGCGGATACGGCGGCTTCTCGATCACCAGGTAGCTGAGCGTGTCGCCGGGCGCGTCGAAGCCCTGCCAGTAGGACCGCAGCCCGTACACCACAGTGCCCGGCTCGGCCCGGAACCGGCGGGCGATGTCCGCCGGCCCGGCCTCGCCCTGCACCAGCAGCCGGACGCCGTACCCGGCCAGGGCCTCGTCCTGCTCCCGGACCAGGCCGGCGACCGCCCGCATCCGCTGCCGGGCCGCGAACAGGGTCATCGCCCGCCCACCGGTCAGCGACAGCAGCCCCACCTGATCGCGGGCGAACTCCTCGACGAATTCCCGCTCCTGACCGGGCACCGGCACCGGCAGGTGGCTGGTGAGCACCACCGCCGACTGCCCGGCGTGATCGAACGGGCTGCGCAGCCGCCGGCCGTCGAACACCCCCGGCTCACCACCGCCCGGCTCCACCCGGACACCCAGCCGGGCCCCGATGAAGTCGAACGTCTCCCCCACGGTCAGGGTGGCGCTGGTCAAGGTCACACTGCGGGCCGGGCGTACGATCCCCGCCGCGAACGCCCCACCCACCTCGATCGGCACACTCTCGAACACCCAGTCCGGCCGCTCGTCGTCCTCGTCACCCGGCTCGGCCCGCAACTGGTGCACCCACAGGTGCTCGTCGTCCAGGTCCCGCAGCCGGCCCAGCACCTCACCGGTCTCCTCGACCGCGCGCAGCAGCCCCGCCGTCCGGGTCAGCACCGTGGTCAGCGGCCCGCTCGGCGCGGCACCCCGGCCGGCCGTCTCGATCGCGGTCAGCTCGCCGTCCAGCCGGCGCAACGTCACCCCGACCGTGCGGGCCCGCTCGGCCACCAGGCGGAACTCCGGACGGGACCGGACGATCCCCGGCCTCAGCACCGCCGAGCGGTTCGCGCCGCCGTACTCGTGCACGTATACCGCGATCGCGTCGGTGAGCGCGTCGCACTGGTCGCGCAGTGTGCGGGCCAGCGCCGGAAGCCCTGCCGTGCCACGCGGGTCGGTGCCACGCAGGTCGGTGCCGCGCTGGGCGAGCAGCCGCAGATGCCGGTCCAGCCCGAACCGGCCGTCCACCCGGGCCGCCAGGGTCCGCAGCCCACGGCGTCCCGTCTGATTCGTCCAGGCCGCGGTGAGCGAATCCTCCAGCTCGTGCGCCTCGTCGAAGATCAGGTCGGCGGCGCCCTCCCGGAGCACGTCCCCCGGGCTGCGCCCGCCCTGCTCGGCGAGTTTCGCCCAGGTGGCGACGAGGGCGTGGTTGACCGCCACCACCCCGGGCCGCTCCCGCAGACCGGCGAGACGGCGAAAGAGCGGACACCGATCGACGTACGGGCACGCCTGCCGCTCACACGACCGGGCATCGGTCCGTAACGTCTCCCGGGTGGCCACATAGTCCGGGCCTGCCACACCGTCGGTGACGTCGTCCCAGACGCCCGCCGGGGTGGTGGCCAGCGCGCGGACCGCGACGGCCAGAGCCAGCCAGTGATCCGGCCCGGCATCCGGCCCCGACGACTCCAGACCGGCCGCGACCTCCCGGGGGCAGATGTAGTTGCCCACCCCGAACAGTTGCCGCAACGGCACCGGGAACAGCCCCTCCGCCTGCATCCGGCTCACGTCCCGGCGAAGCTGCCGCTGCAGCACCTTGGTGGCGGTGGCGACCACCACCGGTTTACCGGCGGACGCCGCCCGCCCGGCCGCAGCGGTCAGATAGGCCAGCGACTTGCCGGTCCCGGTCGGTGCCTCCACCGCGAGCAGCCCACCCCGGTCCAGCACGTCAGCGACGGCCCGCGCCATCTCGTGCTGCGACTGCCGGGTGGCGTAGCCGAGGTCGGTCAGCCGCCCCAGCCCCCACCGAACGGCGTCCCCGGCACTCCGGTGCCCGTCCCCACCTCCGGCACTCCGCCGCTCAGACCAGCCGCCGACACTCCGCAGCTCGGACCCCCCTTCGGCACTCCGCCGCTCGGACCCGCCGCCGGTGAACCGCCGCTCGGACCCGCCGCCGGTGAACCGCCGCTCGGACCCCTCTCCGGCACTCCGCCGATCGGGCCCGTATCCGGCCGGGTCGAGCAGCGGGTCGTCGGCGCAGGTCAGCCCGTCGGTGGCGGCGACCGGCAGCGGCCCCGTGGGCAGCACCCGGGCCAGCGACGACCCACCGGCGATCAGACAGGCGCGCGCCAGAGCCCACGACGGCTCCACCGGATCGATCTTGCCGAGCAGCACCCGCAGCCGGTCGGCCATCTCGGTGACGTCGGCGGGCGGTTCAGGGGTCCCGGCCGGATCGTGCAACAGTTCCAGCAACCGCAGATCGAGGAACTCCCCCGGAAACGTCCCGCCATACCCGACCACCGCCGCGACACCGGCCAGAAAGCCGCCGATCCCCTGCTCACCACCGGGCCGCACGGCCTCGCCGGGGTTTACGGCCGCACCCGGTTCCACAGCCCGAACCGGTTCCACAGCCCGAACCGGTTCCACGACCACATCCGGTTCCACAGCCCCAACCGGTTCCACGACCCCAACCGGACCCACGACCCCAACTGGACCGACAGCCCCATTCGGACCGACAGCCCCAAACGGACCCACAGCCCCATACGGACCGACAGCCCCAACCGGACCCACAGCCCCAACCGGATCTACAGCCACATCCGGTTTCGCCGCGACGCGGTCGCCGGGGCGCACGGCCCCGTCACGCAGCCGCAGCACGGTTCCGTCGGGGTCGACGACAGCCAGGTCGCTGAGGTTGATCGGCTCCGGTTCCGGCACTCGCGTCCAGGCGGGCCCGCTGTCGTCAACCGACACTGCCGGTTCCCCACCGCCCACGCGACCCACGGCATCCGCAACATCCGCGCCACCCGCAACACCCGCAACACCCGCAACACCCGCAACACCCGCGCCACCCGCAACACCCGCAACACCCGCAACACCCGCAACACCCGCAACACCCGC
>NZ_JBNZCE010000075.1:0-11033 GCF_050589265.1 Actinoplanes sp. G11-F43
ACCCCGAAGGGCCTTTCCGCTCGACTTGCATGTGTTAAGCACGCCGCCAGCGTTCGTCCTGAGCCAGGATCAAACTCTCCAACAAAATCTGTTGAAAAACTGTCCCGGCAACAATTGAATGTTGCCAAAGGAATCCTCAACCCATCCCTGTTAAGAGATAGGCCGGGGTATTGCCATAATTGGCACTGGCTTATCTAGCACCCTGTTGAGTTCTCAAAGAACAACCGCACACCATCCTGCGCACCGCTTTCGCGGCCCGCCCTCCGGGGCACTCGCTCTACTTTACCCGCCGTTTCCGCCGTGTCAAATCCGCGTTTCGCAACCGAATTCCACACCACAAAAACGCACCACAATCAGACGACCCCGAAGATCGTATGATCAAAGCTGTGGGTTCCTCCAGGACGGCCGCGCCGGGCCCCTAGGTCGGGTCCCGCTCGCTCGCCCGTCTCCCTGGCGGCTCGGTAAACATTACTCGCCCCCGAACGCCACGCCAAATCGGGGTGCCGCGACCGCCATCACAGTGAAATTTGGACCGTTTTACTCAGGTTCCCCGAAGATCAGAAGCCGGCCGAGGTCGGCACGGCACCGGACGGGGCCCGCGGAAAGGGCCGGACGGAGGGCACCAGCCTGCGGGAACGGGGGCTGTGCGGGATGCGCCGAGGGCATATAACCGACGCATGCGCACTGATGAGCTCGCCGACCTGATCGCCGAGGTTCCCGGCACCGAGGTGACCGCGGTCCCCGGCATCGTCACGGTGCATGTCCCGGCCATCGGCGACACCGCCCGGCTGCTGTTCCGGGACGTGCTCGACGCGTACGAGGTGATGGTCCCGACCGAGGCCCCGGCCGTACAGGTGGATCTGAAGCGGGGTCGTGAATCCCTGCCGTTGATCGTCACGGTGGACGACGTGGTGTTCGCGCCGGTGTACGCGGATGCCGTCGTGGATCCGGAGGACGAGCTGATGGTGCCCGCGATGCCGGGGATGATCGGCTACTCGGAGATGCATCGGGACGTGCGCGCGCTGGGCAAGGCGATCGACGACCCGAACCTGGAGCTGGATCCGGAGATGCTGGCGGCCACGCTGCTGGCGCACCGGTGTTTCATCGCCGGGGCGGTCCGGGTCGGGCTGTGGCCGGTGCGGGTGGCGGCCTGGTGGGAGTATTCGTCGGCGCTCGCGGCCAAGCGGACGAGGCTGGCCCGGTTCCGACCGGACGAGGACTGGGACCGGCTGATGGCGGACGTCACCGAGGCACGCCGGCAGACGGCGGCCGAGCCGGTCACCGGATGACCGTCGCCGTGCTGGACGACGGCTGCTGAAACCGTGCTGGACGACGGTTACTGAAGAGCTGAGCGACGGTTGCTGAACAAGGCTGACCGTTGCTGAGACAGTGACGGGATGACGACTGAACTACGGCGGATCTTCGACTCCGAGGCCGAGCGGTACGACCGCGTTCGTCCCTCGTACCCAATCGGGATCTTTGAAGATCTTGACGTTGCCGGGGTCAGGCCTCCGGCGCGGGTGCTGGAGATCGGCCCCGGCACCGGCAAGGCGACGGTCCAGCTGGCCGGGCGCGGCTACCGGATCACCGCGGTCGAACTCGGCCCCAGGCTGGCCGCGGTGGCGCGACGGAATCTGGCCGGCTTTCCCGGGGTGCGGATCGAGATCGGCGCCTTCGAGGAGTGGCCGCTGCCGGCGGAGCCGTTCGACATGGTGTTCGCGGCGACGGCGTTCCACTGGATCGATCCGCTGGTCCGGGTGGAGCGGTCGGCGGACGCGCTGCGGCCCGGTGGGCTGCTGGCGACGGTGACGACGCATCACATCGCGGGTGGGACGGTGGGGTTCTTCGCGGGGGTGCAGGAGATCTACGAGCGCTGGGATCCGACGACCGAGCCGGGGATCACGCTGCGGCCGGCGGCGGAGATTCCGGTGGACGACGCGGAGATCCTGGCGTCGGAGCGGTTCGAGGCGCCGGTCTTTCACCGGTACGAGTGGGATGCCCGGTATACGACCGCCGACTATCTCGATTTGCTGTTGACCTATTCGTCGACCCGTGCGTTGCCGGCGGAGCGGAGAAATGGGCTGCTGAGCGCGATCGGCCGCCGGATCGACGAAGATCACGGCGGCCGGATCGTGAAGCGTTACCTGTCTGAGCTACGGCTAGCCGAAGTGAAGTGAGTCTCCCGGAGCGTCCGTGGCCGACCGCAGACTGTGGCCGATCCGGGGCTCGATTCCCGCCGAGGACCGGCACAGCCTGAACCCCTGACTACTGCACCTGCGGAGTGTAGTGGGTGGCCTCGTCACCCTCCAGGATCGAGCTCTTGGTGCCGTCCAGGCTGTACGGCACATCACCCGCCACGGTCACCCGGTGCAGCTTGCGGGGCAGATCGCCGTAGTCGTCCGCGGCATAGTGCTGGGTGCTCCGGTTGTCCCACACGACGATGTCACCGACCTGCCACTTGTGACGCAACGTGTTCTCCGGGCGGGTCACGTAGTGCTGCAGCAACCGCAGGATGTCACGCCCCTCGGTCTTGGACACGCCGATGAGGCCGACGACGAAGCTGCCGATGAACAGATTGGGCACGCCGGAGTCGGGGTTGACGCGGACCACCGGGTGGGCGGTCCGGTACCGGGTCGAGGCGAAAACTTGCTGGTACGCCTCCACCTCAGCCGACAGGAACTGCGGATGCTCGGCGTAGTCGTACTCGTTGGAGTGCTCGGCCCACAGCCGGCCGGCCAGTGCCCGCAGGTGTTCCGGCAGGTCGGCGTAGGCCGCGGCGGTGTTGGCGAAGAGGGTGTCCCCACCGTAGGGCGGAATGACCAGACTACGCAGCGTGGTGGCCTTGGGTGGGGCGACCACAAAGGTGACATCGGTGTGCCAGGCGTTGGCGCGGGCTCCCGGTCCGGCGGCGACCTCGAGCACGTTGGCCTGGCCGTCGACGGACGGGACGGTCGGGTGGGCCAGGGTGAGGGTGCCGAAGATCGCGGCGAAGCGCTGGTGCTGCTCGTCGTCGAGATGCTGCCCGCGGAAGACGAGCACCTTGTGTTCGACCAGGGCGTCGTGGATCTCCTGGGCGTCGGTCCGGGTGATCTCCCGCCGGAGGTCGGCGCCGGTGATCTCGGCCCCGATCCGGCCACCGATGCGGGTGATGTCGATGCTCATGACGGGCTCCCTGCTCGTGGGAAGGTCATCCGGCTTCACCCATGGCGACGCCGTTGAATTCGTTGGTGTAGACGTCGGGCGCGGTCAGCCCGCCGGTGATCCAGGCGCTGAAGTCGGTGTCGGCGAGGGCGCCGCCGCGACCGGCGAGGCCGTATCCGCGCCATGGCGGGATCCGGCCGCCGTCTGCGGTGCGGGCCCGGCGCGCCCGGATCGTGGTGAACCGGTCGAGGACCGCCTCGCGGGGCTGGACGCGGGCCCAGTCGATGGCGCGGGCGACGCCGGTGGTGAAGGCTCGGGCCAGGGCCGGGTCCCGTTCGATCAGGTCGCTTCGCAAGATCAAACTCCCGATTGTGTACGGGCCCAGCAGCGCGAAGTCGGTGAACAGCACCCGCAGGCGTGCCGGGGCGGGCTGGGTGCCGGGCAGTGCGGCGATGTCGATCCGGCCGGCGCGGAGCCACTGCTCGGTGTCGTCGGGGGCGACGGCGCGGAACTCGGTCCGGGCGATCTCGGCGGGGGTGAGCCCGGCCCGGGTCAGGTAGGTCCGGGTGATCGCCGCGGCGTCGCCGTCCCGGGTCGCGACGCCGATCCGTTTGCCGATCAGGTCGCGGGCGGTCCGGATCGGCCCGGTGCGCAGCACGTAGAAGCCGGTGTACGTGTCCTTGTCGGTCCCGTATCCCCCGATGACCGCGGTGATCGGTGCACCGGCGGCCCGCTGCCGGACGATGGCGTCGTTGCGGGCTGTGGCGATGTCGAGGTCCCCGGCGACGGCTGACTGGAGATCGGTCGTGCCGCCGGCTGAGTCGCCGGCCCAGCGGAGCCGGACGCCGTCGAGGAAGCCCAGGTCATCGGCCAGTTCGGCGGGTGTCACCGTGCCGGGCACCCCTCGGTAGCGCAGTTCCCGGACCGGAGCGGGGGCACCGCAGGCGGCGAGGGCACCGCCCAGGATTCCGCTCATGGTGAGGGTGAGTGCGGTGCGGCGGGTCGGCATCAGATCTCCTCGGCGGCCGATGGTCGGTGCGCCGCGGAGGATGGCTCGTGCGGTGGTCCGGGAGAAACCTTGCGGGTGTACGGCGGGGGTGGCCCGATGGAACTGCCGGTGCGGGCTCATGTCGTCAACGTAGGCCGCCACCCGGGAGCGCCACCATCTATTCCCATAGAGTGAATGGGAGATGGTGATGAGAAGAGGGGCGAAGGCCGAAGCCCTCGCCCCTCAGAACGTCACTCGTCGTCGCCCTCGAAGGCGTCGCCGATCTCGTCGAACACCTCACCGGCCACATAACCCGCGGCCAGACCACCGGCGACGCCCATCGCCATGCCGCCCATGCCGGAGCCACCGTGGTGGCCGCCGCGACGGTAGTGGCCGTGGTGCCCGTGCTGCCCATAACCGGGCTGCGGGTGGCCATAACCGGGCTGGCCATAACCGGGCTGGCCATAACCGGGCTGACCGTACCCCTGCTGGGGGTGCCCGTAGCCCGGCTGCGGGTGGCCGAAGCCCGGCATCGACTTACGCCTGTCGACCGCCTGGCGCACCCAGCCGTCGACGACCTGGCGCCAGTCGGTGGTGTCCGCGTCGGCGTGCGACACGGTGTAGCGCCCGTAGGTGTCGTGGCCCTGGGTGAACAGGCCGCCCCGCTTGTCGAACTCCAGCACCACCTCGACCTGGTGCGGGCTGGTCACGAAGGTCAGCTCGACCTCGTTGATGCCGGCCGCCGCGAACTGCTGGGGCGGGAAATACTCGATCTCCTGGTAGAACGGGAGAGTCTGGTGGACGCCGTAGATCTGCCCGTACTCCAGGTCGGCGGACTTGAAGTGGAAGCCGAGCTGGGCGAACGCGTCGAGGATGCGCTGCTGGATGGGCAGTGGGTGCACGTGCACCGGGTCGAGGTCGCCCTTGTCGATGGCCCGGGCGATCGCCACCTCGGTGCGCACGCCCATCACCATGCCGCGCAGGGTCTGCCCGTACACCGAAGTGATCGGGGTCTCCCACGGCATGTCGATGCGGAACGGCAGGGCCAGGCGCTGACCCTGGGCCAGGCGCATCGGGCCGGTGACCGGGACGCGCAGGAAGTCGCTGACGGCCGAGTAGTCACCGCCGCCGCCCTCCACCTCCATCCGGGTGACCAGACCGAGCGTGATGTGCTCGATGTCGGCGTCCTGGGTGCCGCCGACCAGGTTGACGTTGCCGGTGAGGGGGGCGCCCGGGTAGGTGCTGGGGTTGGACAGCACGGTGTCCACGCTCAGGCCGCCGACTCCGATGGCACCGAGCAGCTTCTTGAAGACCACGTTGTTCTCCCGCTTGGAATGTGCCTCGAAAACTAGCAACGCCCGCTGAAGGAACGCTGAGAAATCGCAGGTACCACACGATCTCGCCCTATGACGGTACGACGATCCCGCAAGAGACTAGGGCTTTCGGCCGACCGCTCCGTACATCGAGACCTCCGCCGGAGTCGGGCGGGCCTCCGCGTCGGGACGCCAGTCGCTGATCGCCACCACACCCGGGTCGACCAGCTCCAGTCCGTCGAAGAAGCCGCCGAAGACCGTCCGGTCACGGGGCCAGGCGTCGACCGCGCCGGAGGCGAGCATCGCGTCGTAGCGGGCGCCGACCTCCGGCGGGACGAAGTCCTTCGTCGAGTTGGTGGCCACCAGATAGCTGCCCGGCGCGGCGGCGTCCAGCAGCTCCCGGACCACCGCACGGGCGCGCTCGTCGGACGGGATGAAGTGCAGCACCGCGATCAGCAGGATGCCGACCGGGCGGGACAGGTCGACGGTCGCCTTCAGATCACCGGAGTCCAGGATCTCGCGCGGGTGGTTGAGGTCGCCGTCGACGTAGGTGGTGGCGCCGCCGATCATCAGGGCGCGGGCGTGCGACAGGACCATCGGATCGTTGTCGACGTAGACCACCTTGCAGTCGGCGGCCACCCGCTGGGCCACCTCGTGGGTGTTGTCCGGCGCGGGCAGGCCGGTGCCGATGTCGACGAACTGCCGGATGCCGGCCCCGGCCAGGTGGCGGACCGCCCGGTTGTGGAAGGCCCGGCCCTGCCGCGCGGCGGTGCGGACCGCCGGATAGGCGCCGGCGATCATGTCCCCGGAATCCCGGTCGACCTGGAAATGATCCTTGCCACCGAGCCAGTAATTCCACCGGCGGGCCGGCGAAACCGTCTTGGTGTCCACCTTGGGTGGGGCGTCCTCGCTGGTCACGGCGGTTCTCCTCGGGGTCTGGGAGCGCGGTCGGGCCGGACTCATGGTAACCGTGCGGACACCGTGCGGCTGCCCCGTCACCTCCACTTTGGACGACCGGCTCTTTCCCCGGACTCCCGGACCGGCATATTCTGCGCGGGCCATGGCCACCATCGCGCCGCCCTACCGGCCCTACTCGCCCGGCCTGCCGCCGATCGACACGCCGCACCGCAACGGCGGCTCGGCAGTCGCGGTGACGCTGCGCCATGCCCCGTTCGGGTTCCTGCTGCGGCCGCGCCCGCCGGTGCTGGAGATCGACGGGCAGGGTGTGCCGGCGCACTGGGGGCGGGTGGTGCAGTCGGTGGCGATCGGCGAACACCACGTGCACGTGCATGTGCCGGCCCGGATCGGGGCCGCGGACACCACCGTGGTCGCGGTGGCCGGCAAGACCGTCGAACTGGAGTACCGGGCGCCGCTGCTGTCATTTCTGGGCGGGGCCCTCGGCGCTCCCCCGCAGCGCTATCCGGGTGCCGTCGCGGTGTGGATCGTACTGGCGATCATGTTGGTGTTGATCTCCTGCGGGTGCGCCGGGCTCATCCTGAACGCCGGCGGCTAGGGCCCGGCCTCTCGCCCCGGATCTCGTCGTGCAGGGCGCGCATCAGCTCCGCGCTGGTGAACGGCTTCTCCAGCAGGTGCACGTCGGCCGAGAGGGTCCCGTGGGTGGTCAGCACCGGTTGGGCGTACCCGGACATGAAGAGGACCTTGGTGCCGGGCCACCGCGACCGGATCGCGTCGGCCAGGTCCCGGCCCAGCATGTTCGGCATGATCACGTCGGTGAGCAGGACGTCGATGCTGTTCTCGGCGGCCAGCCGGAGCGCCTCGTCCCCGCCGTCGGCGGCCAGCACCGTGTAGCCGCCCCGGTTCAGGATCCGGCAGGTCACCTCGCGCAGCGCGCTCTCGTCCTCCACCACCAGCACCGTCGAACCGTGCCCGGTCAGCCCGGCCGCCGAATCGTCCGGGACGTACGCCGCCGCCTCCGCCTCGGTCACCGGCAGCAGAATGGTGAAGGTGGTGCCGATGCCCGGTTCGGAGTAGATCTGCACCGTCCCGCCCGCCTGGGTGATGATCCCGTAGACGGTGGCCAGCCCCAGCCCGGTGCCCTGCCCGCTCGGCTTGGTGGTGAAGAACGGCTCGAACGCCTTGTCGATCACCGCCCGGGGCATGCCGGTGCCGGTGTCCGAAACCCGCAGGCGCACGTACCGGCCGGTCGGCAACCCGGAACGGGCCGCCGCGTGCTCCGGATCCACGTCCACCAGGGCGGTGTCGATGGTCAGGCGCCCGCCGGTGGGCATCGCGTCCCGGGCGTTCACCGCCAGATTCACCAGCACCTGCTCCAGCTGACCGGGATCGGCCATCACCGACGGAAGACCCGCGGTGGTACGCACGGTCAGCGCGACGTGCTCCCCCAGCGACCGTTCCAGCATCTGGTGCACCTCGGTGACCACCGTGTTCAGATTCAGCGGCCGGGGCCGGATCACCTCCCGCCGGGCGAACGCCAGCAGCTGATGGGTGAGATCGCTGCCCCGGCGGGCGGCCCGGGCGATCTGTTCGGCGTCCGAGGCGGGCGCGCTGCCGGCCGCGTCCTCGATGATGAACGAGGCGTAGTTGAGGATCACCGCGAGCAGATTGTTGAAGTCGTGGGCGATCCCGCCGGCCAGCTGACCCAGGCTCTCCAGGCGCTGGGTCTGCTGGATCCGCGCCTCCAGCCGCTGCTTGTCGGTCTCCTCCCGCAACCGGCGGCGCTCCTGCTCGGCGGCCAGCCGGTCGGTGATGTCCCGGACCACCACCACGGTCACCAGGCCGCTGTCGGTGTGCAGGGCGCTGCAGGCGATGTCGACCGGGATCTCGTCACCACCGCGCCGCACCGCGCGGCGGGTGGCCCAGCGCTGGTCCGGGTCCTCCTTCTCCCCGGCGCCGTCGCGCGGCACCGCCGACGCGGCCGGCAGACCGTCCGGCAGCAGCAGGTCGATCGGAATGTGCAGCAGCTCGTGGCGGGGATGGTCGAACAGGCGCTCCGCCTCCGCGTTGACCAGCACGATCTCACCCGAGTCGGCGACACCGAGAACGGCGTCCGGCGCGGCGTCCAGAATCGCCTGCACGCGGGCCTCGGCACGTTCCCGGTCGCTGACGTCCCGGGTGATGCTGGTCGTGCCGATCACCGTGCCGCTCTCGTCCAGCAGTGGCGACACCAGCGTGGACACGGCGATGATCTCGTCCTTGGCGGTCCGGCGGGTGCTGCGGTACCGGTCCACCCGGCCACCCAGACGTACCATCAATCGGATCTGGTCCTCGTCCGCCCGGCGCTCCTCCGGAATGATCGCGTCGATGGTCTCGCCGATCATCACCTCCGCCGGGAAGCCGTAGAGCGCCTCCGCGCCCGGATTCCAGGACAGCACCCGGCTCTCCAGGTCGGTGGTGACGATCGCGTCGTGCGACGACTGCACGATCGACGCGAGCAGCGCACTCGTCCGGGCCGCCTCCCTGCGCGCGGTGTCGTCCCGCAGGACCGCCGTCACGTAGGTCTCGCCGTCCGGCGCGGCCACCGCGGACAGCGAGATCTCCACCGGGAAGACGGTGCCGTCACAGCGGACGCCCCGCAACGGGCGGCGGCGCAGCGGCGGATGGGCGCCGGACAGGTAGGCGGCACGCTCGGCCGGATGCCGCTCGCGGGACTCCACGGGCACCAGGTCGTCGACGGAACGCCCGACCATCACCTGACCGGAGTAGCCGAACATGTCGTGGGCCCGCTGGTTCGCCACGGTGATGACGCCGTCCGCGCGGCTCACGATGATCGCGTCCGGGGCAGTGTCCAGCAGGAGCCCCGGGATGCCGGCTACCTCCACCCGATGCCTCCATCCCCCGAACTACCTCTGTACCGAAGATTCGGCGCGCAGGTGCGGGTTTGCCGGAAAGTGGCCCGTTCAGCCGCTCCGGTCAGCGTCGGGGCAGCAACGTCGCCCTCGGCCGGCGCCGATGCGCCACGGCGATCCCGGCGTCGGCCGGCCGGTCGAAGCCGTCACAGCTGTCCTCCGGCTCCACCTCGATCAGATCGAGCAGATCCGGCCCGGAGTGCCCGGTGTCCACGGTCCCCCCGATCAGCCCCATGGCGGCGGCACAGTTGCGCCCGTAGCCCTGCACCATGCGATCCACCCGGGTCGGATGCCCACAGCGCCGGCACGGCCGCATCCTGTCCGGCAACGGCGATTCCCCCACCCCATGATTATCCAGGGGGTGGGGCTGATCGGCACCCCGGTGGAGAACCGGGGTCAGGATTCGCCGACGGCTTCGGCCAGTTCCTGTTTGTTCATTCGGGAGCGGCCGTGGATGTCCTGGTCCCGGGCCATCTCGTACAACTCGCGGCGGGTGGTGGCGTGGTCGGCGCTTCCGGAGGTGGCCTCGGCGAAACGGCGGCCCATCTCCGCGCGCTCGGCGGCGTCCAGGCGGTCGGCGAGGATCGGGAGCAGTTCCTCTTCCTCCTCCTGCACATGGTGGCGCAGCTCCCCGGCGATCGCCGCCACCGTGCCGTCGTATCCGGGGTCGCCGCTGTCGCCGCGCAACAGGTTCTTCAGCATCTCCTCGACCTGGTGGTGTTCGACGGCGCCGTCCTTGACCTCCTCGCCGGCCTCCTCCGCCAGGTCACGGATCCGCGGATAGACGAACGACTCCTCGGCCTCCGAATGCGGCAACAACATCCGGGCCACCTCCCGCATGAGGGCCGCGCTGTCGTCACCGCCCTTCTCCGCTCGGGTCAGCAGGTCTTCGACCTGACGGTGCTGTTCTTTGATGATCTCCACGATGTCCGGCACGAGTTTCCCCCTCGGTAGAACGGTTCTCCGGCGTAATACCCCGAAAAATCCGGAACTATCGGGGCAATTAGTTGACAGGAAACGTTCAACTTGGAGGTCATAGAGTTCTGTCGGACGAGATGAGGGAGCTGCAGGGTGCAACCGTTCCGGATCTTCAGAATCACCGCGATCGCCGAGGCCTTCTCGTGGACCGGGCTGCTCGTGGGGATGTTCCTGAAGTACGTCACGGAGACGACCGAGGCCGGCGTCTGGCTGTTCGGCCGGCTGCACGGCGCCCTGTTCATCGCCTACCTGGTCGCGACGCTGTGGGTGGCACGGGCCGAGCGCTGGTCGCTGTGGCGGACCTTCTTCGGTCTGGCCGCGTCGATCCCACCCCTCACCACGGTGATCTTCGAGCGCTGGGTGGCCAAGCGCCGCCCGGCTGCGGAGCCGGCAGCCGCCACTGCCTGAGTTCCGCCGGTGGGGGCGTGTCTGCCGACGCGCCCCCACCCCCGATCCGCGTCGCCCCAGGTCAGCGTCCATCTCCGGGCGAGTGGGCGGCAACCCCCGCGGAAGTACGCTCGTCGGCCCCACAGAAATCGGGCCGCCCCGCAACGTCCCCGCGAGGTCCGCGCGACTCCGGACCGCCCGGCGACCACCGGGCGAATGCGCCGGCAAACCCCGTCACCGATCACCCCGGACCAAAACCGCATGGCAACTTCCGGCCCGCACCGCACCACAAGTCGGCACACAAGGCGTCGAAGCAGACCGCGTGGCAACTTCCGGCGCGCACCGCACCGTAAGTCGGCATCCGGGGTCGGAGCAGACCGCGTGGCAACTTCCGGCGCG
>NZ_JBNZCE010000076.1:0-9080 GCF_050589265.1 Actinoplanes sp. G11-F43
GTCACCACGAACCCCGCGTGCCGCACAACGGCGCGTTTCGCACCGCTGCGCGGCACGCCGGGTCGCTGCGGAGCCCGTGTGCCGCGTAGCGGTGCGGAACGCGCCGGAAGGTGGCACGGGGTCAGTGGGCTACCGCCACCACCGGGTCGGCATGGGTTGCGGGCAGGCGGTGCGGCCGGACCACCAGGCGGTAGACCAGGCCGGCGGAGAGCATGCCGCCGAACACCACGATCGCCATCGCGACGGCGTCGTTGCCGAACACCCCGACCAGCGGGGCGGCAGCGGCGCCGACGCCGTTCTGCACCGCGCCGAGCAGGGCCGCGGCGGTGCCGGCCGCCTCACCGTGCCGGGACAGCGCCAGCGCCGGGGCGTTCGGCATGATCAGCCCGACCATCGCCAGGACCAGCCACAACGGGACGAGAACACCGACCAGTCCGCCGGTACGGGTGACCGACAGCACCAACAGGGTCAGCCCGAACACCATCCCGGCGACCAGCGCACCCCCCATGATCCGCTGCGGGCTCCACCGGCGCAGCAGCCGCACGTTGAACTGGGTGGCCCCGATCAGGCCGACCGCCCCGCCCGCGAAGATCAGCGCGAACTGCTGCTCGTTCATGCCGTACTCGTCCTGGAAGACATACGACGACCCACTGACGTACGCGAACAGCGCGGCCATGCCCAGGCCGGCGACCAGGATCAGCCCGACGAACACCCGGTCGGTGAAGAGCCGCCCGTAGTCCCGCGCGGTCCCCAGCACTCCCCCGCTGCGCCGCCGCTCGACCGGCAGCGTCTCCGGCAGCACCAGCGCGGACACCGCCATGATCGCGACGGCGACCACGGTCAGCACCACGAACACGCCCCGCCAGGACGTCCAGTTCAGGGTCAGTCCGCCGACCGTCGGCGCCAGGATCGGGGCCACCCCGACCACCAGCATCAGCCGGGAGAACAGCCGCGCCGCGGCCCGGTCGCTGAACAGGTCACGCACCATCGCCATGGCGACCACCGAGGCCGCGGCGGCGCCCAGCCCTTGCAGGATCCGCAGCGCGCCGAGGGTGGCGACGTTCGGGGCGATCACGCACAGCACCGAGGCGAGCACGTGCACGGCGGTGCCGGCCAGCAGCGGGATCCGGCGGCCGAACGCGTCCGACAGCGGCCCGACCAGCAGCTGGCCGAGGGCCAGGCCGACCAGGGTGCCGGTGAGAGTCAACTGCACCGCGGCGGCGGTGGTGTGCAGGTCGGCGGTGATCGCCGGCAGGGACGGCAGGTACATGTCGATGGTGAGCGGCCCGAGCGCGGTGAGCAGGCCGAGCACGAGAACGATCCGGAAGCGGCGGCCGAGCGGGAGCAGCTCTCCGGGAGAGAGGTCGTCGTCGGGCGGGGTCACGGTGCGAGTTTGAGCCACACCCTTCGACAAGGTGCCCCGGACCAGGGATCTTCCGGTCCGGGGCACCTTGTGTCACCGGTCACGCTGTCAGTCGGTGACCGTCCCGTCGACGACCGGGCCGACGACCGGCTCCCGGTCGTCCGGCGCGAACACCAGCGAACCGAACCGCACGTGCTCGGTGCCCTCGGCCACGCCGTCGGCCACGGTCGGCACGGTGAACTCGGCCGTCGTGGTGCCCGGCTCGATCGGCAGGAACACCTGCATCCCCGTGCTGGACAGCGGCCGGGACGGCTCCGGGTCCGCACCCGAGTGCAGGGCGAGCCACTCCGGGTCCACGTCGGTCGTCGACAGCTCCGGCGTGCCGCCCGGCACCTGCGGCGCGAACAGCAGGTACATGAAGCTGTCGGCGGCCTCGGACAGGGTCACCGTCCAGGTCAGCGCCGAGCCCTCGGCCGCTGTCGCGGACGGGGTGATGGTGACGGTGGGCATCGGCTCGTCCTCGCGGACGTCCACACCGCCGTCGTAGTCGGCGACGATCGCGTTGCGGATCGCCTTGGCCGTCACCGGGTACGTCCGGTCGCCACCGAACGTGGTGTTGCCGAGCACCGCGATCGGCACGTCGATCCGGCCGGCGCCCGGCTTGACGGTGGCCGTCCAGGACTTCGTGTCGTACGTCCACGGGTCGGTGACGAAGAGCCGGATCTCGGCCTTCTGCTTGCCCCGCGACCGGACCGGCACCGAGTACGTGACACTCCCGGAATCCCCCTCGTCGGCACTGACGGTGCCGACGTCGACCCGGTTGAGCGCGGCCGGCTTCGGCGCCGGGGTGCCCGGCTTCCAGCCCCACGCGTCGATCAGCCAGATCGGCCCGTCAGTGCTCGGGGTGAGGTCGAGCCGGGCCACCGCACGGGTGTGGCGGGGCAGCGGCAGCCGCACCTCCTGGCCCCAGCCGGACGTCGTGTCCGCACTGCCCGGCAGACCGGCCAGGGTGACCGCACCCAGGTCGGAGCGGCGGCCACGGTCGTCGGTGACCGCCACCCGGACCGTGGTGCCGGTGCTGTTCGGCGGCACCACCAGCCGCATCGCCAGCGCCGGTGATCCGGCCACCGGCATCGGCTTCGCCGGGGTGACCGTGGCGGTCGCGGTGCTCTCCAGGGCGACCGCCCAGCGGCCCGGCTCCGGCCAGGAGAACGGCACGAAGTGCGGGGACCGGAACGAGGTGTCGCACGCGGTCTCGTCATCCGCCGGGACCTGCTCACAGAGCCGGGCGCCGGTCACACCGAGCGCCGGGTCCGGGATGACCACCGGGGTGCGGTTCGCGCCGATCCCGTGGGTCAGCACCCGGGCCGGGCCGGCCGACGGGGCCCGCACACCGGTGCCGTCCAGCAGCGGCCGGGCCCGGTCGTCACCGGCGGTGAACACCCGGGCGGCGGTCGCGATGTAGGTGGCGCCGGCGGTCTGCTGCTGCTCCGCGGTCAGCCGGTGCGGGGCCACTCCCGGCGTACACACCGGGTCGTCCTCGGCCTGGAAGTCGTCGAACGCCGGGCCGACCGCCTGCCCCGGGGTCCACTCGGTGTTGAAGTAGTTGTGGTTGGCGCCGACCATGTAGATCGCGCTGTGCAGCGCCCGGCCCGCGCTGACGCCGCGGGTGGCGTCGACGTACATCTGCCCCTGCAGGTCGGAGACGTCGCCGTCACAGCCCGGCAGGATCGTCGCGGACGGCACGTCGGGCTGCGGGTTCTGGCCGAACGCGGTCGGCCCGATCAGCACCTGCCCGCTGATCGTCCAGCGGACCCTGCCGCGATAGTCGTCCTGGGCGGCCGGCGGCGGGGTGATGCTGTCGATCGCCGCCCGGTTGGTGCCCTCACCGCCCCGGGAATGCCCGACCAGCAGCACCCGGCCGAGGTCGGCGCGTGGCGACTTCCGGACGATCGCGGGTGCTTTGCCCCGGCCGCTGCCGGACCAGTCGGCCCAGCGGGCCAGGTGCTCCCGGATCAGCGACGACCGGGCCTGCGCGCCACCGTCGGAGTCCAGGCCGTCCTGGCCGTTGATGCCGTTCGCCGAGATCGACACGGTGACGTAGCCCTGCGAGGCCAGCAGCTCCTGGGACTGCAGATAGCCGCGGTGGCCGGGGACCGCCTGCGAACCCGCTGGGCAGGGCCAGGCGAGGCTGATCGAGTTCAGATCCTGGCCGGCGTAGCAGGTCCAGTGCCGGCCGTGCAGGAACAGGGCGATCGGCCGCTTGCCCGGGGCACCCTTCGGGGCGACCACGACGGCCAGCATCTCCACTTTTGCCGGGTAGACCGACAGCTTCACACCGGGCAGCGTGTACTCACCGGTGACCGTGCGGTACGGGCCCTTCACACCCGGGTCGACACTGCTCGCCGCCTGCTGCGGCAGCGTGACCGGGGCCGCCGGGGCCCGGCGCTGCGGTGCGGGGGCGGCCGCGTCGACCCGCTTGCCGCCGACCCGGACCTGAAGGTCGGCGAGCCCGCCCGCGGCCCCGCCCGGCAGCACGAAGGTCCGCAGGTCGGCGGTGCCGCGAGCCCGCCCGAGCAGCCGGTCACCGGACCAGAACTCGACCGCGGCGTCCCCCGGCGGGATCGGCTTCTCACTGGTCCAGGTCAGCGCCTTCTGCTGGAAGGACCAGCCGGGCGGCAGGGCGTCGGGCGGCGGCCCCGGCGGGTCCGCCCAGCCCGGCACGGCCGATCCCAGCAGCAGCGTGCTCGCGGCCACGACGGCGATCAAGGTTCTGCGCATGCAGCCCGTTCTACCCACCGGATGCAAATCTCTCGATGCGGATGATTGCCTGTATGCGGGAACGCGGTGCCGGTTCAAGTCCTCGTGGGCGCGGGCTCTCGCCAGGGCGAGCAGGCCGGCGAAGGTCATGGTGAGCAGGCCGCCGACGACGGCTGATCACTGCCGTGGCGAACAACCATCACCACCCGCCGGCCCGGAGAACGCCGAGACATCATCCGCCTGGTTGCTCCGAGACGATCGCCGCGCGGCGCAAAGGTCACCGGCTCTCGCCGCCGTCACCGCCGGGTGGGGAGACGGCTCGGGGCCACCAGTCGTCGGGGTCGGTGGTGGTGATCTCGGTCAGCAGGGAGCGGGCCTCGTCGGTCGTCAACGACGCGGCCAGATAGGTCAGCCAGCGGTTCTGGAGGTCCGGGCGGTCGCCGAGGCTCTCCCGGACGTGCAGGATCGAGTCCAGGATGTCGGCGTCCCGGGCTATCAGCGCCTCCGGGGACTCGCGGGACTGCCATTCGGCGGCGCGGGCGCGGATCACCTCCCGGGCCGCGGGCGGCAGTGTGGCGGTCTGGTCCTCCACCACCTGCTGGAAGGGTTTCGGGCCGTTCAGATAACGGCGGGCCAGGTGGTGCAGGTCGCCGAGGCGGGCTTCGGGCAGGTCGTGCAACAGGGCCAGGGTGGCCGCCCGGTCCGGGTCGGCGCCTGATGTCGCGGCCAGGGTCATCGCGATGACGGCGGTGCGGAACGAGTGGTCGGCCACCGATTCGCGGTTGGCCATCCGGGCCAGCGGCCAGCCGGAACGGGTGGTGCGTTTGAGAGCGCCCACCTCGTACCAGAAGTCGGCGGTGCTCATCGGGTGGTGACCGGCAGTTCGGCGTAACCGCGCAGGACGAGACGGTCCCGCAGCACCGGCGCACCGGCCGGGGCCAGCCGTGGCAGCATGGTGAGCAGCAGCGGGAACGCCACCTGCGCTTCCAGCCGGGCCAGCGGCGCGCCGAGGCAGTAGTGGGCGCCCCCGCCGAACGACACCGGCTGGATCGACGGCCGGTCCGGGTCGAACCGGTGCGGGTCCGGGTAGCGCTCCGGGTCCCGGTTGGCCGAGCCGAGCAGCAGCATCATCTCGGTGCCGGGCCGCAGCACCAGCCCGTCACCCAGGTCGATGGGCGCGCCGGCGGTCCGGGCGGTCATCTGCACCGGCGAGTCGTAGCGCAGGATCTCCTCGACGAAGGCGGGCGCCAGGCCCGGCTCGGCCCGCAGACGGGCGGCCTGGTCGGGCTGGTCGAGGAGGAGCTTGAGGCCCGTACCCAAGAGGTTGGTGGTGGTCTCGAAACCGGCGACCAGCAGCAGCACCAGGTTGGACAGCAGTTCCGCCCCGGTCAGCCCGGAGCCCTCGGCGGCCAGGTCGCTGGTCAGGTCCTCGCGCGGTGCCCGCCGGCGGTCGGCGATCAGGCCGATGAAGTAGTCCTCCAGGGCGCGCCCGGCGACGTCGGCCCGGGCCATCTCCTCCTCGGTGCTGATCGGTTCGAGGACGACGGTGAGGTCGGCGGCCTGCTGCCGGAACCACGGCCGGTCGCCGTCCGGCACGCCGAGCAGCGCGCAGATCACCGCGATCGGCAGCGGGTAGGCGAAAGCGGTCACGAAGTCGGCCCGCTCCGGCATCTCCCCGATCAGGGCGGTGGCCTGCTCGGTGATCACGTCGCGGAGCCCGGCGACCCGGCGGGCGGTGAAGGTGGCCGCCGCGGCCCGGCGGATGCGGGTGTGGTCGGGTGGGTTGGTCTGCAGCATCGACCCGACGATCGAGGCGACGCCCCGGTTGTCGCGCCAGTCCGGCCAGAAGGTGTCGTAGTCGGCGGCGTCCGACACCCGCACGGCCGGATCGCGCAACAATCGGCTGGTCAGCGTGTGGGTGGTGAGGAACCAGCGGCCGTCCAGGGCGGGGAAGGCCGGGGCGTGCGCGCGCAGCACGTCGTAGGCCGGGTACGGATCCCGGCGTCCCTCGGCGGAGAACAGCGACTTCAGAGCGGTGTGAAAGTCCATCGTGCTCCCATCATGCCCCGCACCCGCCACCGCGGGAGGGGATCGAACTGCGTACTGTGTGCCGGATGAAAAGCCCGCTTCGCCCCGGTGACCCCGAGTCGCTGGGCGGCTACCAGCTGCTTTCCCGGCTCGGCGAGGGCGGCATGGGCGCGGTGTTCCTGGGCCGGCGCGGCGACGGGCCACTGGTCGCCATCAAAATCATCAAGCCGGAGTACGCCCACGAGGAGGAGTTCCGCAACCGTTTCCGCAGCGAGGTCAAGCGGGCCCGGCAGGTTCCGCCGTTCTGCACCGCGGCGGTGCTGGACGCCGACCCCGAGCACCGGACGCCGTACCTGGTGGTCGAATACGTGGACGGCCCCAGCCTGGACGAGGTGGTGGCCAGGGAGGGCCCGCTCGCCGACAGCCGCCTGCACGGTGTCGCGGTCGGGGTGGCCACCGCGCTGACCGCCATCCACGGCGCGGGTGTCATCCACCGCGATCTCAAACCGCGCAACGTGCTGTTCGCGCTGGGCTCCCCCAAGGTGATCGATTTCGGTATCGCGCGGGCGCTTGAGGTGACCAGCCAGCACACCCACCCGGATCAGATGGTGGGCACCGTGGCGTACATGGCGCCGGAACGCTTCGACGGGGTGCACCGCGACATCACCCCGGCCGCCGACGTGTTCGCCTGGGGTGCGGTGATCGCCTACGCGGGCACCGGGCGGACCCCGTTCCGGGCCGATTCGCCGGTCGCCGTCGCCGCCCGCATCCTCACCCAGCCGCCGGACCTGACCGGTCTGCACGGCACCCTGGCCGATCTGGTGGCGCTGGCCCTGTCCAAGGATCCGGAGGACCGGCCGACCGCCCCCGAGCTGCTGAATCTGCTGCTCGCGCAGAACACCGACCCGAACACCTTCAGCCGCCCGCCCACTCTGGACCCGAAGCTGCGCCAGGCCGCCGAGGCGGCACAGCTCTCCGGGCATCACGTCTCCGGCGGTGGCAAGCGGTTGGGCCGGCCGGTTCCGGCCGCCCCATCGAGAAGATCACGCCGATTGCGTACGGTCGTAGCCGTCACCGCCGCGGCCACGCTGGCCGCCACCGCCGCCGGACTGTACAGCCGAAGACTCGGCGATGATCCCCCGCCGCCCGGGCCGGACATCACCGTCGCCCAGGCGGCCATGCCGGTGCCGGGCGCCGTGCGTGGCCCGTGGGTGGTCGACGCTCTCGACCGGCGCGGGCAGTGGACGCCCAAGACCGACGACTACGGTGGCCGGTGCGCGGTCGGCAAGGGCCTGTCGATCACGGCGACCGATGTCCGGACCATGTGCGCCGGGCCGGAGGAGGCGTTCCCCGGTGACCAGTCGATCACCTTCTCGGTGACCGTGCAGACCCCGCTGACCTGTGCGGAGGTCCAGTTCCGGGCGGTCGGCGACGCCTCCTACTGGCTGGACCTGTGCCCACAGCTCATCCGGATCCGGCACGAGGGCGCACTGCGCAGCGCCACGCTGAGCGAGACGGAGTCCACCCTGTTCCAGCCCGGGACGGCCCACGACGTCGTGCTGAGCCTGCAGAACGAGACGGCGACGGTCACGGTCGGCGGCACACCCGTCCTGGACGCGGAGCTGACCGATCCGAGCCTGCTCGCCGGCCAGGTCGCCCTCGGCGCCGGCCCGATCGACGCCTCCCAGTACCAGCAGGCGACGGTCACCGCGACCTTCAGAAAGGTGGAGATCCGGCCGATCGAGACCGACATCCCGTCGCCCGCGAGCGGGGTGACACCGTTCACCGACGTCCGTACGGGCAGCAGCACGTCGATCGTCGAGGTGCACGGGTACTACCCGAAGTCCCGGTCGATCGTGGTGGAGCCGGTGCTGTTCATGAGCGGCCCCGAGTACTGCACGATGTTCGCACTGGACCCGGACGGCGACGTCTGCCAGCGGGCCTGGCTGACCGAGGACAGCCGGATGACCATCACCCTGCCGATCGTCGCCGACCCGAAGCTGACCAGCACCCGCGGCAACGACCAGGAGTGCCTGAAACACCCGGTGACGGTCGGCGACTGCAAGACCAGCATCGCGGATTTCACCGATCTCGTGGAGGTCAGCCCGTTGTACCGGCTGACCACCGTCGACGGCACCGCCACGGCACTGGCCGAGGTCTACGTACCCTGACCTGGCATGGTCACGACGTAGCCCTCGGTGCCGTGCACCCGGATCCGCTGACCGTCGACGATCAGCCGGGTGGCGTTCTCGACACCGACCACCGCGGGCAGGCCGTACTCCCGGGCGATCACCGCACCGTGCGTCATCTGCCCGCCCACCTCGGTGACCAGGCCCGCCACCGCCACCAGGGCCGGTGTCCAGCTCGGATCGGTGAAGGCGGTCACCAGGATGTCGCCCGGGGCGAAATCGGCGTCGGCCAGGTCCCGGACCACCCGGGCCCGGCCCTCCACGGTGCCGGCCGAGACCGGCAGGCCGGCCAGCGCCCCCGGCGGCAGGTCGTCGCGGCGGTACGAGCCGTTGATCATCTCGCCGTCGGAGGTGAGGATCCGGGGCGTGCGGAGGGTCTGGAAGTGCCGGAACTCGTCCTTTCGCCGCCGGATCAGCGTCTGGTCGACCTTTTTGGTGCGTACGGCGTCGCGAAGCTCTTGATAGGTCAGAAAGAAGGCGTCCTCGGTGTCGGCGAACGGCAGAAGGGCCGCCTCCACCATCAGCGCCCGCTTGTAGATCAGGTAACGGCAGACGATGTCGTACTTCGGGTACTCGCGGTAGCCGATGAAATTCCGCAGCCGGGCGATCATCCGTTCGGTCTCGTCCGCTTTGGCCACACCGTCAGGCAGGGAGGGTCATTCAAAACCCGGTTGGGCGGTTCTGAAGATCTCCAGGGCGGTGACGGTGCGTAACACGTCGGGGAAGTCGGTCATGATCCG
>NZ_JBNZCE010000077.1:0-7770 GCF_050589265.1 Actinoplanes sp. G11-F43
CCCGCTGGGCCAACCGCGAAATGACAAGGCCATTCACCATCCTCGGCCTCACCGGATGATGTTGAAACGACCGTGCAGCAGAGATCTTGGTGGATTTACCACCGAAAACGGTGGTAAATCCACCAAGATCGGCCAGGGCGGAGCTGGAAGGTGGACACTCGCGCGGGGAATTGACCGCGAGCGGGCCAGCGGACGAGAAGAAGGCTCTATTTGGTGGCACATCCGCCAAGATCGGCCAGGGTGGGGCCGGAAAGCGGACACTCGCACGGGGAGTTGACTCCGGACGGGCCAGCAGCTCAGAGGAAGACCCAAGACAGTGGTAAATCCTCCAAGATCGCGGCTGGGCGGGTCGTTCTGGCAACAGATCGGCCCGCGGACGGCCTGAAAACTTCTCGAAGTGCTTAAAAGGTGCGCAACCATCACCCCCGATCAGCTCTGGCGGCCGATCTAGCGCTTGGGGATCACCTCAAGTGCGGGCCGACATCCGGCAAAGGTTCTATTCTTCGCTAAAGCGACTTAAAACTTCCTAAGTTGCATATACGGGTATTCCCCGCGCGCACGGCCGGACGGTTCGAGCAGGGGCGGCTGGCCCGGTTGGTAGCGGGCGATCCAGCTGGAAGCGGTCGGACGCGTCGAAGGCCTGGGGGTTCGCATTCGCCCGGCGGTCGCCGGGCGGTCTTGAGGCGGGCCGGCCTCGCGGGGACCCTGGCTAGCGGCCCGATTTCTGTGGGGCCGAACGGCGTACATCCGCGGGGTTGGGAAAATCGCCTGCCTGGTGACGGAGGGCCGGCCTCGGGGGACGCGGACCGTGCCGGAGGTGGGCGGACATGGTGGGTACCGGGGTCGCCGGTACCCACCATGCACTAACGGTGCAGGACGCGGACCTCTCGGGGTGCGAGGGGCGGCTCGTCCAGGGTGGTCAGGTCGACCTGGTCGTCGGTTCGGTTGATCAGGAACCAGTGGGTGTCGCGGATGGTGAGTTCGACGCGGCCGGCCAGGTCTTCCGGTAGTTCGCTGCGTACGTCGGCCGGGGTGAGCAGGGACGGGAGGAGACGGGTCAGGCCGTCGGGGCCCAGGCGGGTGGAGACGTAGGACGCCGAGCCGGGGCCTACCGGGCGGCGGGTGACGGCCGGGCGTTCCGCCTGTTCGCCGGTCTTGTAGCGGGCCAGCACCGTCACGTCGGCGGCGGTGACGTCGATCCGGTCGGTCCACAGGGTGCCGGTGGTGCCGTTGTCCAGCTCGGCGGTCTCGTGGTCGAGCAGGGGGCCGAACTCCTCGATCCGGATGCCCAGCAGGTCCCGCAGGGCGCCGGGGTAGCCGCCCAGCCAGATCTGGTCGTGTTCGTCGACGATGCCGGAGAAGTACGTGGTGACCAGGTGGCCGCCGGCGGTGACGTACGCGTCCAGGCGGTCGGCGAGCGCGGACGGCACCACGTGCAGGATCGGGGCGATCAGCATCCGGTAGCCGTCCAGCGGGGCGCCGGCCGGCAGCACGTCGGCGCGGATCCCGTTGTTGAGCAGGGCGGTGTACCAGTCGAGGGCTTCCTGCCGGTAGCGCAGACGGTCGGTGGGGTGGGAGTCGTGTTCGGCGACCCACCACGACTCCCAGTCGAAGACGATGCCGACGGGGGCCTGGCTGCGGCGGGAGCCGGCTACCGGGGCCAGTTCGCGCAGCCGGTCGCCGAGGCGGACCACGTCGCGGAACAGGTCGCTGTCGGTGCCGGCGTGCGGCAGCATCGCCGAGTGGTACTTCTCCGCGCCGGCCTTGGACGCCCGCCACTGGAAGTAGCAGACCGCGTCGGCGCCGTGCGCGACGTGGGTGAGCGAGTCGCGGAACAGTTCGCCGGGTTTCTTCGCCACGTTGACCGGCTGCCAGTTGACCGCGCTGGTGGAGTGTTCCATCAGGAACCAGGGGTGCCCGCCGGCCAGGTTGCCGGTCAGGTTGGCGGAGAACGACAGCTCGTCGCGGGCCTGTGGGCCGGGCAGCACGTAGTGGTCGTTGGAGACGAAGTCGACCTCGGCCGCCCAGTCGGCGTAGTTCATCCCCCGGGTCTCGCCCATCACCATGAAGTTGGTGGTGACCGGCACCTCCGGCGTGATCTTGCGGAGGACCGCCCGTTCGGCCCGCAGGTGCTCCTTGAGGGCGTCCGAGGAGAACCTCTTGAAGTCGAGCTGCTGGGTCGGGTTGGGGTGGGAGGCGGCCAGCCGGGGCGGCAGGACCTCCTCGAAGTCGTCGTAGCGCTGCGCCCAGAAGGCGGTGCCCCAGGCGTGGTTGAGCGCTTCGACGGTGTGGTACCGCTCGCGCAGCCAGAGCCGGAAGGCGCGGGCCGCGTCGTCGGAGTAGTCGTAGATGTTGTGGCAGCCCAGCTCGTTGTTGACGTGCCAGGCGACCAGGGCCGGGTGGTCGGCGTACCGGACGGCCAGCTCACGGACCAGGCGCAGGGCGTAGTCGCGGAAGACCGGTGAGGTGGGCCGCCAGTGCTGGCGGGCGCCCGGCCACAGGGTCTCCCCGGTGCGGGTGACCGGCAGGATCTCCGGATGTCTGCGGGTCAGCCAGGGGGGTGGTGAGGCGGTGGCGGTGGCCAGGTCGACGGCGATGCCACCGGCGTGCAGCAGGTCCATCACCTCGTCGAGCCAGGCGAAGTCGAACACGCCCTCGCGGGGTTCGAGCCGGGCCCAGGAGAAGATCGCCAGGGAGACGACGGTGACACCGGCCTCGCGCATGGCGCGGACGTCGTCGTCCCAGACCTCGCGGGGCCATTGATCGGGGTTGTAGTCCGCGCCGAATTCCAGACGCGCCGACCCGGCGCGGCGAAGCCAGCGCCGGGTCGTCTCGAAACTCTGCGTCATTTAACTGTGAAACCCTGCTCCGTGCCGTACTTCACGGAGGCATCCTGCCAGGCCTTGAGACCGTCCGTCAGGGATCCCTGACCGATGTACGCCTTGCCCACCGTGTCACCGAAGATGCTGTTGGCGTAGACCTGGAACGGCAGGTACTTCCAGCCGGTGACGACCTGGCCGGCGGAGGCGGCGAGCACCTCGTTGACCTTCTGGCCGCCGAAGTACGGGAACTCCTTGCCCTGGAACGCCGGGTCGTTCAGTTCGGCGGTGGTGGCCGGGAAGGCTCCGGCGTCGACGCGGGTCTTGGCGCCCTCTTCGACGGCGGTGTACTTGAGGAACGCGTAGGCGAGGGCCTTGTTGGCGGCGGCGGTCGGGACGGCGAGCGAGCTGCCGCCGTTCTCCGCGGTGGCCTGGCCGCCGGCCTCCCACTGCGGCATCGGCGCGACCCGCCACTTGCCGCTGGCGGCCTTGGCGCCGGACTCCAGGTTGCTGGGCATCCACGCGCCGGTGACCAGGGTGGCGATGGTGCCGTCGCCGAGACCCTTGTACCACTCGTCGGTCCAGCCGACGACCGGCGAGAGCAGCTTGGCGTCGATCATCTTCTGCCACTGGGTGACGAACTTCTGGGTGCCCGGGTCGCTGAAGTCGACCCCGACGTCGGTGCCGTCGACGGTGTACGGCTTGCCGCCGGCCTGCCAGATCAGGCTGGTGGTGAAGCCGGCGTCACCGGAGTCGCTGGTGATGTACGCCTTCGGGTCGGCGGTGTGCAGCTTCTCGGCCGCGGCGGCGTACTCCTCCCAGGTGGTCGGCACCTCGATCTTGTGCTTGTCGAACACCTCCTTGTTGTAGAAGAGCGCCATCGGGCCCGAGTCGATCGGGAAGCCGTAGATCTTGCCGCCGGACTGCACGGCGTTCCAGGTGCCGGGGGTGAACTTGCCGTTCATCGCGGTGGCGCCGTAGCCGTCGAGTTCGGTGACCGTCTTGGCGAGGGCGAACTGCGGGAGCGCGTAGTACTCGATCTGCGCCACGTCCGGAACCCCGGTGCCGGCGGTGATCGCGTTCTGCAGGGCGACGTACTGGTCGTTGCCCTGACCGGCGTTGACCAGGTTGATCTTGACATTGGGGTACTTGGTCTGGAAGTCCGCGACCACCTTGGTGATCGTGGTGTCCCACGCCCACACGGTCAGGTTGCCACCGGCCTCCAGGGCGGCGGTGACGTCGGCCTCGGAGACCGATTCGCCGGAGCCGGTTCCGGTGGCGTCGTCGGAGCCGGAGCAGCCGGCCGCGAGCAGGGTTATCGACATCGCGGCGCCCAGGATGGCGCGCCGACGGGTGATCTTCATTCTCGGGTTGTCCCTTCGGTGATAGAGGGGGTTGTCACTGTTTGACGCTGCCCGCGGCCAGACCCTGCTGCCAGTACCGTTGCAGGAACAGGAACGCCACGGTGAGCGGGATGATGGTGAGCAGCGAGCCGGTGAGCACGAGGTCGAAGACCACGTCACCACCGACCGTGTTGGCCTGCCGGCTCCACGTGTAAAGGCCCAGCGTGAGCGGGTAGAGGTCGGCGTCCTTCAGCATGATCAGCGGGATGAAGAAGTTGTTCCACGTCGCGACCAGGTTGAAGAGCAGCACCGTGACCAGGCCCGGGGCGAGCAGCGGCAGCGCCAGTTTGAAGAAGGTGCGGAACTCGCCGGCCCCGTCGACCCGCGCCGACTCCAGGATCTCGGTCGGCACCGCCTCGGTGGAGTAGGTCCACATCAGGTACAGCCCGAACGGCGACAGCAGCGACGGCAGGATCACCGCCCACGGGGTGTCGGTCAGCCCCATCTTGGCGAACAGCAGGAAGGTCGGCACGGCCAGCGCGGTGGGCGGGACCGCGATGCCACCGAGCACCACGGCGAAGACCGCCTTGCGTCCGGCGAAGTCGAACTTCGCCAGCCCGTACCCGGCCAGAGCCGCCAGGATGGTCGCCCCACCGGCGCCCACCACCACGTAGAACAGGGTGTTGAGGATCCAGCGGCCGAAGACGCCGTCCTGGTAGGCGAAGGTGTCCGCGATGTTCTCGAAGAGCGCGAACTCCCCGCCGAACCAGAGCCCGAACGTGCCGAGCAGGTCCTCCTGGCTCTTGGTCGAGCTGAAGAACAGCCAGACCAGCGGCAGGAGTGTGTAGATCACCATGAGGCCGGTCACCACGGTGAGGGTGACGCTGCGCCCCGGCTTCTTGTTCTTCTTGACGCGGACGATGGTGCTCACAGCGCTCCCTTCAGCGACCGCCGCTGGAAGGCGTACGCCACGATCATCGTCGCCACGCCCATGATCAGCGCGATCGTCGCCGAGTAGTTGATCTGCTGCCCGGCGAAGGAGAGCTGGTACGCGTAGATGTTCGGGGTGAAGTAGGTGGTGATCGAGTTCGGCGCCAGGCTGTCCAGCACCTGCGGCTCGTTGAACAGCTGGAAGCTGCCGACGATGCTGAAGATGCCGGCGACCACCAGCGGCCCGCGCAGCGCCGGAAGCTTGATGGACCGGATGATCCGCCACTCACTGGCCCCGTCGATGGCGGCGGCCTCGTACAGCGAGGTGTCGATCACCTTGAGCCCGGAGTACAGGATCAGCATGTTGTAGCCGATGTACTGCCAGGTCACGATGTTGCCGATGGTGGTGAGGATCAGGCCGGGCCCGAGCGGGTCGGGGATGCTCAGCCCGAACGTCTCGTTGATACTGCCGACCAGGCCGAACCGGACACCGTAGAGGAAGCCGGCCATCAGGGTGGCGACGACCGAGGGCACCGCGTACGGCAGGAAGATCGAGATCCGGAAGAAGCTCGTCCCGTAGAGCCGCCCGCTGTCGATCGCGAGCGCGACCAGCAGCGCCAGGCCGAGCATGATCGGCACCTGGATCAGCAGGAAGAGCGAGACCCGGGTGATGGCCTCCCAGAATTGTGGATCGCTGAAAGCTTTCGTGTAGTTCTCGAGGCCGACGAAGCTGGTGCCGCCGACCAGTTGGGTGCGGAACACGCTCAGGTACGCCGAGTAGATGATCGGCGCCAGATACACCAGCGCGAAGACCGCCAGAAACGGACCGGTGAACTGCCAGCCAGTCCATGAACGCCGGGTCACCTCTGCCACCTCCGGAGGATGTTTACGTAAACATGGTCGTCATGTTTACGTAAACATGACTGCCGTATAGTGGCACGGGCCACAAATCACGGTCAAGGAGTGATCAAAATCGAACCTCCCCGGCTTCGCGTCGGCTCGGACGTCCCCGGCGGCCGCCGAAAACAACGCGTATCGATGGCTGACGTGGCCGCCCGGGCCGGGGTCTCCTCACAGACCGTGTCGCGTGTCGCCAACGGGCACCCCGGCGTCGTCGAAACCACTCGTGAGCAGGTACTCGCCGCCATGAGCGAGCTCGGTTACCGCCCCAACAGCGCGGCCCGCTCCCTACGGTACGGCCGGTTCAACACCATCGGTGTCATCCTGTTCGGTTTGTCCTCCACGGGAAACAGCCGAACCGTCGAGGCGATCGCCACCCAGGCCGCCACCGAGGGCTACGCGATAACCCTCATTCCGGTCGGCGCGCCCACCCAGGACAATGTCATGGGAGCGTTCACAAGAATGGGCGAACTGGCGGTCGACGGCGTCATTCTCATCATCGAGGTGCACCTGCTCGACGCCACCGCGGTGGCACTTCCGCCCGGCGTGCACGTGGTGGTCGTCGACTCCGACGCCGGCGACCGCTACCCGGTCGTCGACACCGACCAGGCCGACGGCGCCCACCAGGCCGTCCGGCATCTGCTCGAACTCGGCCACCGCACCGTCTGGCACGTCGCCGGGCCGGCCGAGTCGTACTCCGCCGAACGGCGTACCGGGGCCTGGCGCCGCGCCCTCGAAGAAGCCGGCCGCCCCGTCCCACCCCCCGAACGCGGCGACTGGTCCGCCGAGTCGGGCTACCACGCCGGCCTGCGCCTGGCCGCCGACCCGGACTGCACCGCGATCTTCACCGCCAACGACCAGATGGCCCTCGGCGTACTCCGCGCCCTGCACGAACGCGGCCGCCGGGTACCCGCCGACGTCAGCGTGGTCGGCTTCGACGATCTGGCCGACGCCGGCTCCTACCTGCCCCCACTGACCACCGTGCACCAAGACTTCGCCGAGGTCGGACGGCGCTGCGTGGACGCGCTGCTGCGCCAGATCCACGACGAACCGGCCGGCCCCGGCACCGATCTGGTCCCCACCCGCCTGGTGATCCGCGGAAGCACCGCCCCACCCGCTTGACGCGCGGGGCACGCTGGGAGGAGAACCTCGACACGGAGGGTGAACCATGCCACTCAGCGCCACGGAGATCCTGGAGAAGGCCAAGGCCGGCACCGACGCGGCCACCGTCGAACGCGTCTTCGGCGCCCCGATCGAACGCGACGGCGTCACCGTCGTCCCGGTCGCGGTCGTCGGCGGAGGAGCCGGCGGCGGGGGCGGCGGCGAGAGCGGAGAGGAGACGGCGGACGGAAAGTCCGGGTCAGGCGGTGGTTACGGCTACACCGCACGCCCGGCCGGCGTCTACGTCATCCGCAACGGCGAGGCCCAATGGCGCCCCGCCGTGGACGTCAACAAGATCGTCCTGGGCGGCCAGCTGGTAGGCGTCGTCGCACTGCTGGTGATCCGCTCACTGTTGCGCCGCCGCCGCTGAAAACCTGTCTCCGGTACGCCCCACAGCCCCACAACCGCAAGAAGCGGGCCCCGCGTCCACCGCGCGAGCCGGGCGCCCGGTCCGGACCGTCCGGCGGCCGCCGGGCGAATGCGGCCCCACCCGCGTGCCGCACAGCGGCGCAATCCGCACCGCCACGCGGCACACAAACCCAAACCCCGAACCGCGTGCCGCGGTGCGGCGCAATCCGCACCGCTACGCGGCACACGAACCCGGGACCCGAACCGCG
>NZ_JBNZCE010000078.1:0-7016 GCF_050589265.1 Actinoplanes sp. G11-F43
GGGCGCCGGGGTGGGGTCGGCGGCGAGGGCTGGTGGGGCGTGGAGTCCGGCGCCGAGGACAGTAGCTGCCAGCACCGATATCAGGGCAGCGCGTAGCCGGGGCAGTCTCATCGGGTACCCCCAGTGAGCAGGGCGGCCTCGGCCTCCAGGGCACGCTGGTACAACGCGATCCACGAGGCGGCCTGTTCGGCGGCGGTCTGCTGGGCGGTCAGCCACTGCTCGCGGGTGCCCTGTGCGGTGCCGGCGACGTTCTGCCAGTTGGGGCTGGTGGCGGTGCCGGCCGCGATGGAGATCTGCAGCCAGGTCTCGGCCTGCCGGAGGGCGACCTGTTCGGCGTCGGCCCAGGCCACCCGGGGCTGTGTGGTGTGTGCGGCGACGGCGGCCCAGTCGCGGGCGGCGGCGGCGATCAGCTGCTCCTTCGCCTCGGCCGCGGCGTCGCGGGCCTTCTGTTCGGCCGTCTGGGCGTCGGCCACCAGACGGCGGGACGTGAGCAGCCAGGCCTTGTCGGCGTCGGCGCACTGCCGGCGGTATGTCTGGGTGTCCAGCCCGGCCGCGCTGGCCCAGCCGTAGCTGAGGAATTCGGCGACGTCGGCATCGGTGGCTCCGGGTGCGACCGCCCGGGCGGCCCAGGCCCGGACCTGTGCGCCGGGGTCGTTGTCGCGCAGGTGGGTGACGTAGTCGCGGTCGTCCTGCCGGACCAGGTCGGCGCGGAGCTTGTCGTCGGCGATCCCCTTGCGGTCCAGGTCCAGGGCGACGGCATAGCCGGTACGGGCGAACTCGTCCAGCTCCAGCTCGGTGCCGGTGAGGGCGCGCCGGCCGGCCGCGTTGACCTGTGGGTAGGTCCGGGCCGGGTGGGTGGTGACCATTCGCCGCGCGTACGTGGTCTGGCGCGCCAGGTTCTGCTCGGCACGGTCCATCGCCGCGGGGTATCCCGAGATCAGGAACGTGGTGACGGCGGTGGCCTTCTCCTCCGGGGTGTCGCCGGTCAGCAGTGCCGAGCGCGCCGCGCTGCGGACCGCCAGGCGCTCCTCGTAGGCTGACAGCCAGCGGACGAAGAGGCGTTCCGCCTCCTCCTGCTCGGCCGTGAGCGCGGTGACCGCCGACGGTTCGGCGGCGCGGGCCGCTCCCGCCCAGGCCACGGCGCTGAACGCCGTGACCGTGCTCGCCATGAATATGCTTCTGCGTTTCATCGTGTCCCCCGTTGGCACGCACACCAATAGGCCGGTCGCCGTAGGCGGACCAGCACAATAGACGCCGATGAAAGCACGCCTTTCCGTCCCGCGCCGCCCCGCAATTCCCAGAAAAGGGGATGATCAGCGCGGACATCGGGGTGAGGCGTTCGTCATGCCAATGCAGCCTTGTCAATGGACGGAGCGCCGGGCTAGTTTCCCCGGGCGTCCAGCCGGGCGATGAGCCCGATTTCCGGACGTGCCCTTCCAGGCCAATTTCTACGGGGGAATCGACCTCATGCCACACATCACCGATGGGCTGACCGCCCGGAGGCTTCTCGCCGCGGGTGTCGCCGCCGTGGCATTCACCGCGGTGACACCCGCCGCCGCGCACGCCACGCCCGCACTGCCCTCGCAGTTCGCCGCGCAGGCCGCCGCCGACCTGTACGAGCAGAAGCTGGCGGTCGCCGTGAAGTTCGGGCGCGGGGACGACTACGCGCTGGCCGAGCTGGCCGACCGCGACTTCGTCATCGCGATCTGGAACCACGTCAAGGCCAAGCCGGAGCACACCGAGGTCCGGATCGCGGCGGAAGTCGCGTTCAGCGCCGCACCGGAGGACGTCGAGCAGGCCTGCGTCGACTTCATCCTCACCGAGGTGTTCGCGGCCTTCGACCGGGACGTCGAGCGGGAGCGCCAGAGCACCGAGGCCAAGCGGCTGAGTGACCTGGCCCGTACCACCGCCTCCGCAGCCATCGACGTGGTCGCCGACGCGGCCCTGCTCAGCGGGACCGACGCCCAGTTCCTGCTGAAGATCCGGGACCTGGTCGACGGCGAGCGGTGGCCGCTGGTGAAGGCCGGCGCCGACACCGCGCGTACCGGCTCGGCCGAGGAGCAGACCGCGTTCATCGCCTCCGGCCTGGCCGCCGCCGCCAAGCAGGACACCGAGGACTGGATCGCCAGGGACAACGACAAGACCGAGGCGGAGAAGGCGGCGGCGCAGGCCCGGGCCGCGAAGCAGTTCGCCGCCAACCGGATCGGCCTGCCGGTCACCACCGAGCTGCTCAGCCTGCCGGACCGGGACTTCGTGGTCACCGTGTGGAACCACGCGGACGAGGGCACCGAGGTGCAGCTCGCCGCGGTCACCGCGGCCCGCAGCCTGGACCCGGCGGATTGGCGAGCCTTCATCGACGCCGGCATCCACCAGGCCAAGGACCGGGACATCCAGATCGCCCTGGAGAAGAAGGAGGCCGACGACCGCAAGACCGTCCAGGGGATCGTCGACCGGGCGCTGAAGGCCGGGCACGTCTCGCTGGCCACCGCCGGGCAGACCGCGCTGGCCACCAGCTACACCGCTGTCGCGCGTTTCCTGCAGACCGGGCAGTACGAGGTGCGCTCGGACATCGTCTCGGTGGTGGTCGCCGGCAACCGGATCGGCATCCTCACCGCGGACGGCGTCGCGTACGTCAAGGAGGGTGGCCTCGGCGCGACCTGGGTCAAGGAGTACACCGGCGTCAAGCAGCTCGCGCTGTCCGGCAACCGGATCGGCATCCTTCTCACCGACGGCAGCACCTACGTCAAGGAGGGTGGCCTGAGCGCCGGCTGGGTCAAGCAGGCGACCGGCATGAAGCAGATCGTCCTGGACGGCAACCGGATCGGTAACCTCACCACCGGCGGGGTGGCGTACGTCAAGGAGGGTTCGCTGACCGCCACCTGGGTGAACGAGTACAGCAACGTCCAGCAGATCGCTCTCTCCGGCAACCGGATCGGCGTTCTCGGCACCGACGGCACCGCGCGGGTCAAGCAGGGCACGCTGAGCGCCGCCTGGAGCACCCAGCACACCGGCATGAAGCAGCTCGTCCTCTCCGGCACCCGGGTCGGCGTGCTGAGCACCGGCGGGGTGGCGTACGTCAAGGACGGCGCGCTGAACGCCCTCTGGAGCACCCAGCTCACCGGCGTCAAGGAGCTGACCCTCTCCGGCAACCGGATCGGTGTCCTCACCACCGGCGGGGTCACGCACGTCAAGGAGGGCGCGCTGAACGCTCTCTGGGTGAACGAGTTCAGTGGCGTCCAGCAGCACGCTCTCAGCGGCAACCGGATCGCGGTCCTGACCGGCGACCGGGTCGCCCGGGTGAAGGAGGGTGGCCTGAGCGCCTTCTGGACCGTTCTGCGGACCGCTCCGGAACCTACTGCCTGACCCTTCTCGTCATGAAAGGGCTCTCCCGGTGCGGGAGAGCCCTTTCATGTTTCCTCAGAGCATGTCGCTGCGATACCAGGACTGACCTTTCAGCCATTCCAGATATGCGTCGAAGATGCGCGCCAAACCGGCCGGGCTCTCCTTTACCGCGAGGAATTCGTCGAGCAGGGCGAATAGCTCATCCGCCCCCGAATCTCCGGTTTCACGCGGATCCGATTCCGTGACGGCACGTTCGGCCAAAGCGGCCCAGGTGAGATTGTTGCCGTCGCCCAGCCGGACTATCAGCCACTCGCGGAAACCCGAGAGCAGGCCGCCTGACGTGGCCGCGTCGAAACCGAGGACGAAGGCGACGGTGCCACCCCAGGTGCCGTCCAGGCCATGCAGGCGAGGACGGCGACGAACCGACTCGAAGTACGCCCGATTACTCACTGACTCCACCTCAGAACGGGAATTCCTCATCGAGGAGGTCGGTGAACAGCTCCTTGTACTCCTTGATCGTCAGTCCCTTCCGGTCGGTGAAACCATCATAAACCCTGCCATCTCGTACGACGACTTCATGATGTGTCCATTCCGACCACTGTCCGCGATACCTGCCCAGGTTCGAAAGACCGGGCGGAGGGTTGATCCGGACGATGTCGCCACCGATCTTCCGCTGGATCTCGGCGGCTACCGCCTCGCATCCGTTCGACCGGCAGACCTGCGACGCGTCCAGCGGCTTCCAGTCCGGGCCGAGGTCACCGCAGTTGTGGACGAGGACCGGGCGGTTGCCCGCGAGCACGTAATACGTGTGGATGTCGGCGACCGTCAGGTTGTGCACCACGGCCTGCTCGGTGCGGTGCCGGATCGCCGAGATCCGCACCAGCGTCCCGGAGCTGGTCCGCAGCCACTGGTTCACGGCGAGGTTCTCCGCGTCGACCCACTTCGACAGCTCGGGCACCCAGAACGGGTGGTTGTGGGTGGCGGTGATCGTCGCCCCGTCGACCGTGAGGTCGACCAGCTTCTTCGCGCCACTGCCGACGATCGTGGCGGTCACCGGTCTGCCGGCGGTCACACCGTTGACCGGGTCGGTGGCCAGGACCCGATCCCCGACTGTGAGTCCTTCGATGGGCCGGCTGGTGCCGTCGGCGAGCAGGACCCTGGTCCCGGGGACGAAGCTGTTGTCGTCCGGGCAGCCGCCCTTCTTGAGGAACTTCTTGACCAGGTCGTGAACCTTCTTGCGGGCGCCCTTGACCCCGTCGGCGAACTTCTCGTACTTCTTGTAGAGGTCCCAGACGTTCTTGAGCTTCTTCAGTTTGCCGATCGGGATCAGGTCGAGGACCGCCCAGAAGCAGGCGCCGAAACTGGGCTTGGTGGCGCACTCCTTGAGATCCCCGATCACCAGGTCGCCCAGGAACTCCAGGCCGTTCTCCTTGATGAAGTCGAGAATGCCCTGCTCGGCGGCCTTCTTGGCGGCCTCGTACTCGGCCCGCTCCTGTTCGCTGAGCGACGCCAGGAAGGCCTTCTCCTGGTCCGGAGTCAACTCGGCGCCCGTCTCCAGCGCCTTCTCCAGTTCCGCCCGTTCGGTGGCCTCGGTCCGTTCATAGGCCTTCTGCGCGTCGATGGCGTGCTGCAGGGCCAGCGCCGCGGCCTCGACGGCCCGTTCGGCGTACTTCTGCGCGGACTCCGCGTACTTCTTGGCCTCGGCCGCGGAGGCCTCGGCCCGGTCGGCGGCGCCACGAGCCGCGGCGGCGTCGTTCTCCGCCGCGGTAGCCGCACTGTTCGCCGCGGCGGCGTCCCGCTGGGCCTGCTCAGCGCTGCGACCGGCAACCGCGGCGTCGTTGGCAGCCTCATTAGCGGCCTGCCGGGCGGCCAGCGCGTCAGCCCGGGCTTGAGCGTCAGCCCGGCCGGCACTGGCCGCGGCCGTACGAGCGGCGGCCCCGTCGACAGCTGCCTGCGCCGCGTACTTCTTCGCCTCGGCAGCCGACCGCGCGGCCGACGCAGCGGACTTGGCCGCCTGCGCCGCAGCGGTGTAAGCGGCCGGCACCTGCTCGTTGGCCAGATCAGCGGCATCCTGAGCCTTACCCGCCGCGACCAGAGCCTCCTCAGCGCGAGCCTGAGCCGCCGCAACCTGCTCCGCACCGATACTCGCAGCCTGCTCAGCCACCAACCGCACGAAATCAGCGTCGATGTCAGACCCGCTGAACGGCGACACCATGCCGATCGCCGCATCATGCGGCGCCGCGATACCCGCCGCCGACAGACGTGCCGCAGCCGCCGCGTTCACCGCGATCTCGGCCTGAGCCGCAGCCGCGACAGCCTCGGTAGTGGCGGCCTCAGCCTCGACCTTCGTCCGATCCGCCGCCCACAGCGCACGGACCGCCTCCTCGGCCGCCTCCCGTGCCAGGTTGACCGCCGCGGTCGCCGCCCGGGCCGCCTTGATCTGCTCCGCGGTGGCCAGCGCCGCCTTCGCGTCGGCGCGCACCCGCGCGGCGTGGGTGGCCTTCGCCGAGGCCTCCGCCCGGTCCGCCGCCGCGTCGGCGGCGTTCGCCGCGGCTCTGGCCTGTGCCGCGGCCGCCCATGCCCGGCGGGCAGCCTGCTGTGCCTGGGTGGCGGCACCGCGGGCGTTCGCCGCGGCGCCGGTCGCGGTGTTCGCGGATCCGCGCGCCGACTTCGCCGCGCCGTCCGCGGTCTGGAACTCACGGTCGGCGTCGGCCGCCGCGGCCAGCGCCTCGTTCCGGGCCTCCGCACTGTCGGCTTTGGCCACCCAGCCGCGGTGATACTGCGCCTTGGCCTCGGCCGTCTGACGATTACGTTCCGCGGCGTACGCGGCGTCGCGCGCCTGCCGCGCCACGCCCTCCTTCTCCCATGCCTTGGCCTCCGCGGCACCGGCCTTCTGATCGGCGTCACCGGCCCGCCTGGCGGCCGCGTCGGCGATGCCGGCCTGTGCCTCGGCGTTTGCCCGGGCACTGCGCGCCACGGCCGCCTGCCGTTCGGCTTCGGCCCGGTGCTGAGCGGCCAGCGCCGCCTGTTCCTGGGCGATCTGCCGCTGACGCTTGGCCTCCGCCGCCTGGGCCTCGGCCTCCTGCCGATGCCGGCGGGTCTTCTCCGCTTCCGCCCACGCCTTCGCCTCAGCGGCCTGTGCCTGCTCCCGGGCCTTCTTCGCCCGTGCCGCAGCCGTCTTGGCAGCCGCCGCCTGCTTCTCCGCCGCGGCAGCAAGCCTCGCCGCCGACCGGGCATGCTCCTCGGCATGCTCACGCCACTTGATCGCCTGCCGCGCATGCGCCTCGGCCTGCGCCTGCGCACCCTGCGCGTTGTTCGTCGCGACGGTCGCGTCCGAGGCGTACACCGCGGTCTGAGTGGCACCGACCGCAGCCGTCGCCGCCTCGCTCATGCCCTGGGCGATCAGCGCCCACTCAGCCCCGTACTCCAAGCCGGTGTCGATCAAATCATCAGCGGCCGTCGACGCGGTGGCCGCCGCGACACCCGCCTCCCGAGCGGCCGCTTGCGCATACCCCAGCTGCCGCTTGACCTCGGTATTCGCCGCGGTCAGCTCGGTCGCCTTCGATCCCGCCGTGCCACTTCCAGCAAGAATCCGTGCCGAGTGCCGGGCACCGTTCGCCGCGGCGGCCATCGCGTTGGAGGCCTGCTGCAGGGCGCGAACGCCCTCCCCGTGT
>NZ_JBNZCE010000079.1:0-6014 GCF_050589265.1 Actinoplanes sp. G11-F43
CCCGTGTGCCGCGCTCCGGCGCGTTCCGCGCCGCTGCGCGGCACACGCCTCGACCGCAACCACCACAAACCGCGTGCCGCATTGCGGTGCGAAACGCACCGCTGTGCGGCACGCGGACCCCGAGGTGACCGCGACCGGCGCAGACCGCGTGCCGCGCTGCGGTGCGGAACGCGCCGCTGTGCGGCACGCGGGGCGGGGGGACCGGGACCGGCGCGTTCGCCCGGCGGCCGCGGGACGGTCCGGGGTGGCGCCGGCCTCGCGGGGACGGGGCGGGACCGTTCGGTGGGGCGTACGAAATCAGGTTCCGCAGAAAGTCCGGTAAACGCCGAAGCCGGACGGCGCGGGTGCGGCGAATCGTTCCCGGCCCGGTCTTTCGGTGAACGGATCGGTGACCGCCTCGAGAAGCGCAGGAAGCGCGGACAGGTCGGCCAGCGCCTCCTCCACCAGGTGATTGCGGGGAATGTAGACCGGGTTGACGTCATTCATCGCCGCAGTGTCCGGTTCGAGGGCACGCCAGCGTTTCGCCCAAGCACTGAACGCCTCCGGCTCCTCACCGGCGGCCAGTTTCCGGAAGAACGACGTGTAATCCGTTTCCTCCGCCTTGAGCAGGGCCAGCAAGTCCTCGGTGAGCGCGGTGACAACGGCGTCGCCGACCGGGCCCAAGCCCAGCTTGGCGCGGAATCCGTCCAGCGTGACGGCCACATAGCGGGGCCGGAAACGCGCCAGCTCGGCGGTGGCCTTCTCGATCGCCTTGTCCTGGTCGTCGTCGAGGAGCGGAAGCAGGGATTCGGCGAGACGCGCCAGGTTCCATTGGGCGATGGCCGGCTGATTGCCGTACGCGTAACGCCCGCCCTCGTCGATGGAACTGAACACGGTGGCCGGATCGAAGACGTCCAGGAAAGCGCAGGGGCCGTAATCGATCGTCTCCCCGGAAATGGTCATGTTGTCGGTGTTCATCACACCGTGCACGAATCCGGTGAGCATCCAGCGGCCGACCAGTTCGGCCTGCGCCTCGATCACTCCGCGCAGCAGTTCCAGCGGCCCGGCGCCCGGATAGTGCCGGGCGGCGGCGTGCTCGGCGAGCCGTCGCAACAGGGCGACGTCACCGGAGGCGCGGGCGAACTGGAAGCTGCCGACCCGCAGATGGCTGGCCGCGATCCGGACCAGGATGGCGCCCGGCGCCAGATTCTCCCGGACGATCGTCTTCCCGGTGCCGATTACCGCCAGCGACCGGGTGGTGGGGATGCCGAGCGCGTGCATGGACTCGCTGACCAGGTATTCCCGCATCATCGGCCCGACCGCGGCGAGTCCGTCCCCACCGCGTGCGAACGGCGTCCGCCCGGACCCCTTGAGGTGCAGATCCCGCGCCCCGATCTCGCCCAGCAGCAGCGCCCGGCCGTCACCGAGCCGTGGCGAGTAGCCGCCGAACTGGTGCCCGGCATACCCCTGTGCCACCGGTTTGGCCCCGTCCGGCAGGTTCACCCCGCTCAGGAACCGCACCCCGTCCGCGCTCCGCAGCCAGCCGGGATCGAGGCCGAGCTCCACCGCGAGCGGTTCGTTGAGCACGAGCAGCTCGGGCGCGGGCGGTTCGGCGGCCCGCCACGACACCCCCATCTCAGGCAGTTCGTCGGCGAATCGGGTCCCGAGGACCGGCATCTCACTCACCCCACCAAAGCTACGCCGCCCGGGGTTCACAACAAGACTTTCGAATGTAACTTGACGACGTTAACAGAGAAACCTTAGATTTTGGTGGCACACACCCCTTCGTTCGTGGAGTTAACGATGAATCACGCCCAGAATTCGATGCCCGCCACCCCGGCCGTTGGCAAGCGGCGCTGGCCCTGGATCGCCGGGGCGGCGGTGGCCCTGATGCTGCTCGGATGCGCCGGCACCACCGGGGAGGAGGCCGGCAGTGCCGCGGGGACCGACAGCGCCGCCGCCGAGAGCGCCGAGAAGCCCGCCGAGAAGAAGAAGGAGGCCGAGAAGGCTCCGGGGATCGGGGACGCCGCCCGGGACGGGAAGTTCCAGTTCACCGTCACCAAGGTCAAGTGCGGGGTGAACAAGGTCGGCAGCGACCTGCTCGGCGCCAAGGCGCAGGGGCAGTTCTGCCTGGTGGACGTGACCGTCAAGAACATCGGCAAGGAGGCGCAGACGTTCCTCGACTCGGTGCAGAAGGCGTACGACGGAAAGAAGGTCGAATACTCGGTCGACTCCTCCGCGGCGCTCTACGCCAACGACGATCAGCAGGTGCTGTTCGAGGAGATCAACCCGGGGAACACCGTCAAGGGCAAGCTCGTCTTCGACATCCCGAAGGGCACCGAGCTGACCTCACTGGAACTGCACGACTCGATGTTCTCCGGCGGCGTGACGGTGGGCCTCAAGTGACTTCAGGGCGCCTGGAACGTACCAGATCGGGGGTGAATGTCTCTGCCGAGTGGGATGATCCGGCGAGCGAGGGACCACAGCGGGTCACCGTCACCGCCGGGGAGATCACCTCGCGGACGTTGCGGCGGGCGGGGCGGCTGGTCGACGAGATGACCGCCGAGTTCCACGAGATGCCGTCGGTGGGGGCCTATCGGGTGATGGTCCGCCAGTACGCCGAGGACCGGCTCGCCGAGCTGCCCGCCGACGGATTCCACCGGGGGCTCCTCGACCTCTATCACAAGATCGACGACGACGGCCGGGTCGAGCCGGTGGCCACTCTCGCCGCGGCCATGCGGATGCCGGAGGAGAGTGTCCGCGCCTGCCTGCGGGTGGCCCGGCAGCGAGTCGCCTGATTCACGGTGGGCTCTGTCACGTAACGAGCAGAGTGACCGTTAAGGATTAGCTCCCCCGGTGCGTAAAATGCTCGCTTTGTCCACCCGGCACCACGTCTTCGCAGGCCACCGGCCCCCGAGAACGCTGTCAATCGATCGGATTAGGGGTCGCAGGAACAGGGGTTGCGCCTTTATGCTCTCCGGGCTTTCCAGATCAGAGGTGTCTTCGTGCGCATGTTCTCCGTGCCTGAGCGCATCGGCGGCTTCGGCTCGCTGGTCGCGGTCGCGGCCGCGGTGTGGCCCATGTTCGTCGACCGCACCGGCGCGGGACTCCCGTGTCCGTTGCGGACGATGACCGGCATACCGTGCCCCGGCTGTGGACTGACGACCGCCGCCGTCGCCCTCGTGCGCGGAGACCTGGGCACGGCGTTCCACGCCAACCCGCTGATCTTCGGCCTGGCGGCGTTCACCGTCGCCGCGGGTCCCCTGGTGGCACTGCGTGCCATCGGAGTTCTGGGCCCGCCGCGTCCGTGGTCGTCCGAGCGACGGCGACAGATGGGCTGGATCGCTGGGCTGCTCGCCGTCGCGAGCTGGCTTTTTCAACTGCACCGGCTCGTCCCGAGCCTCACCGATTAAGGAACCAGAATGAGCTACCCGCCCCCGCCCGCCGGCGACCCGTACTCCCAGCAGCAGGCCTACGGCCAGCAGCCGTACGGCGGTCAGCCCGTCGCGGCGTACGCCGGCTGGGGTGCCCGCTTCGGCGCCTACCTGATCGACAGCCTGATCTTCGCCCCGTTCGCGATCCTGGCCGCCGTTCTCGGCACCGGCACCGACGCGGCGACCGGTCTGCCGACCATCAACGCCATGTACTACGTCTTCTACCTGCTCGGCCTCGTCGTCCTCGGCTACAACCGCTGGTTCCAGGGCGGCAAGACCGGCCAGAGCTGGGGCCGCAAGGCGCTCGGCATCAAGCTGGTCAGCGAGAACACCGGCCAGCCGATCGGCGCGGGCAACGCGTTCGTCCGCGACCTGGCCCACATCCTGGACGCGATCCCCTGCTACATCGGCTTCCTGTTCCCGCTGTGGGACGCCAAGAAGCAGACCTTCTCCGACAAGATCTGCAAGACCGTCGTGGTCCGCTGACCCGAGCGGTAACCGAGAAGCCCCGTCCCGCACCCGCGGGAACGGGGCTTCTCCCGTTTCACCGTCAGCGGCCCGCGCAGTAGCGGGCCAGCTCCTCGGCGGCCTGCGGGTCGATCCACTCGTACGTGCCGCGCAGCAGGTCGGCCCGCTGGTCGACGGTCGCCACCGTGGCCGTCAGCTCGCCCCACGGCATCATCACGTGCAGGAGGGTGCGCTCGATGCCGTACGGCAGGGACGGCAGGTTGTCGTCGGCCCTCGCGCGCAGCAGCAGACCGGCGGTGGAGATGTCCTCGACGTGGCCGTTCAGTGGGACCAGGCGGCGGCCCTCGGCGTTCTCGATCTGGGCGGTGCCGGTGGTCGGATAGGTGCCGGTCCGCCGGGCCGCGGTGCGCCGCTGGACCACGTCGGTGGGCGCGTCACCGATGACGGTGAGCAGGTCGTTACGGAGCTCCGCCTCGACCCAGGTCACGCCGGAGCCGGTGACGAGCTCCAGGACACCGATCCGGCGTACGCCCGGACCGTCCAGGCTGAGCACCGGGATCGGCGGCAGGTCGCTGATGAACGGCGCCCGCACCTCTTCCAGCGAGACGAGCACGATGCCCTGGGTATCAGGGCATCGCAGAGTGAGACTGCTCCCCGCCGGCACGGTGATCATCATGCCTCCCCGGTGCGCTCGCGGCCGATGATCCGCACGTTACCGGCACCGGGGTGCCCTCACCGCCGTTTCCGCGGCTCAGTGCTCCGGGAGCCGGATGTCGTCGACCTTGACGGTGCACTCGCTGACGTGCAGGCCGTAGCTCTCCACCGCCTGAATGACCTTGGTCCGCACCTGGGCGGTCACATCGGCGACCACCTCACCGGCGGAGATCACCAGGATGACGGTGATCTCGACGTCGGTGCCGTCCACCTTGGCCCACACACCGCGGGTGGCGTCACCGACCTTGTCCAGGCCGATCTTGTCGAGCACCGAGTTGAAGAACCGGGCCACATCACCGCCGAGCTCGGCGACACCGGGCACCGACCGGGCGGCCGCGGACGCGATCTTCTCGACCACCTCGCGCTCGAACTTGGTCTGCCCCCGGAACGCGGCGACCTCGATCACCTCGGCACCCCCGTGCGCCGGCGGCACGGCCGGGACCACGGCCGACACGTAGAACTCCTGCGTGCGGTCCGCGTGGAACTCGGCCTTGTCACTCATATCCGCCTCTACCGTGCCTTCTAACCGTGCCGACTGTGAACCGGCTCAGAGCCTACTAGTGAAAGTTCCTCGGCCCACTCGCGAAAACGCGCCATGAAAATTTTGTCGGACCCTTCGCATACAGTGCGTGTGCAGGTGATTCCACAGAGGAAGGAGGCGTCGATGGCACGCCGACGACGACGCCGCAAGGGGCCCGTCCACCCGGTCGCCGCGCTCGCCGCCCTCTCCGGTGGCGTCCTGGCCGTGTCGCTGCTGGTCGACACGGTGCGCAAGCATCCGGCGGCCGCCGCGGTCGTGGTCGGCGCGGTGCTCGCCGCCGGTGCGGCCTGGTTCTTCCTGCTGACCGCCTCGGAGCGCCGGCTGGCCGACCACGAGCGACACATCTCGGTCACCGACGGGATGAGCGGGCCGGAGTTCGAGCAGTTCGTGGCCCGGCTGATGCGGGAGAGCGGCTGCCGGAGCGTCCGGGTCTCCGGCGGCTCCGGCGACATGGGCGCCGACGTCACCGGCCGCGCACCGGACGGACGCCGGGTCGTCGTCCAGTGCAAACGCTACACCGGCCCGCTGGGCAGCCCACACGTCCAGCGTTTCGCCGGCACCGCCCGCGACATCCACGGCGCCGACGTGGCCCTCCTGGTCACAACCGGACACCCCACCCGCCAGGCCGTCGACGTGGCCCGCCGCTGCCGCATCACCCTGGTCGATCGGGCGGCCCTGGCCCGCTGGGTGACCACCGGCATACCACCCCTCCCCTGACCCGGCTGTCCACAATCCGACTCGGCCCAGCGGTGCCATGGCGATCCAAACTGAGGCCGCCGGGCCGTGAGGCCACCGGACCCACCAGGCCACCGGACCGCCGAGCCGCCGGACCGCCGGGCCACCGGACCGCCGGGCCACTGGCCGCTGGGCCGCCGGGC
>NZ_JBNZCE010000008.1:0-192385 GCF_050589265.1 Actinoplanes sp. G11-F43
GGATCATGACCGACTTCCCCGACGTGTTACGCACCGTCACCGCCCTGGAGATCTTCAGAACCGCCCAACCGGGTTTTGAATGACCCTCCGTGTCACGCCCCGGATTCGCCGTTGTCCGCCCGACCGGGTCCGATAGCTCACTTCGTCGGTGAGGCGGAGTGCGGGCCGGGCGATACCCCGTACGCGAATGTGGGGTTGATCCTCCGCCCGGACAACCACATCGGGAACGTGCTCGCCAGCACCCGCCACTCCCCCGGCAATGCCGCCCGCAACGTCTCCGCCTCGATCACCCGCAGATGATGCCACTGATCGATACATGCGGCCGCGCGGGCCGAAAATGCGTTTCTCCGCTCGCGTGTGCTCCATAGGATCGGCGGCGATCTAGGAGGATGCCACGGTGGGCGATTTTCAGCAGTTCGTGACGGATGTGAGCGCGCGTCTGTCCGCGATGGGCAAGGGCGAGTTGTTCGTCGTCGGTGACGGTCTGGACCGGGATTCGCTCTGGCTCACGTTTCTGGATTCGTTCCCCGCCGGCACCAATCCGCGCTTCCGGGAACGGTCCGAATACGACTGTTCGACGTGCCGCCAGTTCGTCAAGCACTTCGGCACCGTCGTCGAGATCCAGGACGGCCGGATCCGTACCGTCTGGTCCGGGGTTTCCGCCGCCGACCCGGTCTTCTCGGTCGTCGCCGCGGCGATGGACGAATTCGTCGGATCGCTGCCGCTGTCGGGCGTGTTCCGGTCCCGTGAGGAGCAGTACGGCGCGAAGACCACCCGGTCGCTGCGCGACGGCCGGGTCGAGGTGTGGAACCACCTGCACGGCCGGGTGGAGAAGCGGCACCACACCTCGGACGTCGGCGCGGAGCGGGGTGCCTTCGACGCCTCGGTGCAGGTGTTCCAGCGGGGTCTGGAGGAGCTCACCCCGGCGGCTCTGGACACCGTCGCCGACCTGATCGACAGCGACTCGCTCTACCGGGGCACCGAGCACCGCCGGGCGGTGACCGAGTTCCGGTCGCTGCGCAACCGGTGGGCGCAGGCCCCCGACGGGCGGGCGTTCGTCTTCGCCAACGCGGCGAGCCCGGCGGCCCGGCTCCGCAACACGGTGATCGGCACCCTGGTGCGGGATCTGTCCGAGGGTGTCGAGCTGGAGCAGGCGGTGCGGGCGTTCGAGACGAAGGTGGCACCGCAGAACTACCAGCGGCCGACCGCACTGATCACCCCGGCGATGGTCAAGTCCGCCATGCGGACCATCGGCGAACTGGGTGTCGAGGAGTCGCTGCGGCGCCGGTTCGCGCGGCTGTCCGACGTGTCGGTGAACAACGTGCTGTGGGTCGACAACGACACCCAGGCGCGGATGAAGGACGGCATCGAGGGGCTGCTCATGCAGGCGGCCACCACAGGGCCGGCCGGTGCGCGGGTGCGTGACGCCAAGCCGGAGGAGGTGCCGGTGCTCACCTTCCTGAAGGACATCCTGCCCGGTGCGGCGAACATCGATCTGTGGGTCGGCAACAGTCACGAACCACACTTCGTCAGTCTCACCACCGGCCTGCACCCGGACGCGCCACGGCTGTTCAAGTGGGACAACGACTTCGGATGGTCGTACGGCGGGAACGTCACCGACTCGATCAAGGAGCGGGTGAAGCGGGCCGGTGGCAACGTGACCGGCAAGCTGCGGGTGAGCCTGTCCTGGTTCAACCACGACGACCTCGACCTGCATGTGTACGAGCCGGACGGCACCCACATCTGGTACCAGGAGAAGCGCGACAAGCTGGACGTCGACATGAACGCGGGCGGACCGGACACCCGCGAGCCGGTGGAGAACGTGACCTGGGCCGCCAAGGTGCCCGACGGCGTGTACCGGATCGCGGTGAACCAGTTCCGCAAGCGTGAGACCTCCGACGTCGGTTTCGTGATCGAGACGGAGAGCAACGGCAGGACCGAGAATTTCCGGTACGAGCGGGCAGTCAGCCAGAAGGAGACCGTCGAAGTGGGCCGGATGACGGTCACCGGTGGCGTGATCACCGCTTTCCAGCCGGCCGACGGAATGCGGCCGGGCAACGCCGCCCAGGAGCGGTGGGGCATCACCACCGAACAGTTCGTGCCGGTCTCCACCGTCATGTACTCGCCGAACTACTTCGACGACAACGAGGTCGGCAACCGCCACTACTTCTTCATGCTGAAGGGCTGCGTGAACGACCAGCCGGCCCGCGGCATCTACAACGAGTTCCTGCGCGGCGACCTGCAGCAGCACCGCAAGGTGTTCGAGGTCCTCGGCGACCGCACCAAGTGCGAACCGTCCCCGGACCAGCTGTCCGGTCTCGGTTTCAGCTCCACGGTCCGCGAGTCCGTGGTCGCCAAGGTGACCATGACCGGCGGCCGGCGCCGTCTCATCAGCATCCAGTTCTGAACCCCCTTTGAGAGAGGCCAGAGTGACCGTTTTCGAGAAGGCCACCCGGGAGAAGTTCCGCTACCCGTCGACCAAGGGCCAGTTGACCACCGAGCAGCTGTGGGACCTTCCGCTGACCGCCAAGTCCGGCTTCAGCCTGGACGACGTGGCGAAGGCCGTGAACGCCGAGTTGAAGGCCGCCGGCACCGAGTCCTTCGTGGCCACCGAGACCAACCCGGCGACGGAGACGCTGCGAGCGAAGCTGGACGTGGTCAAGCAGGTGATCGCCACCCGCCTGGCCGAGGACCAGGCGGCGAAGGCAGCCGCGGCGAAGAAGCTGGAGAAGGAGAAGCTGATCGAGATCCTGGGCCGCAAGCAGGACGCGGTCCTGGAGAACCTGACCGAGGCCGAACTCCTGGCCCGCATCAACAACCTGTAGTCGCGACGGAGACGACCCGGACGCCCGAGGCGGGCATCCGGGTCGTTCAGCGGTCCGTGAGGCGGGAACCCCGGCCGTTCACTTCAGGGCCGGGTAGTTGACGTGAGCCGGACCCGTGGTCGCCGAAGTGGACCTTGGCGAGATGCCAAGCGCGGACATGATCGTCGGTGGCCTCTCGTGCCCGGACCATGTCCTCGTCGGCGAGGTCGAGCTCGGTGATCAGCTCACCGAGCTCGGAATACGCGCGCCAGCCGGTGGGTCCATTCTCGGTCATTTCATTCACTCTCATCACTTAGCGCCGCCAGATACCGGGAGATGGGTGTGCTCGCGGACGCAGCGATCTTTCCGGCGATGTCATCGATGGTGGCGAGAATGCGGTCCGGTGGATCGGTGAGTGGGACGACATGTGAATGGATGTGAACGCCCGCGTTCCGGACGACGATCGCCGGTGTCGGGGTTCCGGCCGCGTACACCAGGTGGCCATGCCGGATACCGAGGGCCGTGCAGTAGGCGAGGACCTGGTACACGTCCTCGGGGCGAGGGCCGGACGGCTGCAGCCGCTTGTATTTGGCGTCGATGACGGCCAGGCAGTCCGTTCCGGACCACCAGGAGATGTCGGTCTGCATGGCGACCCGGCCGTCGTCGTCCAAGGCGAGTGCCTGCTGCCGGCGTGCCTGACCGCCGATCGCGTCCAGCGCCGACATCAAGGCCTGGGACAGCCAGTCCTCGTACACCCGGTTCATGTCGAACAGGAATCCGCTGGAGCTGCTCGCACCGGGCGCATCCTCGAGGCTGCTTCGCCGCAGAATGATCTGCGCGAGATGCAACGCGGGCCCGTACCTGCGGTTGAGCCGTGTTTCGCTGATCGTCGGAGGCGGTGGCCCGGGCGGGAGCAGTGCCGCGTCGGCGAGATCACGAACGATCCTGGTCAGTGCCATCCGTGCGGTCGGGGCGAGGCCGTCGATCGCCAGCAGCCGGGTGGCGGCGGTACGGAGCACACGGTTCTCGGGTATGTCGATGCTGTAGTCGTCGTATCGGACCTCCAGCGGCAGCGGCACTCCTGGCCGTGCCCGCATCTGGTCCGCCTCGCGGAGCCTGCCCCGCAGCGTGGGGAGAGTCTCCTCGATCTCGCGATAGCCGTGCAGGATCCCGCCGGTGAGGGCCCGGCGGCATCGGGTCACGAACATCGTCGCCATGGCGGCGACCAGCCCGGTGTCCGTGCCGACCTGGACCTCGTCCTCCCGCCACCCGGACTGGTTCCGGGCGTGGCCGAGCATCCAGAGCAGGCGCGACACCCCGATCTTGGGCCGGATGTGCAGTTCGACGGCGTCCTCACCGGTGCCGGCCGGCACCGCGCCGACGACGGAGTGGGCCTGCAGGACGATGTCACCGGTGCCGACCGCCCCGCTGACGTGGACGGCACCGGTGGCTTGCAGGGCGCGTGCCGTTGCGGCGGTCAGTCCCGGGAAGGCCGTCCGCTGATGCTCGGCGAGATCCACCCGCCTCATGTCCGGTCCGTGGCCGGCCCGCCGTCCGCCGGGGAGGATGCCGCTTTCACCCGGGCGAGGAGGGGCGCGAGAGCGTACTTCGTGTGTACGTCCACACCACTGCCGGCGAATCGTTCCTCCAGCAGGGGCAGGATCGCGGTCCGCCAGATGCGTTGCAGGCCGGCGTCGGTCCGCGCCCTCTCGGACATGAAGTAGGACGGTCCGATGGCGCTCTCCGGATCACCCAGCATGGCGTTGAGGGTGTCCAGGAGGTCGGCGGCGGTCGCCGGGATCGCGTTGGCCGTGAGCCAGTCGCGCAGCATGGCCACCAGCGGTGACCGGCCGGGAAACAACGGCACGAAGTCGAACCGGCGCCGCATCGCCTGATCGACCAAGGCGATGGACCGGTCGGCCGTGTTCATCGTCCCGATCACCAGCAGATTCCGGGGCAGCGCGAAGTCCTCGCCCGGCGAGTACTGGAGACCGATCGACTGGTTGCGGTATTCCAGCAGGAAGTACAGCTCGCCGAACACTTTCGCGAGGTTCGCCCGGTTGAGTTCGTCGATCACCAGGATGTAGGGGCGGGTGGGATCCGCTTCCGCGAGGGCAGCCATCCGCCGCAGCGGACCGGGCACCAGGTCGAACACGATCGAGCCCTGGGTGTCACCGGGCCGCGGCCGGAAGCCCTCGAAGAAGTCCTCGTAGGCGTACGACGGATGGAACTGGACGAGCCGCTGTTCACCGCCCGCCGTCTCGGTGAGGAACGTCGCGAGAGCCTGGGCGACGTAGGTCTTTCCCGTTCCGGGCGGCCCGTACAGCACCACCTGCCCTTTCTCCCGAAGCAGGTCGATGACCTCGCCGAGCCATTCCCGCGGCAGAAAGAGGCTTTCGGCGAGCGCCTTCGTCGGGTCGGGGAGTTCCAGCGCGACCGGACCGGCCGGCTCTTCGACCTCACCGCCTCCGGTGTTCCCTTCGATCTCGGCGAGCGCGAGGATCTCCTCCGCGTAGAGCCCCAGGTCGGTGACGACGCTCTGCCCGCTCAGTTTGCCCCGGGCCCCGGCGGAGAGGTCGGCACGAACGATCGGCCGGTCGGCGTTGAGCCATTCGACGGGGTGCCGGCGGCTCGACAGCCCGTCCGGTGACTCCACCCATTCGGCGGGACCGGTGACCTTGCCCGCGAAGACGTCGGCGCCGTTGACGGTCGCCACCACGTGACCGGCTTTGATCCGGTTCAGGAACCGGTCCAGGGTGACGGTCGTGGCCCGCCGTTCCGGGACGCTCAGATCGGGCAGGGCCGCCACGACGATCTGACTGATCTTCGAGGGCGACGTGCCCGCCGGGATCGTGGGCACGTCCGGGAACGCGACGGAACAGTACCCGCCGGTGATCCAGTCGGGAATCAGGTCGCGACCGTGGACCTTGGCTCCCCGGACGAGCCATCCCGGTGTGGTGGACTTCGTCGTGCGCCATCCGTCCCACGGCGGCCGATAGAAGTGAATCGGATCGCCCGGTTCATCGGCCAGGGCGCCGCGCAGCGCGAGCATGTCCCGGTCGTCGTCGCCCGAACGTGCCGAGAGACGATCGGCGTAGAAGTCCAGGATGCGCCCCCGGTCCCGGCTCGCGACGATCGACTCGAACGTGTCCGGGAACATCAGATGCAGCAGTGCCGCGCGCTGGTTGTAACCACTGTTGAGCGGCACCGTGCTCAGCAGGTCCCGAAACCGCCATGGGTCCGCGGTGACCGCCGCACGCTCGGCCTCGGCGAGATCGGTGAGCGCGACCACACATCGGATGAGGAACGTCAGCTGCACATCAGGCCTGGTCATATACCAGGTGCCGGGGTTGGCGACGCCACCGGTGAACGCCTCGAGCACCCGCTCCGGCAACGGGTCGGTCTTACCGGCGAGAGCAAGAACGCCCTCCACCATTCGCCGTTTGGCCGGCACACCGACGTTCACAGGTGTCAGCTCGTAGATGACGGCCAGCTCCGCCATCAGCTGGATCGCCTGCGGGCTGGCACCGGCCAGCTGGTCCCGTAGCTTTCCCAGGAAGGTATCGGTGCCGACGTCGGGGGCGTTGACGAAACGGACGACGAGTTCGTCGGCCGCGGCAGCCGTCCACACCGGTGTCCCCGGGCTGAGCAGGCTGTCCAGCCCGCGCAGGCAACGTTCCCGGATCTCGTCGGCCAGGGCGTAGACCTGCTCAGGGCTGTCGCGCATACACCGGACCCTACGTTGAGCCTCCGGGTTCGGAGACCTCCCACGCGGGACCGGTCAGCGCAGGGCCTCGACGATCGTTCTGGTGGCTTCGGCTATCAGTGCGTCGTCGGAGGGGGCGTTCGGTCTGCCCCGGTCGGACTGGATCGCGATGACCAGTGGGTCGCCGCCCGGGGGCCAGGCGACGGCGATGTCGTTGCGGGTGCCGTAGCCGCCGCTGCCCGTTTTGTCGCCCACCTGCCAACCGGTGGGGACACCCGCCCGGATGTACGTGTCACCCGTCGTGTTGCCGACCAGTAGCTCGATCAGCTTCTCCCGGCGTGGGACGGGCAGGGCGTCACCGAGAGCCAGACGGTTCAGGGTCTCGGCGAGTGCCTTCGGTGTGCTCGTGTCACGCTTGTCGCCGGGAGTGGCCTCGTTCAGCGACGGCTCGTCACGGCTGGTGTTCGTGGTGTCGTCACCCAGGGCTCGCAGCTGCTCCTGCAATCCCTTCGGGCCGCCGATCTCGTCGAGCAGCAGGTTGGCGGCGGTGTTGTCGCTGTACTGGACGGCCGCCGCGATCAGCTCGTCCACCCGCATCCCGGAGCCGACGTGCCGGGACGTCACCGGGGCCCATTCCAGAAGATCCGCTTTCCGGTACGTCACGACCTGCTCCAGGTCGGCGTCACTGAGGGTGCGCAGCAGTACGCCGGCCAGCAGCGCCTTGAACGTGGACGCGTGGGCGAACCGTTCCCCGGCACGGTACGACACCATCCGACCGGTCCCGGTGTTGATGGCATGAACACCCAGCCGAGCCCCGAAACGCTCCTCCAGCTCGTCGAATCCAAGATCGACGGCAACCGGGGGCGCCACCGAACTCGGGGCCGGCGCCGGAGCGGCCACCGGCGGGGAACCACAGCCGGCCAGCAGCACGGCCGTCAGCACGGCCAGCGGACGGATCATGCGAACCATGCGGCCTCCCCCGATCCGGACAGCGCGAGCGCCACACACCGCCCCTGATGGGGAGGCAGCCCGGGCAGCGACTCCGGGGCGAACCAGCCCACCTCCACGGACTCGTCGTCGTTGACCCGGGCGGTATCGGAAACCGCCGCCCGGCACCGGAAACCGAGCGCGAGCCAGTGGATCTGATCACCGTTCGGGGCGACCGACAGGTCCAGGGCTTCGACCGCGAGCAGCCGCTCCACCGTCACCTCGACGCCGGTCTCCTCGAACACCTCACGCCGCACCCCGTCGGCCGGCTGCTCGCCGGGTTCCAGGCAGCCGGTGACGAGCGCCCAGTCCCCGCTGTCCGACCGGCGGCCGAGCAGGATCCGGTCCCGGTCGTCGAGGACCACCGCGATCACACCGGTCAACGGCAGCGGGTCATGTCCAATTTTGGTGCGTAATGCGACGACGAACTCCGGTATGGCCATGCGGATCACCCTACGAGCCCCGCGCACCACTACGTTAGCTGCCATGACGAGCGGGGATTTCTGCTGGATGGACCTTAAAACCCACGACCTTGCCGGTACGGTGAAGCAGCTCGCCACCCGGCTGGGCTGGCAGTGCGCGGTCGACCCGGACGATTGGCGCCGAGCCACGGTGATCAGCATCGGCGGATACCCCATCGGCACCCTCAGCGATCTGTCCGCACCGATCTACCCGCCCGGAACACCCCCGCACGTGGCCTTCTACCTGGCCGTCGACGACGCCGACAGGCGTGCCGAAGCCGCCGCCGCGCAGGGGGCGCAGGTGCTCGTGCCGCCGTTCGACGCCGGCGATCAGGGCCGGATCGCCACCCTGATCGACCCGTTCGGCGCGGTGGTCTCCCTGTGGCAGCGGACTCCGGGCCACGGCTGGCGGCATCCGGCCGGGCTGCGCAACGCCCCGTACCGCATGGTGTTGACCTGCCCCGACCCGGACCGGACCGCCCACTTCTACCGCGACGCGCTCGGCGCGCCCCTGCATCACGCGGATCTTCGGCTGAGCGCGGCAGTCGCCTCGCCCCCACAATGGCAGTTGGCATTGAGCAGCGATCACAACGCCTCGGCCTCCACTGACGAAGGCATCACGTTCTCCATGGAATCCCGGTTCACCCCGAGCTGAAGGCGCATCACTTTCCGGACCGCACTCGACCAATGCGGGAGGGTCATTCAAAATCCGGTAGCGCGGTTCTGAAGATCTCCAGGGCAGTGACGGTTCGTAACACGTCGGGGAAGTTTGTCATGATGCGGTGGTAGCCGGTCTTGAGGATCTTCCAGTTCTCGAGGTGGCTGATCGCGCGTTCGACGGCGGCGCGGAGCCGGTTGACGCTGTAGTTGTAGGCCTTCTGCTTGTCGGTCAGTTCCCCGCCGGGTGGCTTCTTGTGCGGGGTGATCGGACCGGTGCCCTGGTAGCCACAGTCGCCGATCATCCCGGGGCCTCCGGCCGAGTAGTGGTCTCTCCAGCGGTCGGCGATGCCGGAGATGAAGAATGCCGCGCGTCGTGACGGGCGCCGTTGACCGGGTCGCCGACGTCCGCGACCTGGCCGTCGAGATTGGCGATGACCTGCACGTTCTGCCCGCACATGTGCTTCTTGCCGGAGAACAGGCCGTGGTAGGCCTCGCGTTCGCCGACCGGGGCGACGAACCCGTCGACCAGCACTCCTTCGCGGCGGGTCTGCTCCAGACGCTGGTCGACCTCGGGCCGGGTCACCCAGCGCAGGACCGGCTGCAGGATCTGGTGGTAGCGGGTGATGGTGGCCTGGGAACAGCCGAACACCTCGGCGACGAGGTCGTCGCTCACGTTGTGCCGCAGCCCGAACAGGACCGCGACCAGCGCTGTGGACAGCGGTAACACGTGCGGTCGCCCGACCGCGGGTTTCTCCCACTCGTCACCGACGATCTCACGGACCCGGCCGGTCAGGTCGGCGAGCCGGTCTGTCGGGAGTCCTGTCATACTTTCACAGCGCGGCGGCTGGCCCTCGATCATCTTCCACACAAAGTTGATCTATCTGGGATCCGGCCGCCGTGTCTATTTAGGACGCCGTGCGCTCGATCACGCCCGCCCCGACGGTCACGCACCGTGACATCTGCGAGCATCAACCTACTTTTGAATGGCCCTCCTCGACCACGAAAGCTCTTCACCGCAAAGGAGCCCGGCGGTTGAGGCGAAAGCTCACATCGGGGGTGAATCGGCCAAGATCTGGGTGAGCGGCTCAGGGAAACCGTGCGGGCCGCTCTGGGCAACCGTGTAGGCCGGCGACGGGGAACCGTGTGGGCGGCGACGGGGAACCGTGTGGGCCAGCGACGGGCTGCGGGAAACCTTGTGGGCCGCATTCGCCCGGTGGTCGCCGGGCGGTCCGGTGTGGCGCGGGCGTCGCGGGGACGATGGCTGGCGACCCGATTTCTGTGGGGCCGACGGGCGTACCGAAGCGGGGTCTTTCAGAAGTCGGACCAGCGGTTGACCTTGCGGGTCTGGGTCTCGTAGCGACCAGGCACCCACGTGCGCTTCTTGTGGTGGCCGGGGACCCAGGTGCGGACCTGCTCGTGGAAGGTGCGGGTGGTCTGCCAGCGGTTCTCGGTGACGGTGCGGCCGTCGGTCCGGGAGACGATCACCCGGCGCAGGTTCCAGGTGCGGCATTCGCGCTGGGTGCGGCTGCGGGCGTGGCACAGGTTCGCCTTGCGGGCGCGGTACGGGTTGACCGTTGTCGGCCACTGCGGGTGGGTGGTGCGGCGCATCGCCTGGTACCAGTTGTGGGCCATCTTGCGGTAGCCGAACTCGTTCGGGTGGTGACGGTCGTAGATGTCCAGGCCGGCCACCGTAGACTGGCCCACCAGGTGCACCTGGGCGTCCTTCTGCGCGACGATCGCCGGGATCAGTGTGTTGTACGCCTGGTTCGCGGCCACCTCGGAGGCCACCGTGGTGCCGACGATCGTCGCTACGTAGATTTCGGCCCTGGGTGCGCCTGTCCGGATCTGATCAATCAGGTCGGAGAGTTTGCGGGCGGCCGCGAGCGGGTTGTCGGCGCGGGTGATGTTGTTGGTGCCGGCGTGCAGCAGCACCACGTCCGGTTTGGCGGCGGCCAGTGACTCGTCGACGATGCCGGCCAGGCGTTCGATGGTCCAGCCGCCGTGGCCCTCGTGGTCCCGGTCGCCGGTGGTGCCCTCCCGCTGGGAGCCGACGAAGTCGGTGCGGACCCCGGCGTCGCGCAGGCGGCTCTGCAGGTCGGCGCGCCAGCCGTTCTTGCCGGGTGAGCCGACACCGACGGTGATGCTGTCGCCGAGCGGCATGATCCGCAGGGGCGCGGGGCCGGGTGCGGCTGCCGCCGGAGCCGGGATGGCGGGGGCGAGCAGCAGCCCCGCCAGTGAGGCGGCGAAGATGCCGAGCCGGTTTCGCGTCATCTGGTCCCGTCCTGGAGTGCCGATGCCTACGGATGGGCTATCGGCGCACCCGGGCCGATCACTGACCCGGTCGGCGGGTGTCGCTCCCGGATGGCAACCCGGCGGGGAACAGACCGCTGCGGCGGCCCTTGGCGCCTTTGGGGCAGGTGGTTCACCGGCGGCCCACCCTCAAGTTGAAATGAAAACCGTTTTTAATAAGATGATCGGCATGGCTGTTCCAGGTCCGTCAACCCCGACTACCACCATCGATGTACGCCTACCCGTCACCGTGCTGTCCGGGTTCCTCGGGGCCGGTAAGACCACCCTGCTCAACCACCTGCTCGCCAACCGGGACGGGCTGCGCGTCGCGGTCATCGTCAACGACATGAGTGAGATCAACATCGACGCCGCGCTGGTGCGTGACGGCGGTGGGCTGTCGCGGACCGAGGAACGCCTGGTCGAGATGACCAACGGCTGTATCTGCTGCACGCTGCGCGACGACCTGCTCGACGAGGTGACGCGGCTGGCCGGGCAGGGGCGGTTCGACTACCTGATCATCGAGTCGAGTGGCATCTCCGAGCCGATGCCGGTGGCCGCCACCTTCACCTTCCTGCCCGAGCTGGCCGTGCTCGACACGATGGCCACCGTCGTCGACGCGCCGCATCTGATCGCCCGGATCGAGGCCGGGGAGAGCCTGGAGGCGCGCGGGCTGGCCGCCTTCGAGGACGACGATCGTACGATCGCGGACCTGCTCGTCGACCAGATCGAGTTCGCCGACGTGATCGTGGTGAACAAGACCGACCTGGTGTCACCGGCCGAACTCGCCCGGGCCGAAGCCCTGATCACCCGGCTCAATCCGCGCGCCCGGCAGATCCGGGCCACCTTCGGGCGGGTCTCCCCCACCGCGCTGATCGGCACCGGCGGCTTCGACATGGCGGCCGCCGAGACCGCGCCCGGCTGGGTCGCCGAACTCAACGGCGAGCACATTCCGGAGACCGTCGAGTACGGCATCGCCAGCCTGCTCTTCCAGGCCGCCGAGCCGTTCCACCCGCAGCGGCTGTGGGATTTCCTGACGAAGGCGATCGACGAGTACGGCGTACTCCGCTCGAAGGGTTTCCTCTGGCTCGCCACCCGCCCGGACATGATCGCCCTCTGGTCCCAGGCCGGCCCGCACGGACGGTGTGACCCGGCCGGAGTGCCGGTGGCCGCGTCCGGGATCTGGCCCGACGATCCGCAGGAGGCCGCCGAGCTGCGGGAACGCTGGCATCCGCAGTTCGGTGACCGGCGTCAGGAGCTGGTGCTGATCGGGGCCCGGCTGCCCGTCGACGAGCTGCGCGCCGGGCTGCGGAACTGCCTGCTCACCCCGGCCGAACTGGCTGTCGGGCCGGACGACTGGAGGGTTCTGCCGGACCCGTTCCCGGCCTGGGAGGACGACCATGTCCACCAGCACTGACCTGGTGTTGTGCGGGTTCTGGCCGCACGCCACCGCCGAGGTCGCCCACCGGATGGCCACCGGCCGGCGGATCGTGCTGGTCGACGACCTGAGCGTGCTGCCCACCGGCGGGCGGGGACTGCTGGTGGTGGTGCCCGACGACTGCGAACCGGACCAGGTCCGCGCCGCCTGGCCCGGCGACCCGCCGGACATCACCACCGTGGTGCCGGCCGATCTGCTGCTCGACGCCCTCTACGACGAACGGGTCGGCGACCTGGTCAGCCGGCAGATCGAACAGGCCGACACGGTGGTCCTGGAAGGCAGCCCGGAAGGCGACGACGAATGGGAGGCCGAACAACTGCGCACGCTGGTACGGCGGATCGCACCGTGGCCGCCCACCTCCCGGGGCCGGATCGTCGACGCGGTCACCCGGGGACTGCGCGGTCACGCTGTCGGGATTCACGAGCCGCTGCCGTCGTACGGCGTGGTGTCCTGTGTCTTCCATGCTCGTCGTCCCTTCCACCCGCAGCGGCTGCACGACGCGCTGGACGAGGTGACGGACGGGGTGCTGCGCTCGCGCGGGCACTTCTGGCTGGCCAGCCGCCCGGACATCGTGTGGACGTGGGAGTCGTCCGGTGGTCTCACCCTGGGCCCGCACAGCGGCTGGCTGGGCCGGCTGCCCACCGAGCACTGGGACGAGGTGGACCCGGAGCGCTGTCTGGCGGCGACGGTCGAGTGGGACCCGTACTACGAGGACCGGCATCAGCATCTGGCGTTCATCGGCATCGACTTCGACCCGGTGCACGTGCACCGCACCCTGACCGCCTGCCTGCTCACCGACGACGAGCTGTCCCGCGGTGAGCAGGTGTGGCGCGGCTATCCGGACCCGTTCGGCCTGCGGTGGCTGTCAGGCTGAGGCGTGCAGGGCGGCGGCGAGCCAGGCGTACGGGAACTGCTCGGGCGGGCCGTTGATCGTGGTCACCAGGGCCTGGTAGCGGTCCAGCGGCGAGTCGCCGGCCTCCGCCTGTGCCTCGCGTTCCATCTGCTCCGCGGCCAGCATGTTGTCGCCGGACTCGCGGCGGAACTGCGGGCTGTCCGGCGCGCCGCCGAGGAGGGCGAGCAGCCACTCGGCCCACTGGTCGGCGATCTTGCGGGCCCGCGGCGAGTCGGCGGGTTCGCCCTCGCGGGCGGCGGCCATCGCCGCCTCACCGATCGGGCCCGCCTCCTCGAACGCGTCCAGCATCGCCGGTGAGGACATGATCTGCCCGCCGTCGGTGGAGCACACCTCCTCCAGCTCCCGGCGGACCGCCAGGCGTACGGCGCGGTCACCGACCAGATCGGCCAGCTCGATCCACGCCTCCAGCTGGCCGACCGACGGCTGCTCCGGCAGCTGCGGGCGGGACTGGCGCCACCAGTCGATCAGCTTGTCCGGCACCACGATCCCGGCGCCCACCTCGGCCCAGAAGTCCTCCATGATGCGGTCGCGTTCCTCGTCGGAGAGCCCGACCAGGCGGTGCATCAGGGTCACCTGCTCGGCCGTCGACTGCTGCCGGACCATGGTGCGCAGCACCGCCCGCCGGGCCCGCAGCCGGCCCTCCTGCTGTTCGACAAGCGCGAGATGGGTCTCGGCCAGCTCCCCCAGCGTCGCCTCACCGGCCAGCACCCGGCGGATCTCGTCCAGCCCGGCGTCCAGTTCCCGCAGCGTGCGCACCAGTTCCAGGCGGGCGATGGCCCGCACGTCGTACAGCCGGTTTCCGCCGGCGGTGCTGCCGGTCGCCTCGACGATCCCGGCGTCGGCGTAGTAGCGCACCGCGCTGACGCTCAGCCCGGTCCGCCGCGCGACCGCCCCGATCGAATAGAGCTCGTTGATGTCCACACCACGAGTCTGCGATCTCAAGCCACTGGAGATGCAAGGCCTCCCGCCGGGCGGCGAGGTGATCTCGGTAGGGTGCAGGTTCGCATCTGGGGAGGGGGCGCCGGTGCAACCGGGGGACTTTGAGGTTGATATCAACGGTTTGCGAGGTATCGGGGGGAAGGTGGGCAACGCCGCCGCGACGTTGCGGGAGACCGTGCGGGTGGCCGGGACCGGGCTGGCGCCCGCCGGGCAGCCGGGATCGGCCGCCGCCACCGCGGCCAAAGCCGCCGAGCAGGTGTGGACCGCCGGGCTGAGGAAGCTCACCGAGCAGATCGACGACTACAGCGCGAGCCTGGTCACCTCGGCGCAGGAGTACGAGGCCGCCGACGCGGCGAACGCGCGGAAACTGCGGGAGGGCGGGCGATGAGCGGCCTGACGTTGCAGGATCTGCTCGGGTTCGACGCCGGGCCGTGGCACACCGCCTCGCAGGTCTGGCATCAGCTGGCGCTGGGCCTCGACGACACCTCGGACGGCCTGATCAACGGCACCCGCGACATCAGCGAGATCTGGCCGCGCGGCACCGGGTCGGTGGCGGCACGGGAGAAGGCGAACACGCTGCGGACCGCGGTCAGTGACGCCTACCCGCCGGCGAAGCGCCTGGCCGACGCGTTCGACCAGCACGCGTACGCGATGAAGGGTCTGCGCGGTCAGGCCGAGAGTGTGATCGCCTCGGCTCAGCAGAGCGGGTACACCGTCGACACGGCGGCTGTCACGATCACCGCGCCCGCGTCGGCGTACCTGGGCGGCAACCTGGACCGGACCGGCCGGGAGACCGGTGAGCTGCTCGGCCAGCTACGGTCGGTGGTGGACTCGGCGCGGGCACAGGACGACGCGACGGCCGCGATCATCAATAGCAACGTGCCGACGAGCGCGGCCGGTCTCGCCGCGGCCCGGCCGGCCGGGCACTCCCGGGCCGAGGAACTGGCGAAACGGCTGCGCGACCCGAACCACCAGGCCACGCCGGAAGAGCTGAGCGAGCTGTCGACGCTGCTCAAGGAGTACGGGCAGGACAAGGACTTCTCGCACCACTTCCTCACCACGCTCGGGCCCAAGGGCCTGCTGGAGCTCAACGGCCAGCTGGCGCTCCACCAGCTGGACCGGCCGGGCAAGGACGAGGACGGCTGGCTGTTCGACCGGGGCACCGCCGACACCATCGGTGACCTGCAACGCAGCCTCGGCATCATGCTGGACAACGCGACCGAGCCGACCGGCACCCGGACCGGCCCGCGCGGGGAGGTCTACGTTCCCGGCCAGTACGAGCTGTCCAGTCAGTGGATCAGCGACCTGATGACCGCGGGACGCAGCCAGATGGACATCGGCGACCCGTACAGTCCCGGACGGCGGCTGGAGAACGTCTACGGCTATCAGCTGCTCGGCCCGCTGCTGCGCACCGGAGACTACGACGCCGGGTTCCTGTCGACGGTCGGCGGCGACATGGTCGACTTCGAGATGGAGAAGGGCAAGGACGGCGCCCTGTGGACCGAGGCGCGCGGCGAGAACGTCCGGCTGGACTGGACGCAGGATCACGACAACAACACCGCACCCGCCGGGTACGACCCGGTCAGCTCACTGATGGACGCCCTGTCGCGCAACGGCGACGCCACCCGGGACCTGCTCACCGGCACCACCACGTTCAGCGCCGACGGTCCCGCCGACGGCCGGCTGCCGCGCCTGGACTACCTGCTCACCGACCGGGACTGGACGGCGACCGTGGACGTCCCCGGCGGGCCCGGCTGGACCGCCGAACTCATGACCAACGGCGACGCCTACCAGACCAACCCCGCCCTGGACCGGTTCGGCGAGGCCCTGGTGCAGGCCACCACCAACCAGGACGGCCCGGAGTCCCGGCGTCTCGTCGAGTCGATCATCCACGAGACCAACGCCGACGAGCAGGCGCAGGGCCGCGCCAACCGGGACCACTCCGAGCCCGGCAAGGCCGGCACCACCACCGACCTGCGGTCGACCGACTTCATCCACCCACAGCTGCGCGACTCGATGGGCCAGATCGTGGCGGCGTACATCTACGACGTGAACCTCAACCTGACCGACGGGCATCCGGTCAACGACACCAGGTCCATCGACGTCGACCAGGCGGACATGGTGCGGTTCCTGGCCGACGTCGGCAAGGACCAGGGCGCGTACCACACCATCGCCGCGGCCGAGGCCACCTACGCCGCGACCAACTACCTGGACATCGCCTCCGGCAATCGGACCCCGGGCGCCACCCTGGACCAGAACATCGCCGGCATGGAGGTCGTCTCCAACAACTACGGCCGGGTGATGGGCGCCCTCGATCTGGGGCTCACCGAGGCGCAGAAGGCGGAGATCGCCGCGATCGACGAGGCACACAACAAGAAGGTCGAGGGCACCTTCCGAATCGCGGGCCCGCTCGTCGAGGCGGTCGTCGGCGCGGCCACCGACCGGATCCCGGTGCCCGGCGCCGGGGACCTGGCCAACGGCTTCATCGGCAACGTGATGGAGGACATCGAGAAGGCGCAGCAGGCCGACCATCAGGGGGTGGGCGCCTTCAACGCCGGCAGCATGCTCAGCGGCGGCCGGGAGACCGCCGTCGGCATCGCCGAGATGGCCCTCTACAAAAGCGGCGAACTCGACCTGCCGGCACAGCTGCTGGTCGACGGTCAGCCGAAGCCCACCACCGACTGGGGCCGGCCGGAGACCAACGCCTGGAACGACTGGCGGGACCTGGCCGGGACGAACACGGTGGGCAAAGCCGCCACCGCCGCGGGAAACTACTACCAGAACGGCTACGACTCGGCGGCCGGCATCGTCCAGGGCAAGAGCCCTTCGTGACATCGATGAGCAGGAGAAGTCCACAGGTGAGAAACGGTCGGCAAGTGTTCATCGCGGCGGCCCTCGCCGTGACCGTCGGGCTCACGACGGCGAGCTGCTCCGACGACGGGACGCCCACGGTCGCGGACACCCCGTCGGCCGCGCCGCCGAGCGCGGCCGGGCCGGTGATGACGGCCGAGGAGGCGTACCAGAAACTGCCGATGGACGGCACGAAGGATCTGCCGATCACCTGGGAGCCGTCCGGGGCGCCGGAGACCGACGAGGTCCTCGCCGCCCGGCGCGCCCTCGTCCTGCACTACTGGCTGTTCCAGGCGACCGACTGGCCGCCGATCATCCAGGTCGGGCGACAGCTCTACAGCGACCGGTACTACCAGAAACTCCTCGCGCCGTACGCCGATCCCAAGCCGGTCGACAACCCCTCGGTCGGACCCATCTGGATCAAATACATGGGCAGCGAGCCGGCCGGCTCCGGCAAGGTGATGGTGACGTTCTGCGCCGATCTCGGCTACTGGCACGGCGCCAAGGAGACCGGCGCCAAGGTGCGCGAGGAGCGGGCCATCCTGGAGTCGTACCTGATGGAGCAGACCCCGGATCAGCGCTGGGTCGCCGACGGCCGGCTCGACAACCACGTGGACCTGGAGCCGAAGTACGGCGACGACTGCGCAGAGTTCGCCAAGCACAAGCCCTGACCCGTCAGGTGCTGAGCCGGCGGTAGCGGTGTAGGCGGCGGAGGCCGGCCGGGTGGGGCCGGTCGGCCGGGGCGTTCGTCACCTCGTCGAGGCGTTTCCGGGTGGACTGCTGGTCCAGGTCCATGCCGATCGCGACCAGTTCGCCGGATGAGGGCGGGGCCGGGAGCGGGGCCACGTGGATCTGGGTGCCGACCACGTTCACCAGGTAGCCCTGGTCGGTTCGGTTACCCCGTACCGCAATCCGGCCTTTGATCCGGTAGGCCCCTGGTGGTGGATCCTCCAGCAGGTCGATCAGGGCGTCGGGGCAGACCGGACCGGGCAGGGGCGTGGCGGCCGAGCGGGCGTGGTCGTGGTCCTGGTGGTCGCGGGACTGGTCGCGGATCAGGCGGGCCAGGGGCAGCTCGTCCGGCGGGTCCTCGTCGGCCGCGGTGTCGAAGACCAGCGCGGGGTCGATGCGGCCGTGTCGCGCGATGACGATCGGGACCTGTGGGTGGCGGTGCCGGACGCGTTCACGGATGCGGTCCACCACCCGGTCCCGCTCATCCGCGGGCAGCAGGTCGACCTTGTTGATGACGACCAGGGTGGCCGCCGCGTAGCGCACCGGAGGGTCCGGCCACCGGTCGACGGTCCGGAAGTGTTCGACGGCGTCGATCACCTCGATCAGGCCACCCGGGCGGATGTTCCTGACTCCGCTCTGGCCGATCAGGCGGGCCAGGCCGACCGGCTCGGCCACCCCGCTGGCCTCGACCAGGATCGCGTCCAGCCGCAGTCGGGGCCGGGACAGACGCTGCAACGCGTCGTCGAGGCCGCCGGCGTCCGGCAGGCAGCAGACACAGCCGCCGGAGATCGCCTCGGCGTCGTCGATCTGGCCGGCCACCAGGGCGGCGTCCACGTTCAGGGTCCCGAAGTCGTTGACGATCACGCCCAGGCGGGCGCCGGGCCAGCGCAGCAGATGGTTGAGCAGGCTGGTCTTGCCCGCGCCGAGATGACCGGTCAGGCCGATGACCGGCACCCGGCCGGTGGGTTTGATCCGCGTACCGGTCATGTCGTGGATTCTACGGACGCCCCCGATGGAAACATCGGTGATCTACGATGCGTTGATGTCTGGACTTCGAACTCGCGGGCTCGCGGCAGCCCTCGTGGTGGGGGTCGGCGCGGCCCTGGCCATCGCCGCCACCCCGGCCTCCGCCGCCGGGAAACCGCATGTCAGGGGCGGGGAGACCGTGCCGGTCTACTCGTATGCGAACGCCGTCCGGGAGAGCGTCTGGGTGCGGACCTCGCTCGACAACGACCAGGACGGGGTGCCCGACCGGGTGGCCGTCGACATCGTCCGGCCGCGCGAGGCCGCGGACCGGCGGGTCAGGGTTCCGGTGATCCTGGAGGCCTCGCCCTACTACTCGTGCTGCGGGCGGGGCAACGAGAGCGAACTGAAGACGTACGACGCCAACGGTGTCATCACCGGGCAGCCGCTCTTCTACGACAACTACTTCGTGCCACGCGGGTACGCCTTCGTCGCCGCCGACCTGGCCGGCACCAACCGGTCCACCGGCTGCATGGACGTCGGCGGGCGCGAGGAGGTGCTCAGCGCCAAGGCCGTCGTGGACTGGCTGAACGGCCGGGCCACCGCCACGTACGCCGACGGCACCCCGGCCGTCGCCACCGGCTGGACCGACGGGCGTACCGGGATGATCGGGAAGTCCTGGGACGGCTCGGTCGCCAACGGTGTCGCCGCGACCGGGGTGCGCGGCCTGGAGACGATCGTGCCGATCGGGGCGATCTCCAGCTGGTACGACTACCAGCGCTACAACGGTGTGCTCCGCTCCCCCGACTACCCGGAGTATCTGCACCGGGTGGTCAACGGGCGTCCCGGCACGACGTGCGCGCCGGTGGTCCGGCAGCTCGACGAGGGCAGTGACGACGCCACCGGCAATTTCAACGCCTACTGGGCCGAGCGCGACTACCGGCCGGACGCGCGCAAGGTGCGGGCCAGTGTGCTGATCGCGCACGGGCTCAACGACACCAACGTGACCACCGACCAGTTCGCCCGGTGGTGGGGCCGGTTGACCGTACCCAAGAAGGCCCTGCTCTTCCAGCAGGGGCACGTCGACCCGTTCGACATCCGCCGCGCCGAGTGGGTGGACCTGCTGCACCGGTGGTTCGATCGCTACCTGCAAGGGCTGCGTAACGGGATCGACCGCGAGCCCGCGGTGACGATCGCGTCCGGGCCGGGCGCCTGGGTGTCCGAGCGGACCTGGCCGGCCGCGGCGGCTCGCCCGGTACGGGTGACGCTGGGTGACGGCGACGGGGTGACCGGCACGCTCGGTGGCGGCCCGGCACGCGGTTCGCGGACGTGGACCGACAACCCCGCCCTGAGCGAGCGGGCCGCCGTGGCCGCGCCGAACACGCCGGTCGGAGGCCGGGTCGCCTTCCTGTCCGCGCCGCTGACCCGCGAGGTCCGGGTGTCGGGTTCCCCGTCGGTGACGCTGCGGGTGAAGGTCGACAAGCCGACCACCGAGCTGACCGCCCGGCTGGTCGACTACGGCACCGCGACCCGGGTCAACCACGAGGGCCGTGGTGAGGGCATCACCACGCTGACCACCGAGTCGTGCTGGGGTGACTCCACCGCGCTGGACGACGCCTGTTACCGGGACACCGCGGAGGACGTGGTCACCAACGACCTGTCGATCCTCGCCCGGGGCTGGCAGGACGCCGCCCACCACGTGTCGCTGCGGTTCGTCACGCCGCTGCGGCCCGGGAAGTGGTACTCGGTGACCGTCCCGTTGCAGGCCACCGACCAGCGGGTGGCCGCCGGGCACGTGCTCGGGCTGATCGTGCAGGCCAGCGACAACGAGTACTCGTCACCGCAGTCGACCGGGGCGACCATCACCCTCGACCTGCGCGGTAGCGCGCTCACCCTGCCGCTGGCCGGAACACTGCCGAAGCCGGGTGCGACGGCGCCGGAGGTGGCCACCGCACCGTCGGCGGACCGGGCCGGCCCGCCGGTGTTCCAGCCGCTGCTGCCCTGATCGGTCAGCCGGGGCGCGTCCAGGGCGTCTCCGTCCTGGACGCGCCCGGCTGCTCGGATACGGCTTCACGGCGGCGCTCCAGAAAGGCACGCTCGGCGGGGTCGTGGGTGAGAGCGATGGCATCGTCGTACGCGGTGACGGCCTCGCCGGTCCGCCCCAGCCGCTCCAGCAGGTGTGCCCGCAGCACCCGGGCCGGCTGAAAACGCTCACCGGCACCGACTTCACCCAGCCGGTCCAGCCCTGCCGCCGGGCCGTCCACCTCGGCGGTCACCGCGGCCAGCGCGACCGCACCGCCCAGCGACGGCGCGACGGTCTGCAGGAGCCGGTGCAGGTCCAGCAGGGTCACCCAGTCGGTGGTCCCGGTGCGGGCGCGGGCGCAGTGCACCGCCTGGATCGCGGCTTCGATCTGGAACCTGCCGAGCCGGCCGGACGCGTACGCAGTCCGTAAATGATCGTTTGCCCGGCCGATCAGGCCGGAATCCCACAGCGCGGTGTCCTGCTCGGCGAGAGGGACAAAAAGGCCGTTCGCGGTACGGGCGCCGGCCCGCGCCGTGGAGAACTGCACCAGCGCGGCCAGCCCGTGGACCTCCGGATCACCGGGGGCCAGCCCGGTCAGGATCTCGGCCAGATAGCGGGCCTCGGTCGGCAGGGTGCGCGGCTGCGGACCGGTGGTGGCCCAGTCGATGACGTAGGCGCCGTAGACGGCCTCCAGCACGGCGGCCATCCGGGCCGGCAGGTCGGCGCGGTCGGGCAGCCGGAACGGGATGCCGGCCACCTTGATCCGCTTCTTCGCCCGGACCAGACGGGTCGCCATGGTGGCCGCCGGTATGGCGTACGCGGCGGCGATCTGCGCCGCGGTGAACCCGAGCACGGTGTCGAGCATCAGCGGCGTGTGCATCGTACGGTCGATCGCCGGATGGGCGCAGACCAGCATCAGTTCCAGCCGCCGGTCCGGGATCGAATCCAGCACCGGTTCCTGGACGTACGCCGGGGCGTCCCGCTCCGGATCGAGCTCGACGTTGCGGCGGGCCGCCGCCGACTTCCACCAGTCCCGCAGCCGGTTCCGGGCCACCGTCAGCAGCCAGGCGTCCGGGTTGTCCGGGACACCGCGGTCCGGCCAGGTGCGCAGCGCCTGCTCGAAGGCGTCGGCCAGCGCGTCCTCGGCCGCGGTGATGTCGTTGCCGGCCATCGACAGCAGAGCCAGCAGCCGGCCCCGGCTCTCCCGGGCGGCCAGGCCGGCGGCGTGCACCGCCGGCCCGGCACGGCCGGCGTCGCCGGCGGTCAGGCCGACCACCGCCCGTCCAGGAAGGCGGTCGCCACCGGCCGGATCTCGATGACACCCCACTGGCTGCCCGGGCACTTCTCCGCCCAGCCGATCGCCGCGTCCAGATCCGGCACGTCGATCAGGAACACCCCGGCCAGAGCTTCCCTGGTCTCGGCGAACGGCCCGTCCTGCACCCGCAGCCCACCTTCGCGGCGGGTGACAGTGGTGCTCGCGGCCGTCGGCTGCAGCACGTCCGCCACGAGCAGGACCCCGGCCGATTCGAGGGCTTTGGCGTAGACGTCGAAAGCCTGCCGGGCCTCGGCGATGACCGCCTCGTCCAGCTCACCGGCGGCCGGCTCGGCGTAGTGCATCAATAGCGCGTAACGCATGACGTTTCTCCTTACATGCTTAACTGACACCAGGATGACGACCCACCCCGGCCGAAATCGTCAGGAGCCTCACCTGAGGTGATCGCATGGCACAACGAAGGGCCACCGGTCACCGCATCGATGCTGCGGCAGGTCGAGCGTGATCTCGGCGTGACGTTTCCGGCGCTGCTGCGGGCCTTCTACCGCCATCACAACGGCGGCTGGCCCACCACCGATGAGGCGCACCCGCTGGGCGTGCACGGATACTTCCCGATCGGAGCCGGCGAGACGTCGCTGGCCGGAACGTACGCGGCACTGGTCGGCGCCGCACCGCGGCTGACCGGGCTGATCCCCTTCGCCTACGACGCGGGCGGCAACACGTTTCTCGCACCCGGCCGTGACGACGGCGCACGCCCCGTGCTCTGGCTGCACCAGGAGAACGAGGCCGTCGTCCTCGAACACGCCCTGGACGCGCTACTGCCGCCGGGCCCGACTGTCCTGATTGAACGCGGCGGGGATTAGGCGTACCGGAGATGGTGTGGATCCTCTGGAAGTCTTTGCAAACTGCCGGGCCGGAGGATGATCCTGACGCGCGCCCGCCGTTAGCCTCGGCCGCGAGAAAGCCACCGGGGGGAGCGGGCGATGAACGCCGAGATTCAGCTGATCAGCGACGGTGATGGCCTGGCGGTCATCGGGAGGTCGACGGATGTCGAACGGTTCCTGCTCTCCGAAGGGCTGCCGGCCTCAAAGGATCTCGGGCTGCCGCGGCTGAAGTCGGTCGCGAGTCTCGGGTCCGCGCTGGCGCGGGCCGGCTCGGAGATCTCCGCCGAATCCGGTCGCTGGGTGCAGCTCTCCGAACAGTCGGCGCACCTCGTCGCACAATACGGCCTGCGGGAGAGCTCGAAGTCCGGGCTCTTCACCGGTGTGCTGAAGGGCGACAGTGGCCAGATCCGGGGCTTCGTCGAGTTCGCGCAGGGGCCCGGGTCGTTCCTGGCCAACCCGGCGGTGCTGGCCGGCGTCGGAGGGATCATGGCGCAGGTCGCCGCCAAGCAGAAGATGGACGAGATCACCGACTATCTCGCCTCGATCGATCAGAAGGTCGACGACGTGCTGCGGGCCCAGAAGGACGCCGCGCTCTCCCGGATGATCGGGACAGACCTGATGATCGAGGAGACCATGACGCTGCGGGAGACGCGGGGCCGGGTCGACGACATCATGTGGTCGAAGGTGCAGACCGCGCCGGCGACGATCGCCGAGACCCAGGCGTACGCGCTACGGCAGCTCGACGCCTACGCCGAGAAACTGGAGCGGCAGACCGCGATCGGTGATCTCGCCACCACGGCGCAGGAGGCGAAGACCAAGGTCCGGGAATGGCTCGCCGTGCTGGCCCGCTGCTTCCTGCTCCAGGACGCGATCGCCGTGCTGGAGCTGGACCGGGTGCTGGACGCCTCGCCGGAGGAACTGGACGGGCACCGCCTCGGGCTGCGGACCGCCCGCCACAACCGGCTGCAGGTCATCGCCCGCAGCACCGAACGTCTCCTGGAACGCATGAACACGGCGATCAGCCGGGCCAACGCCGAGGTCCTCTTCAACCCGATCAGCTCACCCACCGTCGTCCAGGCGAACAACCACACCGCGGCCGGCATCCACGACTTCCGCGGGCGGCTCGGCATCGAGACCGGCGGCCGGTCGTCGCAGGCCCGGCAGTGGGTGGACGCGGCCACCGAGGTCCGCGACAGCGTCCTGGAGACCGGGGCGAAGGGCCTCGACGCGGCTCTCACCATGGGCGGCGTGGCCCTCGGCAAGGCCGGCTCGGTGACGGGCATGCTCTCCAGCGGCATCGCCGGCCGGTTCCGCAAGCTGCGCGGCGACGAGGGACAGCGTTCCATCGAGTCCTGAACCGTGTCCCGGACGATGCGGCCGTGTACCGTGCCGGATCATCGTGGGCAGGATCTGGTTTCCCGGCAACCCGTGGCCGGACGGGCACCGTATCGAGGAGTTCGCCTGGACCGGCCGGATCGACGACGCCGGCCGGCTGTGGTTCGACCTGACACTGCGGACCGGGCCGTACGACGAGGCCGGCGTCGCAGAGGACAGGGACCCGGACGATCGGTCGGACTGACCATGCCGGAGGCCCGCGCGGAATCTCTCCTGAGCCGCTCGACCGACCGGTCCGGGTGACGCCCCCACCTGCCTACGGTATTGATCTGACACGATACGTCGCATGCCGTACCTGTTAGCCGCCGCCGTCCTGCTGGCATTGACCCACGTCGCCGACGTCCTGCTCGCCACACCGGTCTGGCGGTTCGCGGAACCGGTGTGTCTCGCCGTGCTGCTCGTCTACGCGCTGGTGGCCGGGCCCCGGTCGCCGCGGTGGGCGCTGCCGGCCGCCCTGGGTGTGCTGCTGGTGGACGCGGTCCGCACGATCCCGCCACCCCCGTCCACCTCGGGGTACGCCTGGCAGGTGCTGAAGCCCTCCGACGGCGTCGACGTGCCGTCCGGGTTCGAGGCAGCCGCCGCCGGCTCGTGGGCGCCGATCGTCGCGCTGATCCTGCTGGCCGTCGTGTGGTGGCGCGGGTCCCGGCCGTCGTGGGCGGTTCTCGGGATCACGGTCACGATGGCGGTCCTGATCACCGGGTACGCGGCGTACCGGGTGATCGTCATCGGTCTCGGGGTCCGCGACGAGAACGCCGAGCGCAGCTACGGGCAGGCCGACACCGGGGACGCGGTGACCGCTGTGGTCCTGGCCGTTCTGCCCGGGGTCGTGCTGGCTCTGGCGGCTCTCACGCTCACCGCCCTGCTGGCCCGCGACGGGCACCGGCTGGGCGCGGCCGGGGCGTTTCTACCGGCGCTGGCCGCGCTGCCGCTGATCGACGCCGGGATCGGCGCGGTGTCGCTGCCGTTCTCCGTGCACGGCGAGTCCGGGCTGTTCGGCTGGAGCATGATCCTGCCGACGCTGTCGATGCCGGCGCCGGTGCCCGCCCTGACCGCGGCGCTGATGATGACGGCGTTCCTGCTGCTGGCCGCGGGTCTCACCGCCCGCCGGGCACCGGCGGTAGCGTCGCATCCAGCAAGGAGGACCTGATCACGGCAGTCACCGACATCGCCCCGGACACCTTCGCCGGCCTGCCCGCCGCCGGCAGCAGACCGGCCGCCTCTCCCCCGGCATCGATCCGGAGCACGTCGGCGCCGCCGTGCTCAAGCCTGGTCCAGGGGTTCATCCTGCAGCGCCTGCTGGTCCGCACCACACCGCCGCTCGACTACCTGGCCGGTGTCGGCGCGCTGCTCGGCAGGCAGTGAGCCGCACAACCGGAGGGAATGCGGGCTCGGCCCGGCGACGCTGGACATCTGTGTGATCAACACCGAGTTCACCGTCTCGCTGCTGGACCGATCGCGGATCCGCGCCGGGGAGAGCGAGCCGCAGGCCCTGCGGGAGACCGTAGCGCGGGCGGTGCACGCCGAGCAGTTGGGGTACGCCCGGTTCTGGGTTGCCGAACACCACAGCGTGCCCGGAATCGCCGGGTCGGCGCCCGCCGTGCTGCTGACCGCCACGGCCGGTGCGACCTCGGTGATCCGGCTGGGTTCGGCCGGGGTGATGCTGCCGCACCATCAGCCGATCGTGGTGGCCGAGCAGTTCGCGACCCTGTCCGCGTTCGCGCCCGGCCGGGTGGATCTGGGGCTGGGCCGCTCCCCCGGTTTCACCGCCCCGGTGCGGCGGGCGCTGCGGCAGCGCGACAACGACTTCGCGGCCGACCTGGCGGAGTTGCGCGGCTACTTCGACGGGACCGCCGAGGTCACCCTGCATCCCCGGCCGGACGGTGCGGTCCCGCTGTTCGTGCTGGCCACCGGCAGTGGGTTGCGGGTCGCCGCCGAGGCCGGGCTGCCGGTGATCGTCGGCGGGCCGCTGCTGGGGGTGGCCGGCGATCCGGAGCCGGGCCTGGCCGCCCTGGCCGAGTACCGGCGCGCCTTCCGGCCCAGCGGGCAGCAGCCGGAGCCACGAGTGGCGATCAGTCTCGACGTGCTGATCGCCGACACCGCCCGGGAGGCCGCCGACCTGCTGCTGCCGGAGGCGTGGGCGATGGCGCAGAGCCGGGCCACCGGGGCGTTCCCGCCGCTGGAGCCGGTGGCGGTGGCCCGGTCCGCGCACCGCACCCCGCGCCAGCAGCGCGACCTCGACCAGACCGCCGCGGCCGCGATCGCCGGGACGTCCGCGCAGGTGGAGAGCCGTCTGGCCGAACTCGTCGAGCGCACCGGGGCGGCCGAGCTGGTCGCCTCCGGCAGCACGTTCGACAGGTCGGCGCTGGCCGCTTCGGACGCCGCCCTGGCGAAACTCTTCTCCTAGGGTTCCCGGCGGTAGATGCTCATCGAGTGGCCGACCTGGTCGATCGGGGCGCCGCTGCTGGCCAGTAGTCCGGCGAGCGGGCCGCGGGCCAGCGCCACCGCACTGTTGGAGACCACCAGCAGGCCACGGACCTCGGTGGACGGCACCTGGAGCGGATCACGGGCGGTGATCCCGTACGCCTGCGGCACCCCGGCTCCCTTGTAGACCAGCCACACCGGCTCCCCCGGGTATTCGGTGCGCAGCCTGCGGGCCAGCCGGCCGAGGTCCTGCCCCCAGTCGACGTTGGCGTCGTGCAGGTTGCGGTGGGTGTGGGCGGTGCCGCCGAAGGCCTCGTTGGAGTACGGCAGATAGTACGGAAACGTGCTGATGGAACTGACCGCCACCGAGACCGCCAGCACCACCGCGACCGCCGACACCCACCGGTGACGCACCACGACCAGCCCGGCCGCCGCCACCGCGAGGAACAACGGGACGACGATCGCGTACCGGGTGCCGTAGTTGCGGGCCCCGGTCATCGCGACGGCCAGCAGCAGCACCGGCGGTGCCAGCAGATAGACGGCGGCCGGGCGCCTGATCACCGCGACGACGGCCGCCGCCCACAGCGCGAGCATCCCCAGCGGCGTCTTCACCAGCAGCGCCGCGGGCAGGTAGTACCAGCGCGCCCCTTCGTACCGCTGACCGAAAAGGAATCCCCGGAACGTCGTGTCCTCCATGCCGAATTGCAGGCGCATGCCGTCCCGGTACGCCTGCGGGAACGGCAGCAGATCGGTCAGCACCGACCGCCACCCGTGGATGTCGGGCAGCCCGTCCGGCGTCACCCAGTGCAGCCCGGGATCGACGGCCAGATGGCTCAGCCACACCACAGCGGTCGCCGCCACCGCCACCACCAGTGGCGCGAGCCATCTGCGGACACCCCAGAAGGCCAGACCCATGATTGCCGGTACGGCCGGGAGAGCACTCGCCCGGGTCGCCAGGGCAAACCCGAGAACCACCCCGGCCATGATCAGGTACGGCCACGGCCCGGCATTCCGGGCACGCCACGTCAGCCACACCGCGGTCAGCAGGAACCCGGCAGCCGGCAGGTCCAGGGTGGCCAGCGAGCCGTGCGTGATCACGTCTGGGGAGAACGCGTACAGGCTGAGGGCTAGCAGCCCGCCGGCCGGGTTGGTCAGGTCGCGGGCGAAGGCGAAGACCACCAGGCCGAACAGCAGCGTCAGAACGATCATCGGGGCCCGGGCCAGCAGCATCAGCAGTCCCGGCTCGTTGCCCGCCTCGTACAGCACGTGCCGGCCCAGTTCGCTCTGGTTGCCGTCGAATCCCGGGTCCATCCGCGGGTCGGCCAGGGCCAGCCCGGCCGCGATGATCAGTTTCCCGAGCGGCGGGTGTTCCGGGTTGTAGCGCAGGCTGTGCTGGTCGAGGTAGGTGACGGCGGTACCGACGTACACCGGTTCGTCGATCGTCGGGGTCTGCTGCACCGCGGTGACGATCATGACGGTGGCCATCTGACCGAGAAGGATCACGACCAGCCAGCGCACGATCGTGACCAGGCGCGGGGTCGGCTCCGCGCGGGTGAGGGCGACGGTCAAGACACGACCCGGGTCAGGTCCAGCACCACACGGCCACCTTCGGTGCCCAGATCGATGACGTCGTACGACATCTGCCCGCGCACCGTGGCCAGCTCCCCGGTGGCCCGGTCCCAGACGTGGTTGCCGGTCACCGTGGCCGTCGACTCGCGCGGTGTCCGGGTCGCCACCTGTGCGAACCGGCCGGTGCTGCTGAAGAACACGTCCGCCCGGTCCCGCGGGTCCAGCGGCACGCCGGCGGCCCGGATCTCGTGGGTGCCGTCGGCGTTCCAGGACACCAGCACACCGTCGTCGTGCCCGATGCAGGCGGCGGCGGTGCAGCTGAGGATCGGCGCGCGGACCGCCGGGGTGACCCGCTGACCGGTGTTGACGTTCCAGTAGGCGGGCGCGGTCCGCGGTTCGGTCAGCACCCGGGCCAGGCTCGGGTTCGGGCCCCAGGTCAGCGGCAACCGGTTCGCGGCGCCCGGCTGCGGCAGGCCCCGCACCGCCCACGGGCCGTCGACCAGCACGTGCCCGTCGCCGCCGGGCACCGGGACGGGTTCCGCCCCGGCGGCCAGCCGGTACATCCGCAGACTCCAGTTGTTGCCGTGTTTGGTCGACGCGACCGCGTGGAAGACCCCGCCGGTCTCGGTGACCGACACATCGGTGTCCGGCAGGTGACCGAGATCGAACGCCTCACCCGAGCCGTCCCGCGCCTGGGCGTACACGTTCAGGCCGTCGCCTGCCGGAGCCGACCAGACGATGTGGCGCTCGGTGATCTCGTACCCGTTGGCCTGAGGTCGCGGGAAGTCACCGCCCAGCCGCCGGGTCCGCCCGGTGTTCGCGTCCAGCAGCACCGTCGCGCCGTCCGTGGGCTGGGCCAGGTAGAGACCGGCACCGAGCGCGGCGTCGACCGTGTAGGTCTGCTTGCCGGGCAGCAGGGGCGGCAATGTGACGATCGCCTCCGGCCACATCGTCCGAACATCCGGCGCCTGACCGGAATCGGCCACGGTGTCACCGGCCGGCTGGACCGTAGCCACGCCGGCGGCGGTGAACGCCAGCAGCGCGCCGAACACCCCGAACACCCCGGCCCGGCGACGGCGCCGCTGCCGGCGACGGCGGCGGACCGCCTCGGGAAAGTCCGGCGCCAGTCGCGGCGTCGTGTCGAACGCCGCCCGCAGAGCCCGGGTGAGGTCCCCCTCGACATCTCGGCGCATGCCCCTACCTCCCGCTCAACTCGGCGACGCGAAAGTCGTCGGCCTGCCGCAACTTCTCCAGGGCCCGTGACGCCTGGGTGCGGACGGTGACCCGGGAGACACCCAGCTGATCGGCGATCTCCTCGTCGGTGAGCTGCACGAAGTAGCGCAGCACCAGCACCACCCGCTGCCGGGGCGGCAGGCCCGCCACCGCCCGCCACAACCCCATGTCGCTGTCGGCGGCGAGCAGGCCCGAGTCGTCGTAGACCTCCTCGGGCAGCACCCGCACCGGATGCTCCCGGCGCCGGCGCCGCCACCAGCTGATGTGCAGCCGGGCCATGGTGGCCCGGACGTACCCCTCGGGGTCGCCTTTGGCATGCACCCGCGACCAGCGCTCGCCGAGCCGGGCCAGAGCCTCCTGGGCCAGATCGGCGGCGTCGTGCGGGTTACCGGAGAGCACGTAGCCGTATCGGACCAGCGCGCTCATACGGTCACGGACGAACGACTCGAAGCCGTCGACCATCGATCACCTCCACCGTCCGTCCAACACGCTCGAAGCCCGCGAACTGTTGCACGATCCGGCAAGGTTTCCGGTCAACCGCCGTTGCGGCGGCCGGGTCGACGACGGGCATCGGTGGTCTGGCCGCCGGACCTGGCGGTGAGCCCAGCCGGTTGGCCGACGGGTTCCGGGTGGTGGCCTCTGACAGATTCTCGGCAGACCCCTGACAGGCGCCCCGCCGACACTTCCCCACAACCGGGGTTCGACCTCGACGCCACCAGCGAAGAAGAGGTTGCCATGAGAAAACGTCTCCACGCCGCAGCCGCGGCCCTCACCACCCTCGTCGCCGTCGCCGTCACCGCCCAGCCCGCACAGGCGGCAACCGGATTCTGTGTCGCACCATGGAGCGGCTGCGAAACCGGATCCGTCCCCGCCGGCGACGGGGTGATCTGGATCCACATCACCACACCCGCACTGAACTTGTGTGACTGGCGGGTCCGGGACACCGACAACTGGCAGATCGTGCGGTCGCGTACCACGGTGGGCGAGTGGGGCGAGCGCATCACCGGGGTGCACAGCTGGTATCGACTCGAGTTGACGAACTGCCGCACCGGGTCGACCGGCACGATCACCTGATTCCGCTGGGGTAGGGCCGGGAACAGCGCGGAGGCCCCACCCGGTGGGGCCTCCCGCCCATGACGACAGCCGCCCGGGTCGTCACCCTGCCCGGCCGAGAGCGGCCGGCCCTCTCACCAGGTGACGGGCAGGGCGGTCAGGCAGCGTACGGCGAGGCCCTGTTTGAAGACCAGGTCCTCGTCGGGGATCGCCACCTCGATGTCCGGCATGCGGGTGAGCAGGCCGCGGAGCGCCTCCTGCAGTTCCATCCGGGCCAGCGGCGCGCCCAGGCAGTGGTGTGGGCCGGCGCCGAAGCCGAGATGGTTGTTGGGGGTGCGCCGGATGTCGAAGCGGTCCGGGTCGGGGAACACGGCCGGGTCCCGGTTGGCGGTGACGAACGCGGCCAGCACGGGTGTTCCGGCGGGCAGGGTGACGCCGCTGAGTTCGACCTGTTCGGTGGTGATGCGCGGCAGCATGACGCCGGTGTCGCCGAGCTGGATGAAGCGCAGCAGTTCCTCGACGGCCGCCGGGATCAGGCTCAGGTCCTGTTTGAGCAAGGCGAACTGGTCCGGGTGCCGGCGCAGGGTCAGCAGCGCCATGTTGATCAGGTTGGTGGTGGTCTCGTGGCCGCCGATCAGTACGCCGACGGTCATCGAGACGAGTTCGTGTTCGGTGAGTTTGTCCTCCTGTTCCTGGGCGTGGATCAGGGCGGTGATCAGGTCGTCGGCCGGGTCGGCGCGGCGGGCGGCGATCAGTGCGGCGAAGCTGTCGAGGGCGGCGCGGGTGCCGACCGGGTCGACGCGCCAGTCGCTCATCATCGCGTCGGACCACTGTTTGGCGTGGTGCCGGTCCTGTTCCGGGATGCCGAGCAGTTCGCTGATCACCTGGACCGGCAGTGGGGTGGAGAAGAGTGTGGCCAGGTCGGCCGGCCGGGGCAGGCCGATCATCCGGTCGATGAGTTCGTCGACCAGCTCGGCCACCCGGGGGCGCAGCTGTTCGACCCGGCGCGGGGTGAAGGCTCGGGAGACCAGCCGCCGTAGCCGGCTGTGCTCGGGCGGGTCCATGCCGATCAGTGAGTCGGTCTCCAGCTCGCCGAGTTCCTGTGCGGGGGCGCCGGCCTGACCGGCGGCCCGGCGGCTGAACCGTGGGTCGACCAGCACCTGCCGGACGTCGGCGAACCGGGTGACCAGGTAGGCGGGGGTGTCGCCGGGCATCACGACCGGCGCGACCGGGCACCGTCCGCGCAGGTCGGTCATCTGCGGGGACGGGTGGTGGATCGACGGGCCGGGCGCGAGCGGATACGGCAGTGGTTCGGTCACGGTGTTCCTCCTGGAGGGGCACGGTCATCGGCCGGCGGCCGCGAGGTCCTCCAGCACCGGTACGACGGCTGAGGGCGCGGGGCGGGCGGTGTTCTCGGCGGCGAGCGCGGCGGCGGTGGCGGCCGTCGCGGGGTCGGTGAGCAGGTGGGACAGTGCGGCGCGGATCGCCTCCGGGTGTTCGTCGCCGTCGGCGAGGACGGTTCCGGCGCCGGCCCGGGCCAGTCGTTCGCCGTTGAAGTGCTGGTCGGTGACGGCGGGTACGACCAGTTGCGGGACGCCGCAGGCCATCGCGGTCATCAGCGATCCAGCGCCGCCCTGGTGCACGAGGGCGGCGCAGCCGGGCAGCAGCAGGTGCAGGGCCAGATGCCCGGTGGGCATCCGGACGTTGGCCGGCAGCGGCCCGAGTGTGTCGCGGTGCCGGGGTGCCAGGGCCAGCACGATCTCGGCGTCGAGTCCGGCGATCGCCTCGGCGGTGGCGGCGACGCTGATCCGGTCGGTGAGGCCGAGTTCGGCCATCATGGTGCCCCAGGTCAGGCAGATCCGGGGCCGGTCGGCCGGTCGGCGCAGCCAGTCCGGGAGGACCGCGGCGCCGTTGTACGGCACGAACCGGATCGGCCGGGTGGGCCCGGTCACCGGCACCTGTAGGGCGGGCGGGCACGGGTCGAGGGTGAGGGTGCCGGTGACTCGCACGCCGTCGGCGCCGACCCGCCGGGCGCGCGGCCCGATCAGTTTCTCCTCGTCGAGGTGGAGTTCGGTGGTGGAGTCCGGCCCCCAGAGGAGCCGGACGTCCGGTACGCCGAGGACTGCCGCGGCGAGTGCGCCGGCGATGTTGAACGGTTCGTAGAGCACCAGGTCGGGACGGTAGTGGTGGCCGTACGCGATCAGGTCGTCGACCATCACGTCGGCGAACCGCAGGGTGCCGCCGTCGTCGGTGACCTGGGGGGCGAGCCCGTCCAGGGCGGTGTCCGGGCCGTTGTCGAAGGATTCCCGGGTGGCGACTCTGCCGACCTGTCCACGGAACACGTCGGCGAAGTCGAGTGGTGGCCCGACCGGCACCGCGGGCAGGCCGGCTTCGACCACGGCGGCGGCCTGTCCGGGCTGGCAGGCGACCCGGACCTCGTGGCCGGCGGCCCGCAGCGCCCAGCCGAGTGGGGCCAGCGGCAGGAAGTGGGTGCGCCAGCCCCAGGTGACCATCAGGACCCGCATGGTGTCACTCGCCGCCGATGGTGAGCACGCGGGCGCCGTCGTGGTCGCTGACGCGGACCGGCAGGTGGCCGGCGACGGTGTCCCGCAGGTAGTCGAGGTCGTCGGCGAACGGCAGGGGCAGCAGGTCCGCGGCGGTGACCGGGGTGCCGGTGGCGACCAGGTCGATCCGGCCGCCGATCCGCAGCGACTCCAGGACCAGGACGGCCAGGTCCTCGGGCGGCAGGAAGCGCCACAGGTCGACGGCGACGACTCCCGCGTACCGGCCGTCGGGTTCCGGCACGGCGAGTCCGGCGAGGTGCCGGTTGCGGCCACCGGCGGGGGTGTCGTGGTCGAAGACGGCGGCGTCCGGTCCGAGGTCCAGGCGGTCCGCGCCGAATCCGATGACCAGGGCGCCGGTGCCGCGCAGCCGGTCGGTGAGCGTGCCGGGCAGCAGGTCGGCGCGGCCGAGCCGGTGGGTGCGGGCGGCGGTCAGGGCGTCCTCGAACCAGGTGATCCGGCGCAGGGTGGTGGTCCAGAGGCCGGGCAGGGTGAACAGTTCGACGTCGTACCGCGGATGTTTGTGGAAGATCTGCCGGAAGTTGTCGGCGAGCTGGGCCATCAGCAGCGGCCACAGCCGGAAGTGTGGCAGGTCGTAACTGATCGCGTCGTCGCCGACATCGAACAGTTTCGGGTCCCGGTCGTGGTGGCGGAAGACCCGGTAGAAGAACTCGTTGTCCTCGCCGCCCCAGGTGGTCAGGGCCTCGTCGAAGCCGCCGACCGCCTCGGCCGTGGCCCGGTCGATCGACGCGTTGTTGGTGTGCGCGCAGATCCACGGCGCGCGCCCGAGCCCGGCCCGGAAGTGCGGCAGGCGCAGCAGGTAGTCCCGGACGTCGCCGCGGCTGGCGTCGGCCATCGCCGGGGTGGGGGTCTGGCCGTGGGTGAACGCGCCGATCACCGCCCAGTCCGCGGTGATCGCCCGGCCGAGCAGCACGCCGGGGCCGAATCCGCGGGTGGCGTGGAAGTCGTGGTGGGCCTGGAGCAGGCCGGGGTCGGCGGCCTGGTCGGCGTCCAGGAAGACGAACACCCGGCCGCGGGCGGCGGCCATCGCCCGGTTGCGGGCCGCGGACCGGCCCCGGTTGTCCTGGCGGATGAGGGTCAACGGCAACTCATTGAGGTACGCGGTGACGATCGGTTCCAGGGACGGCTCGCTGCCGTCGTCGACCACGATCACCTCGTACGCCGCGGTGGGCAGACTCTGCCGGGTGAGCGCGTCCAGGGTGCGGGTGAGCAGGTGCCCGTTGCCGTACGCCGGCACACAGACGCTGAGGACGGGTGTGGTCATCGGGGCGCCACCGCCGTGACGGTGTCCAGCAGCCGGTCGTTGTCGGCGGCGGTGCCGACGGTGACCCGTACCCCGACGCCGGGGTATCCGCGGACCAGGATCCCGGCCTGTGCGCAGCGGGCGGTGAACTCCTCGGCGGTGTCGCCGAGCGGCAGCCAGACGAAGTTGGCCTGGCTGTCGGCGACCGGGACGCCCCGCGCGGACAGTTCGGTGGCCAGCCGCCGGCGTTCCGCGGCGAGGGCGGTGCACCGGGCGGTGACCTCGGCTTCGACGGCCGGGTCGAGGCAGGCCAGGGCGGCGTCCTGGGCGAACGTGTTGGGGAAGAAGACGGCGCCGGTCATCCGGGCCGGCCCGGCGATCGGCTCGGGCACCACGGCGTAGCCGATCCGCAGCGCGGCCAGCCCGTACGCCTTGGAGAAGGTGCGGGTGACGCAGACGTTGCCGCGCCCGCGGGCCAGGTCCACCCCGTCCGGCACGTCGGGGTCGGTGACGAATTCGCGGTAGGCCTCGTCCAGGATGACCGGCACCCCGGGCGGGATCCGGTCGAGGAACCGTTCCAGGGTGTCGCGGCGCAGCGCCGTGCCGGTCGGGTTGTTGGGGTTGCACAGCAGCACACACCGGGTGTTGCCGGTGATCGCGGCGGCGGTGGCGTCCAGGTCCTGGTCGAGGCCGGCCATCGGGACCGGGACCGGCCGGGCGCCGGCGTTCGCGGCGAGCAGCGGGTAGGCCTCGAACGACAGCGCCGGCACCAGCACGTCGGTGCGGGCCGGGCCGAGCGACTGGATCAGGTGCTGGATCAGGCCGGCCGAGCCGGGGCCGACGAGCACCTGCCCGGCCGGGACGCCGAGCCGTCCGGCCAGCGCGCCGATCAGGGGCGCCGCGGTGTTGGACGGGTAGCGGTGCAGCCGGCCCGCGCCCGCCGTGATCAGCGCGGCGAGGGCCGGCGGTGGTGGGTGGGGCGTCTCGTTCATGGACAGGTCCGCGGTGGTGGCCGTCAACGGTCTGCGCCTTTCGTGGCGGGGTGTGCGGGTGCGGGGCCGGCGTGCCGGTCGGTGAGCAGGCCGAACTGGTAGAGCCGGTCGACCGGCCGCAGCGGCCGCAGTTCGACGCCGGACATGTTGCCGGTGGTGAGGCGCAGCAGCCGCCGGTTGGTGGCGGTGTGCCGCATCATCCGGCGGCCGAGCAGGCGGGCCGCGCCGCCGGTGGTGGTGAGCATCCGGGCGGCGTTGTGGCTGACCGTCGCGGTGTGGTCCAGCCGGGGCAGCCGTCGCCGCTGGTAGTCGAGCAGGGCGTCGTCGACGGCGGCGGTGTCGCGGGCGTGCAGCGCGGCGGCGGTGAGTTCGGCGAGGACGGCGGCGTCGGCGAGGGAGCTGTTGATGCCCTGCGCGGCCATCGGGTGCACGGCGTGCGCGGATTCGCCCACCAGGGCCAGGCCGGGCACGCCGAGGCGGGGGGTGCGCAGGCGCTGGACGGCCAGGTTCTGCCGCCGGTCCAGGTGGGTGCGCAGGGCCGGGCCGAGCGGGGCCAGCGCGGGCACCTCGTCGAGCAGCGCCCTGATCCAGGCGTCCGGGTCGCGGAACGCCCCCTCGCGCAGTTCCTCCGGGCGGACCTGGACGTAGAGCCGGGCCCGGCCGCCGGGCAGCGGGTAGACCAGGCGCAGGCCACGATCGGCGAGGTACGCGGTGACCTCCGGTTCGACGGCGGCGCCGGGGAGTTCGAAGGCGACCAGCCGGTGCGGGTACGGCTTGCGCCGCACCGGGATCGCGGCCTCGGCACGCAGTGTGGACGACACCCCGTCGGCGGCGACGACCAGCCCGGCGGTGATCTCGGCGCCACCGGCACGGACTCCGGTGACCCGGCCGCCGGCGGCCCGCAGCAGTCCCTGGACGGGGACGCCGAGGCGCAGGTCGACGCCGGGGTCGGGTTCGTGGGCGAGGGCGGCGAGGATGGCCGGGTGGCCGGCGCAGAGGATCTGCCGGTGGTCGCCGCCGAGTACGGAGTAGTCGAGTGGCAGCAGCATCCGCCCGGCCGGGTCACGGATGGCGAGCCGGTCGACGGGCACCGCGGCCGGCAGGGTCCCCCACTGCTGGAGTAGGCGTACCGCCTCGGGTTGCAGTAGTTCGCCTTTGGCCACCCGGGGTGGGGTGGCGCGCCGGTCGGTGACGATCACCCGCAGCCCGGCGGCCCCGAAGGCGCGGGCCGCGGCGAGCCCACCGACTCCGGCGCCGCAGATGAGGACGTCGGTGTCGGTCATGCGGTGGTCTCCTGGGCGCGGCGGAACGCGGCGAGGGCGCGCAGGGCGAGGGCCCGGGTGATGGCGCCGTTGGGGTAGTGCATGTGGTGGCGGATGTAGGCGCAGACCCGGGCGGCCGGCCAGCCGCCGTCGGGGCGCTGCGCGTCGATCAGCGCGCCGGCGGCCCGGTCGGCGGGGCTGTCCGGCCCGGCCGGCTCACCGGCGGCCAGCAGCGCGTGCAGGGCCCAGGCGGTCTCCTCGACCGAGCCGGGGCTGCCGTCGCCGGGCCCCCAGGTGCCGTCGGCGAGCTGGGTGCGCAGCAGCCAGTCGCGGGCTTTGGCGACGGCCGGGTGGCCGGCGTGGCCGGCGAGGACGAGCGCGTCGACGACCATGGCGGTGCCGGAGGTGTGGTCGCGGTACCACAGGTTCTCGAACGTGCCGTCCGGGCGCTGCTGGGTGAGCAGCCAGGTGGCGGCGGCGGTCACCGGTGGGCTCGACACGTCGTGGCCGGCTTCGCGCAGCGCGGTGATGCCCTGGGCGGTGATGGCCGGGCAGGGCCCGTCGTTGGCCAGCCGGGTGTCGCGTACCCACAGGCTGTAGGAGCCCCGGGTGTCCTGCCGTCCGATCAGCCAGTCCAGGCCGGAGCGCAGTGCCGGGTCGGTGGCGGCGCCGGGCAGTCCGGCGAGCGCGGTGAGGATCTCGGCGGATTCCAGGGTGACCGGCCAGCCGTGGCCGCAGCAGTAGCTCCAGCCGCCGGCCGGGACGCCGAGGACGTCGAACGGTGTGCTCTGCTGGGTGCGGTGCAGCAGGTCGCGGGTGGCGTTCAGGCGTGGGTCGGTGGCGTATCCGGCGGCGATCAGGCCGGTTGCGGCGAACGCGGACCGGGTCAGGTCGAGGTTGGTGACCGCGTCCCAGCCGCCGTCCGGGCGGACCGATCGGCGCAGGAATCCGGCGGTGCCGGCGACGACGCCGGGCAGGTGCCCGGAGATCGACAGCCCGAGGCAGACCAGGGCGGCCGGCCACGGGTCCTCGCTGAAGTCGCCGGTGTGGTTCTCGTGGGCGTCGATGGTGCGCAGCAGCCGCAAGGCGACCGGGATCGCGCCGCGCTGGGTGAGCCGGCGCAGTGGGCCGGGTGGCGCGGTGGCGGATTGCAGCAGGGCCAGGGCGAGGAACGGGGCGGTCCGGAAGGAGACGCGCCGGCGGCGGATGGTGTCCGAGTGGACCACTTCCAGGGGCAGGCGGCGCATGGTGCCGGCTTCCGGCAGGCCGGCGAGGGCGAGGAACTGGCGGCAGAGGTGGTTGACGGCCGGGTCGGTGACCGCTTCGACGCCGCCGTGGGTGGCCAGCCAGTCGCGCCCGGCGGTGACCGCGTCGCCGGCGTCGCCGGGTGCGATGCGGTGCAGGGCGGCGACCGCGACCGAGGTGGCGACGGGTTCGGCCGGTGCGCCGTCGACGCCGCCCCAGCCGCCGTCGGGCAGTTGCCGGGCGCGCAGCCAGGCCAGGCCACCGTCGATGAGGGCGGCGGAGCCGTGCGGGTCGGCGGCGTGCAGGGCGGTGATCGCGCCGGCGGTGCCGAGTGTGGAGCCGGGCGGGTCGTCGGTGAACGCGCCGTCCGGGCGTTGCCGGCCGAAGAGTTCCTCGGCGCCGTCCGCGATGGCCCGGCCGACGCGATCGGCGAGAACTGGTGACATGCCGCTGCTTCCTCTCGAGGTGCTATCGGTGCGCGGGCTCGGGTGCCCGGGTCCCGAACTCGTATCCGCTGCGCATGACGCCCTGGGTCCACCAGGTGACGATCAGCAGGGGGATGGCCAGGACGAGTGCCGGGACGATGCCCGTGCCGAGCGCGACGACGGTGGCGGCGAACCAGACCCGTTCCAGCACCAGGATCGCGTGGGCGCGCAGGGCGGCGGCGGGGCTCAGGCCGGGTGTGCCGCGGCCGATGACGGCGAAGGCCGCCGTGCCGGCCAGGGCGGTCAGGGCCAGTCCGGCGAGGAAGGCGAGCCGGCGTGGTCCGGGGTCGGCGGCCAGGCCGGCGGCGAGGGCCGCGGCGAGGGTGACGGTGTAGAGGGTGAGGGCGAGGGCGAAGGTGGCCCGGATGCCGAACCGCACCGGCACCGTACGGTAGCCGCCGGCCCGGTCGCCGTCGACGTCGCGCATCGTGCCGACCAGGTTGGACGCGGTGTCGTGGGCCCAGAACGCCGCCGCGAGCAGGGCCAGCGGCCAGCCGGTGAGGGATCCGCCGAGGGCGGCGCCGTAGAGCAGGGTGAGCGCGCCCAGCAGTCCGCGGACCAGGTTTCCGGCGATGCCCCGGGCTTTCAGGACGTAGCCGTAGGAGATGATCGCGGCCGCGGCGGCGACCGCGACGGCCAGGGTGCGCCAGCCACCGGCGATCGACAGCAGCACCACCGCGGTCAGGCAGACGATGCCGCAGGTCAGGGCGGTGCGGGCGGGCAGCATGCCGGACGGGATGGGCCGGTGCGGTTTGGCGATGGCGTCGAGGTCGCGGTCGAACCAGTCGCTGAGGTAGTGCCCGCCGATCCAGCCGACGGTCGGCGCGGCCCACGCGGCGGCGAGCCGCCACCATTCGCCGGTGCCGGTCAGCCCGGCGCCGGCGAGGCCGACCAGGCCGATGTACCAGAGGGTGTACGGCCGCCAGGTGCGCAGGTGGGCCAGCAGGGTGTTCACCATCGGCGGGCCGTGGCCCAGCCCGGCACCGCGGCGAGGACGTCGGTGCTGGCGGACGGGGGCAGTACGGCCAGCCGCTCGTGGGCCCGGCGGGCGTAGTCGGCGGCCAGGGCGTAGGAGCGGTCCAGTGCCCGGGTGCCGTGGACCGCGTCGGTGACCAGCGCGACGGTGGCCTCGTCGGCTGTCTTGTCCTGGAGCGCGCCGGTCAGTGCGGCCCGGCCGTCGGGTGTGCTGGCCGCCCAGGCCAGCAGTAGCGGCAGGGTGGCCCGGCCGTTGCTGAGGTCGCTGGTGGTGGACTTGCCGATCAGGTCCGGGCGCTCGGTGTAGGAGAGCAGGTCGTCGCGGATCTGGAAGGCGATGCCGAGTTGTTCGCCGTAGTCGGCCAGTGCCGCGGTGGTGGCCGGGTCCGCTCCGCCGAGTGCGGCGCCGACCTGGCAGGCGGCGCGGAACAGCGCTCCGGTCTTGAGCCGGGCGACCTCCAGATAGGGTTCGGCGCCGACGGTGAGGTCACCGGTGAGCCGGGATTCCAGCGATTGGCCGCGGCAGAGTGCGGCGCCGGCCTCGGCGAGCGCGGTGACGGCGGTGACGATGCCGGCGGCCGGCAACCCGGAGTCCCGGCAGGCGGTGATGGCGGCGAACGCGTCGAAGATGAGCTGGTCCCCGGCGATGATGGCGTTGGGGGTGCCGTAGGCGGCGGGCACCGATGGCCGGCCGCGGCGGACGTCGTCGTTGTCGATGATGTCGTCGTGGACCAGGGTGGCGACGTGCACGTACTCCAGGGCGAGGGCGGCCGGGAGCACCGTCTGCGGGTCGCCGCCGACCGCTGTCGCGCAGTGCAGCGTCATGATCGGCCGGATCATCTTGCCGGCGGGCAGGAGCGCGTAGCGCAGAATCGCGTCCGGTTCGTCCGGGGTGACCGGTCGGCGGCGTTCCATCTCCTGATGCAGAAGCTGCCAGGAACTGCTCGCGGTGAGGGTTTCCATGAAATCGCGGGAATCAGGTCCGGCAACGATTGACATTGCGTTTTTCCGATCGCGGAGGCGCTATTTGGAAATGGCTATTCACATTGCCTGCGGTCAGTTATCAGCACGCTACACCGGGTTAAGGTCCACTGTAAAGGGTGAGCCGGGGCCAGGTCCGCCCATCGACCGGGCATTGCCGGAGCGACCTGCGAACCTTCCTGCGAGATCCACTGTGGAACCTGTTTTTGCAAGCGTGTTACGTCGACTGCCAGGCTTGACGCGGCGGGCCTTCGGTGCTCAGTATCGTGCGGCGACGGCCGTGCGGGTGGCGACTGCCGCGCACTCGAGGTGGGAGAAACATGTCCCGAGACTGGCGGCCTCTGGCCGCGACGCAGTCCGGCATCTGGTTCGGCCAGCAGCTGGATCCGGGAAATCCCGCATTCAGTGTGGCGGGCTACCTGGAGATCAGCGGCGACATGCGGGCGGATCTGTTCGCGGGCGCCGTTCACCGCTCTCTGGCGGCGACCGAGGCGGCGTGCCTGGAGTTTCGCGAGGCAGATGGAACACCATTTCAGCGAATAGCCGAAGATGCCCGATATTCATTTGTCGAGGTGGATTTAGCGGAGTTTCCGGACGCGCTTTCGCGGGCGCACGCGTGGATGCGGGCACGCCTGGACGAACCGGTCCGGATGCACGGCGACCCGCTGGTGAGCGCCGCACTGATCACCGTCTCCCCCACCCGGCACCTGTTCTACCTGCGTCTGCACCACGTCGCCCTGGACGGCTTCGCCTACCAGCTCGTCGCCGCCCGGGTGCTGGAGACCTACGCGGCCGCGGTCGAACGGCGGGACCCGCCGGACGGCACCATCGGCTCGCTGCGGCGGTACTGGTCCGAACAGGACGCCTACCGGGCCGGGCCGGCCTACGCCGACGACCGCGCGTACTGGCAGAGCCGCCTCGCCGGCATCCCGCAGGCCGTCACGCTGGCCCGCACACCCGGCCCGGCCCGCCCGGCACACCGGGTGCTGCGCCGCCGCACCGAACCCGGACCGGGCGAGATGGCCCGGCTGCGGGCCGCCGTCACCCCGGCCGCGTGGGCCGCCACCGTCGTCGCGGTCACCGCCGTCTACCTGCACCGGATGACCGGCGCCACCGACGTGATCCTGGGCGTGCCGGTCGCCGGCCGATGGGGCCGGACCGCCAAGATCACCCCGGGGATGATGATGACCGTCCTGCCGGTACGCCTGCACGTCACGCCGGGCACCGTCTTCGCCGACCTCGTGCACCAGGCCGGCCAGGAGCTCCGGCAGGTGCTGCGCCACCAGCGGTTCGCCCTGGAGGAGGTGCGTGCCGAGCTCCCGGCCGGGCACCGCGTCTTCGGGCCGTCGGTCAACGTCATGCCGTTCACGTACCGTGCCACGGCGGCCGGCCTGACCGTGGAGGGCCGCGCGCTGGAGTCCGGGCCGATCGACGATCTGTCGCTGGAACTGCGCGGCGACCTGGACGGGGTGCTGCGCATCGACGTCACCGCCAACCCGGACCGGTACACCGCCGACGAGGTCGAAGCACACCAGCAGCGGCTGATCCGCCTGCTGCTGGAACTCAGCGAGGCCCCGCGGACCCCGGCCGGGCAGGCCTCGCTGCTCAGCCCCGCCGAACTCCGGCAGGTACTGGCGGACTGGAACGACACCCGGCATCCGGTACCCGACGATGTCCTGCCCGCGCTGCTCGCCGCCCAGGCCGCGGCCACCCCGCACGCCGTGGCACTGGTCACCGAGGACGGCGAGGTCACCTACGCCGACCTGGACGCGCGGGCGAACCGGCTGGCCCGGGAACTGATCGCCCGCGGCGCCGGGCCCGGCCGGCTGGTCGCCGTCGCCCTGCACCGCTCGGCCGCGCAGGTCGCCGCACTGCTCGCGGTGCTCAAGTCCGGCGCCGCCTACCTGCCGATCGACGACTCCTATCCCCCGGTGCGCGTCGCGTTCGTGCTCGCCGACGCCACGCCGGCCCTGCTGGTCACCGACCGGCTGCGCTACACCGATCTGCCCGGCGGGCCCACCGCGCTGATCCTGGACGACCCGGAAACGGCCGCCGCGCTCGCCCAGCGGTCCGGCGGCCCGGTCACCGACGCCGAACGCGCCCGCCCGCTGCGGCCCGGCGACCCGGTCTACGTGCTCTACACCTCCGGCTCCACCGGCCGGCCCAAGGGCGTGTCACTGCCGCACCGCGCACTGGTCAACCACCTGGCCTGGATGAGCGGGCGCTTCGGGCTGGACCGGCACGACCGGGTGCTGCTGAAGACCGCGGCCACCTTCGACGTGTCGGTCTGGGAGTACTTCTGGCCGCTGCTGCACGGTGCCACCGTCGTCGTCGCCCGGCCGGGCGGTCACCGTGACCCGGCCTACCTGGCCGCGCTGATCACCCGGGAACGGGTGAGCACCGCCGGGTTCGTGCCGTCGATGCTGCGGGAGTTCCTCGACGAGCCCGCCGCGAAAGGCTGCACCACGATCCGCCGTACGCTGTGCATCGGCGAGGTGCTGCCGGCCGACCTGGCCGCCCGGTACACCCGTGTGCTCGGCCCCGGGCTGCACAACCTGTACGGCCCGACCGAGGTCGCCGTGGCGGTCACCGGCTTCGACTGCGACCAGCCGTACGACCCGGCCGAAGGTGTGCCGATCGGGCGTCCCGGCTGGAACACCCGCTGCTACGTGCTCGACGCGTCGGGCCGGCCCGTCCCGCCCGGCAGCCCCGGCGAGCTCTACCTGGCCGGCAGTCAGGTCGCGGACGGCTACCTCAACCGTCCGGGGCTGACCGCCACGGCGTTCCCGGCCGATCCGTTCGGCGCGCCGGGCGACCGGATGTACCGCACCGGGGACCGGGCCCGGCAACTGTCCGACGGCACCCTGCTGTTCCTCGGCCGTACCGACGACCAGGTCAAGATCCGCGGCAACCGGATCGAACCGGGCGAGATCGAGGCCGCGCTGACCGGGCATCCGGCGATCGGGCAGGCGGTGGTCGTGGCCCGGCCGGACCACGACGGCGAACCGCGACTGGTCGCCTACCTCGTGCCCGCCCCGGACACCGCCGTGCCGGACCAGCCGGTGCTGCGCGCCCACCTGGAGGCCCGGCTGCCCGCGGCGACGATCCCGGCGACGATCATGACCCTGGACGCCCTGCCGCTCACCGGCAGCGGCAAAGTGGACCGGGCCGCGCTACCGGACCCCGGCCTCGGCGCCGCACCGGCCGGGCGGGTGCCCCGCGACCAGGTCGAGGTGGTGCTCTGCGGCCTGGTCGAGGAGGTGCTGCAGGTGCCGCGGGCCGGCATCGACGACGACTTCTTCGACCTCGGCGGCCACTCCCTGCACGCCGCCCGGCTGGCCAGCCGGATCCGGGCCGTGCTCGGCGCGGAACTGGACCTGCGGACGGTCTTCGAACATCCCACCGTGGCGCGGCTCGCCGCCCGGCTGGAATCCGCCCCGGCCGGGGTCGGCGGGGCACTGGACACGGTGCTGCCGCTGCGTACCGGCGGAACCGGGGTGCCGCTTTTCTGCCTGCCGCCGGTCACCGGGCTGAGCTGGTGCTACTCGGTGCTGCTGCGGCACATCGACCCGGGCCATCCGGTGTACGGGCTACAGGCTCGGGGCATCGCCGAGCCGGGCACCCCGCTGGGCACGATGGAGCAGATGGCGGCCGAGCACGCCGACGCGATCTGCGCGGCCCACCCGAACGGCCCGTACCATCTGCTCGGCTGGTCGTTCGGGGGGCTGCTGGCGTACGCGACAGCCGCCGAACTGTCCCGGCGGGGACGCACGGTGGAGATGGTGGCACTGCTCGACTCGTACCCGAGTGATCCACTGCTGCACACCGAGGAGCACCGCCGGGTGATGCTCGACGTGGTGCTCACCGACTTCGGCTACGACCCGGCGATGCTCGACGGGCAGCCGCTGGCCGACGCGCACGTGGCCGGGCTGCTGAAGGCGGCCGGTGGCGCGCTGGCCGACTGGAGCACCGAGCGGATCGAGGCGCTGATCCGGGTCACCGGGCATCAGCTGCGGGCGGCCCGTGCCTACCGGCCCGGCCCGTACGACGGTGATCTGCTCTTCTTCACCGCCGTGCAGAGCGTGCCGATCAATCTGCAGACCATCGACTACTGGCGGCCGCACGTGCGGGGCCGGATCATCAACCACGAGGTCGACGCGCGGCACGAGCACATGCTGCGCCCGCACGTGGTGGCCGAGATCGGCCCGGTGGTGGCCGGTTACCGGCGGACCGGCGGCCTATAACCGGGCCAGGTCGGCCACCAGCGCGTCCAGGCCCGGGTCGGCGAGCATCCGGCGTTGCATGGCCCCCGCCCGCCACCGGTACGCCGGGTCGGCCAGCACCGTCGCGCACGCGCCGGCGATCTCACCAGCGGTGGCCGTGTCCGCGGGCAGCCGCAGCCCGAGCCCCAGCTCGGCGCACCGGCCGGCGTTGCCGGGCTGGTCGGCCAGCAACGGCAACGCCACCATCGGCACACCGGCGGCGATCGCCTCGCCCACCGCGCCGAACCCGGCGTGTGTGACGAACAGGTCCGCGGTGGCCAGCAGCGCGCGCTGGGCGATGAACGGCATGACGTGCACCGAGCCGGGCGGCTCGGGCAGCAGGGCGGCCAGTTCCGGCCGGCCGCCGAGCGACAGCACCGCCGTGCAGCCGAGCCGGCCCAGGGCGGCGACCAGGGTGGGCAGCAGCGCGTCCACACCGGGCAGGCTGAGCATCAGCGAGCCGAGGCTGACCACCACCAGCGGCCGGTCGCCGGGCAGCGCGGCACAGCAGGCGTCGACCCGGGACACCGGCGGTGACAGCCGGTACGAGCGGGCCCGCGCCGTACGCAGGTCCGCCGGATACCACTGCTGCGGCACCAGGCCCGCGTGCAGGTGCCCCCGCACCGGGCCGGGTGTCGTCGCGAGCAGGTCGGCCACGACCGGGAGGTCCCGGGCCGCCATCGGTGCGATGTCCAGCAGCGCGTGCGGGATGCCGAGCCGTTGCGCCGCCAGGTAGCCGCCGTATTCGGCCGGTTCACGCACGACGACGTCCGGCTTCCACCGGCCGGCCAGGTCGATCAGGTCGGCTGCCGCCCGGTCGGCCATCGGGCCCGCGTACGCCCGCGCGATCTGCTCCCAGACTCCCGGCAGCACCGTGCGGGTGCCGGGGGCGAACACCTCCCGCGGCATGCCGAACGCGTCACCCAGCGCCGGGTCGGCACGCAGCGACTCCTGATCCGGCAGGTGCGGCAGGACCAGGTGCGGCACGTCGTGCGCGGCCAGCAGCCCGGACATCGACGCCGCCGTGGCCACCGCGGCCTGGTGTCCGGCCTCGATCGCGGCCCGGGCCAGCGGGATCACCGCCGGGACGAGATGCGAGTAGATCGGCTGGGCGGTCAGCAGCAGGCGCACGGGGTGTCAGGCGCCGGCCGGTACGCATTCGATGAGCACCAGCCCGTCCCGGCCGTGCAGCACCGTGGCGACGCCGAGACCCGCGGCGGCGGCCAGCCCGCGGAAGTCGTCGAGGCCGCGCTCGCGGCCACCGACGGTCACCAGCATCTGCAGGTCGAACGGGGCGAGGTGGGGCACGTGCGGCTCGGTGGGCAGCACCTCGACGATCAGCACCCGGCCACCGGTCCCGGCCGCCGCCGCGCATCGGCGCAGAATGGTGGTGGCGTCCGCGTCGGACCAGTCGGTCAGCGCCCGCGACACCACGTAGACGTCGCCGCCGGGTGGCAGCGGCGCGAAGAAGTCGCCGGTGACGGCGGTGGCCCGGTCGGCGAGCCCGGCGTCGGCGAGCCGGCCGGTGACAGCGGCGGCGGCGATCGGGCGGTCGACGAACGTGCCGCGCAGATGCGGGTGGGTGGTCAGCACCCGGATCAGCAGCTCCCCGCTGCCGCCGCCGACGTCGAACACGTGCTCGGCCGTCGTCCAGTCGTAGAGCGCGGCGACCTGCGGCGCGGTCAGGTGCTGCTGGCTGAGCATCAGCGCGTCGAAATAGGCGCGCAGCTGCGGTCGGGCGTCCAGTTCGGCCCAGTAGTCACGGCCGTGGACCGTCTCGTAGGCCGGTTTGCCGGTGCGGATCGAGTGCGGCAGCCCGGCGTAGGCCAGGTCCATCCGGGCGCCGAGCCCGTCCAGGTCGAGCCAGCCGCGCTGCCCGCCGGGGCCGTGGTCGCGCAGCTGCTCGCCGATGTCGGTGAGGGCGAAGACACCCGGTGCCGGTTCGGTCAGCACGTCGCGGTGCGCCAGGTAGCGCAGCAGCCGGCCGAGCGCGTCGGAGTCGGCCCCGGCGGCGGTGGCCAGCTCGTCGAGGCCGGTGATCCCGGAGGCGATCAGATCCGGGATCCGCAGTGTCGCGAGGGTCCGGACGGCGAACGGGGTGGCCAGGTCGGTGAGTCGGCCGAGCCGCGCGATCGGCGACTCGATGATCGGCGGCTCAATGATCGGCGACTCAGGGGTGGTGATCGGTCGATCGGCGCTCATCGCATCGATGCTTTCAGTGTCCACGTAGGTCAGTCAAGGTCGACTTCCCCACGTCATCGTGCCCTTGCGGACTACCGCCGCGGGTCTGCAATACTCCTTCGGCAGGACACCAGCAGCCCCTTCTGGAGGGCCTTGATGACGGTTTCTGCCAGCACCCTCTTCGATGTTCAGCCGGTCACCGGTGCGCTCGGCGCCCGGGTGCACGGCGTGGACCTGGAAAACCTCACCGACGAGGGTTTCGCCGAACTGCACCGGCTACTGCTCGAGAACCTGGTCATCTTCCTGCCCGGCCAGACCGGCCTGTCACCGCGGGCACACATCGGTTTCGCGGCCCGGCTGGGCCAGGTCGAGCTGCACCCCTACCTGCCCCGGCTGGACGGCCACCCGGAGATCGTGGTGATCGACTCCGAGGCCGGCGGCAAGGTCGACGTCTGGCACACCGACATGACCTTCCACGAGCACCCGCCACTCGCCTCGATCCTGCAGATCGTCGAGTGCCCGCCGAGCGGCGGCGACACCATCTGGACGAACCAGTACCTGGCGTACGAGCAACTCTCCGCCCCGCTGCGGGACCTCCTCGACGGGCTCACCGCCGTGCACATGATCCGGATCGGCACCGAGTTCAGCAGCCGGGCCGAACACCCGGTGGTCCGTGTGCACCCGGAGACCGGCCGCCGCTCGCTGTACGTCAACCGGCTGTTCACCTCGCACATCCCGCAGCTGACCCGCACCGAGAGCGACGCCCTGCTGGACCTGCTGTTCAGCTTCGCCGAGCAACCCCAGTTCATGTGCCGGTACGCCTGGAGCGAGGGCGACATCGCCGTCTGGGACAACCGGGTGACCATGCACTACGCGGTCAACGACTACGACCGGCCGCGGCGGGGCCAGCGGGTGACGGTGCTGGCCGACACCCCGTCCGGCAATCCGCCGCGCTGGCCGCACTACCAGGCGCCGCCCGGACAGCGGTATTGGCCGGCCCGGGTGAACGCCGTCGAGAACTACTGACGGATGGCCCTGTTCCTGTTCGTGGTGCACGGCACCGACGGTGACGTGCACCCGGTGGTCCGGATCGGTCACGCGCTCCACGCCCGGGGCCACCGGGCCGTGGTGCTCACCCACGAGTACTACCGCCCGGCTGTCACCGGCGCGGGCCTGGAGTTCGTGCCGGTCGACACGGTCGCCGAGTACGAGGCCCACCTGGCCGACGCCGCCCGCCAGCACCACTCCACGGACATCCTCGACTTCCGGCACCACTACCACCGGACCGGGCTCTTCACCCAGCTGCGGTTCGAGGTGGCCGAGCTGATCCGGCGGCACGAACCGGAGGACACCGTCCTGGTCGGCACGGCGCTGGCCGTGCACTCGGTGCTGATCGCCGCCGAAGCCCTGCGCGCACCGGCCGTCTGCCTGTTCCACTCCCCCTGGCAGGTCGGCCACCTGCCGAGGGTCGGCTGGCTGTACGAACAGGTGCTCGCCGACCGGATCGCCACCGCCCGCGCCGATGTCGGCCTGCCACCGGTCGGGGACTGGACGCGGTGGATGTGGTCCGCGGACCGCCATGTCGGTCTCTGGCCCGGCTGGTTCGATCACGCCACCCGGCCCGCCCCGGAGCATGTCCGGCTCGCCGGGTTCGTCCTGGCCGACGGCGCCGTCACCGGTGAACTCCCACCCGGCCTGCTCGACGGCCCGGCACCGCTGCTGGTCACCGGCGGCACCGGCCGGCTGCTCGACCGGGACTACTACGACCGGCTGGTGGCCGCGCTCGCCGACGTCGGCCGTCCCGCCCTGCTCGTGGCCCGGCACCGCGATCTGGTGCCCGGCACCCTGCCGCCCGGTGTCCGCTGGTTCCCGCGACTGCCGTTCCCGCGGGTGGCGCCGCACGCCGCGGCGGTGGTCCACCACGGCGGGATCGGCACGACCGCGCGGGCCATGGCCGCCGGGGCGCGGCAGGTGGTCCTCGCCGACGGGCTGGACCGGCCGGACAACGCGGCCCGGCTCGCCGCCCTGGACCGGGCCCGATGGCTGCCCCGGGAGCAGTGGACGGCGACGGGCATCGCCGCCACCATCACCGAGGTGCTGTCGCTGCCGGCGCCCGGCCCGGCCGACGTCACCGACGGCGCCGCCACCGCCGCCGCGCTGATCGAGTCCGCGCTGCCCGCCGGCCGGTCGGCGGGCCGGCTCACCACGTGAGCGGGAACTCCCGGATACCGCAGTTGATCCGCTCCTGACGCCACGGCAACCGGTCGATCGGCACCGCCGAGTCCAGGCCCGGAAAACGCCGCAGCAGCGTACCGATCGCGATCTCCAACTCGAGGCGGCCGAGCGCCGCACCGAGGCAGAAATGCGGGCCATGCCCGAAGGTCAAATGCGGATTGTGTACGCGGGTGATGTCGAAGACGCCCGGCTCCGGGAAGAACTCGCCATGCCGGTTGGCCGCCCACGGCAGGGCCATCACCGCGTCACCGGCCCGGATCAGCTCGCCGCCGAGTGCCACGTCCGCCAGCGCCGTCTGCACCAGGAACATGCTGCTCACCGACGTGTAGCGGAGGATCTCCTCGACCGCGCCGGGCAGCAGTGCCGGGTCCGCCCGCAACTTGGCCAACTGCTCCGGGTGCAGGAACAGCGCGCGCATGCCCGCACTTATCGAATTGATCTCGCGGCCGCCGATCAGCACCCCGAGGCACAGTCCGATGATCTCCTCGTCGGTGAGGGTGGCCGTCTGCTGCTCGGCCAGCCAGGCGGAGATCAGATCGTCGCCGGGGTCGGCCCGTTTGACCTCCAGCCGCCCGGCCAGATAGTCCCGCAGCTCGGCCACCGCCCGGGCCGAGTCCGGATTGCCGTACGCGGTGATCGAATTGATCTCGGCGATCCACGCGTCGAACCGCCCACGATCGGCGGCCGGCACACCGAGCACCTCGTAGATCACCAGGGCCGGCAGCGGTGCGACGAACCCGGAGATCAGGTCGGCGCCCGGCCCGGTCGCCGCCATCGCCTCGACCAGCTCGTCGGCGATCTGCTGCACCCTCGGCCGGTACGACTCGATCCGCCGTGCGGTGAAGGCCCGGGACGCGAGCCGCCGCAACGACGTGTGGTCCGTCCCGTTCATGCTCAGCTCCCGGGTGCGGCCGGTGACCGGGCAGGCGGCCGCACCCTCGGGCGTCTCCCCGGACGCCTTCTCCGGCGGCGGGGTGCCCCGCACGAACCGCGCGTCGGAGAGGACCACCTGCACCTCGGGAAAGCCGAGCACCAGCCAGGCCACCCGCCCGTCCGGCAGCACGACCCGGCTGACCGGCCGGTGCTCGACCATGTCGAGCAGCTCGTCGGGAAGCTCGCCCTGGAAGACCTCGAAGGGATAGGACCGGGGTTGCTGATCGATGCCCATCGGCTCCCGCCAGTACGCGACGCGGCCGGGCGATCACCCGGCTCCGGAACGTCCACAGTATACGGACCGGCGGGTCTTTCAGGCTCGCGCCGGCAGCCCGGTGTCACCGGGTCCCGGATGCGTGGTGAGCCCGGTCAGGCGCTGCCGGGCCGAGCGCAGGCCGGCGTTCGCGGCGGCGAGCAGGCGCGCGTACATCACACAACCAAGGTCGGGGCTCTCCGCGAACAGGTTGAGCAGGCCGGCCGCCCGGAACTCCAAGGCGTGGAACCGCTCACCGACCAGACCGCCGAACTCCCAGCGGTACGGCGGGATCAGCGCCGCCAGCCCGACGATCTCCGCGCAGCGGTCCACCTCGACATAGCCGCGGCCGGGCACGTACAAATCGAGCCGGATGTGCCCGGTGTAGACCATCCACAGCCGGTCGGCCGGGGCGTCGGCCCGGAACAGCCGGTGCCCGGGATCGTGCTCGACCGGCCAGGCGTGCCGGGCCAGCTGCCGCAGCCAGTCACCGGGCAGATCGGCGACGCGCGGGTGCAGGGCGAGAATGTCGAACGCCGACAGAGAATCCATGGCCGCCTCACCACGTCGGGACAACCGTTCCTGTCACGGTAAGGCCCGACCCGCGCCGTCCGGCAGGGCTGGAGTACCCGAAATCCCGTCAGCCGACAACGAACGACGAGGCTGCCGCCAATCGAACTGTCGATCGACGGCAGCCCCGCGGTGTCGCCCGGCTGATCGCTGGGGTTGTCACCGGTGAACTGAGGAGAGCCAGAAACGGGCAGTCCACCAACCGGCATCGCGGGAGCCTCCTCCCGGCACGGCGCCCCCGCGACATGGCAACGGATCGACGATGGCGGCGCTGGCCTCTTCGCCGCACATGGGACTGCCAGGAGACGACTCTGAGGCGGAAACGGCGGTCAGATGGTCCCCGTCCTGTGTGGTCGAGCCGTTTCGTGATCGCGGCGCCCGCGCGGCCTGGCCGCTGACCAGGCACCGTTGGTGATTATCTGGGCGACGGTCGCGAGCGTGGGCCGGCGTTCACGGGTGGACCGGGAAGTTCGCGCGGAAGACGCCGTGCGGGTCGTGGGCCCGCTTGATGTCCTGCAGCCGGGTGACCACCTCCGGGGTGAAGACGTCGGTCGCCGATTCGGACGGGCCGAGGAAGGTGTACGGCTTGCGGCCGGTGAGCTGCCGGGCTACTTGCGGTCGATGTCGATCTGGTGGGCGTGGTAGCGGACGAGGTCCTCGATCAGGTCGCCGGGGAGCGGGTTCTCCAGGGTGAACTGGATGCTGTGCTCCGTCGTCCGGTAGCTCGTCAGCCGGTCCCTGAACTCCTCGATCGCCCAGGACGACGGGTAGAAGCTCATGTGCTTCTTGGACGCGGTGAAGTAGACCAGTGCCCGGCCCTTGTACTTCAGTGTGGGCATGCGGTAGCTGACGACTTCTTCGACGCCGGGGACGAGTTGAGTCACGAGTGTTCGAATCCGGGCCAGTTCTGCCCGGAAATCTGGGTTGACCCCGTCCAGGTACTCATCGATGCTCGCCGCGGTCTTACCCATGGTCTCGGTCCTTTCGGATGGCTGAGTGTGCGGTCGCCGCAGTCCCGATGGCCGCGTGCGCCGCCAGGTAGAAGGCTGACGTCCGCCGGGCTCGCGCATCGGCGACGGTGCCCGGCGTTCCCTGGTCCCGGTCGACGACGCCCCAGGCGTTCGCCACCCGGCGGGTGAGTTCCCGACCATTCGGCGTACGCGCGAACCGCTCCCTCTCCTCGGGGGCGCATCGGGGGTCGCCGGCGAGGTGCGGCGCGAGAGCACGCAGCCACGCCTCCCAGCCGACACCGGTCGCCGCTGGGCCGTAGGTCTCCCAGTGGTCGCCGGGCGGGCAGTGGTGGGTCACGCGGAGCATGGTCCGCCCCCCGGCCGGGATGAGGTCGACGTCGACGTAGCTGATGTCGCCCTGGTACTCCCAGGTGATCGCCAGGCGCCGGGCTGGTTCACATCGCCGGATGTCACCCTCCGTGCCGCTTCCGGTGAGCGTGTAGCGACTCCCGGAGACATGGACCGGCTCGAACCAGCGGGAGAGCCGCTGAGGGTCCGTGCACGCGTCCCACAGGTCGGCGGCGTCGGTGTCGAAGACGCGTTCCAGAACGACCTGATGCGACTCGCCCGTGGTGGCGATCTTGCGGATCACCCTGTTGATCTCGGCGGCGACATTCATGCGGCCCCGTCTCGTGCCGCGGGCTTTCCCCGGCGCACCTCGGCGTCCAGGGCCGACAGGGCACTGCTCCACAGCCCTCGGAACTGGCCGAGCCACGCGTCGACGTCCCGCAGGGCGCCGGGATCGAGGGAATACAGCCGCCGGGTGCCGTCCGGACGTGACCGCACGAGGCCGACCTCACGCAGTCGCCGCAGGTGGCGTGAGGTGGCCGGCTGGACGAGCCCGAACTCGGCGCCCATCACGTCGACGATCTCACCGGCGGGCACCTCACTGCCCGCGAGCAACTCCACGATGCGGCGGCGAACCGGATCGGCCAACACAGCGAGCGCTTCCACGTGCCCACTATATAACAGTCTCAGTTATATAGTGGGGACCCCGCCCAGATGGCTTTCAGGCCCTCGTCAGCGGCATAGAACAGGTGCTGCCGTAATTCCGGGGCGGATTCGAGCCGGCCCCGCACCCGCCAGGGCTGGGCAGACTCGACTGCCAGGAACGGTTGGGCGGCGAGCATGCTCCGGAGCTCCGCGACCGGCCAATCCGCACCCAGCAGCCTCCGAGCCCGCATCAGCAGCGCCACCCCGTCGGCCGGGATCTCGTCCACGTAGACGTCAGCGACCAGCGGCATGTCCGGCTCCGGCCCGGACGGCAGGGCGAAACCGGAACGCAGCCACTCCTCGAAGGTGGGCGCGACGACGTCGAGGTCCGCGGAGCCGAGAGCCCCCAGGTCAGCCGAGAGCACCGGGCCGCCGTCGCCGTCGCATCGGAGGAAGTATCCGCGGTCCCCGTCCTGGCCGATCATGAGATGACCCACGAGCCAAGCGCCGATGCCGTACGTCGTGTTGCGCTCCAGCAGGGATCCCCGGCCGAACACGGACAGTCCGGTGGAGTCGGCGGCGACATCGCCGGTGACCTCCGCCAGCCACCGCCGGTAGGCGGGATCCGCCCGGGAGACCAGTTGATCCACCGTGTCCACCGCCGGCTCCTTCCACGATTGCCGGTCGTCAGGCGGGCAGGACGACGATGCCGTCGTCGTCGCTGACCACCCGGGCTCCGGGGGTGAAGCGGCAACCGCCGAAGGACAGGGCGATGTCGCGGTGACCGGCGCCGGTCTTGGTGCTCTTGCGGGGGTTGGAGCCGAGAGCCTTGATGCCGACCGGGAGTTCGCGGAGGGCGGCGACGTCGCGGACCGCGCCGTTGATGATGACGCCGGACCAGCCGTTGTCGACGGCCAGCGCGCCGATGAGGTCGCCCATCAGTGCGGTGTGCACCGAGCCGCCGCCGTCGACGACCAGGACGCGGCCCTCGCCCGGCTCCTGGAGCACCGATTTGAGCAGGGCGTTGTCCTGGAAGCAGGAGACGGTGACGGCCGGGCCGGCGAAGGTGGCGACTCCCCCGTACTGGCGTAGTTGGGTGTCGCAGGATTCGAGCCGGTCGCCGTATTCGTCGTACAGGTCGGCGGTACTGGTCATTCGTTCTTCCTCTCAGGGTGGGACAGACCGCCGACGGCGGTGTGGACCAGGAGCGGGAGCGGCAAGCTCAAGGCGTGACATCCAGCCGGGAGGCGGCTTCGGCGCCGAGGCTGGTGTCGATGTGCCGGCGCATCACGGCGGCGGCGCCGGTGGCGTCCCGGTTGATCACACAGTCGAGCAGTTCCCGGTGTTCGGCGGCTTTCTGGTCGCGTTCGTCCTGGGTGCGTCCGGTCTCCAGGGCGAGGCGGCGGTAGCGGTCGGCCTTGTCCCAGAGCGCGTCGAGGGTGCTGATCAGGATCTCGTTGTGCGAGGCCGAAAAGATCGCGGTGTGGAAGCGGCGGTGGGCGACCAGGTCGGCGAAGCGGGGGCGGTGCCGCAGCGGTTGGAGGCCGTCGGCGGCCTCGCGCATCTCGCGGATGTCGGCGGTGCTGCGGCGTTCGGCGGCCAGGGCGGCGGCCAGCGGGTCCAGCGACATCCGGATCTCCAGCAGGTCGCGGGCCTCCTCGCCGGTGAGGCTGGTGACGCGGGCGTCGCGGTGGGCGTCGAGCTCGACCAGGCCCTCGGCTTTGAGCCGGCGCAGGGCCTCCCGCAGGGGTGTGGTGCTGAGCCCGATGGTCCGGGCGAGCTCCGCCTGGTTGAGCACGGCGCCGGGCTGGAACCCGCCGGACAGGATCATCTCCCGCAGCCGCCCGTAGGCGAAGTCGCCCTTCGTGGATTGCACGCCTATAACCTACATGAGCAGTTCACGCCGCTCAGAAGCGAAGACCAGCCCTGTCTCAGGATCCTGAGGAGCTCAGGTTATAACCTCGGCGATCTCCGGGAACGCATCGCGAACACGTCGGGCAGGATGACGGCGACCCGCTCGGCCGAGCATCCTGCTGCTCACCCTGGGCACCACCAACGCCTGCTGCCGCAGCTGATCCGGGAGGTTCCGGAGGGCGACACCGGACACACCCGCGAACCTTTCCGGCGGCGTACGTCGTAACGGCGCTGCCGTCACCCACCGCCAACCACGGAAGGTGTGACTTTCGAGACCCGGCGTGAGCGGTCGGGGTGTGAGAGAGTGGCTGCAGAGCCGTCCAGGACGGCTTCCGGACGAGGGGTGCCGTACCCGGCGAGCGACAAGACGGCCCGCTGGAGCCCGTCATGTACTGGATCGTTCTCATCACCTCCGGAGTCCTGGAGGCTGTCTGGGCCACCGCGCTCGGCAAGTCTCAGGGGTTCACCCGGCTCGCACCCACCGTGGTCTTCGGGATCGCCCTCGTCGCCAGCATGGCCGGACTCGCGTATGCCATGCGGGGCCTCCCGGTCGGCACCGCCTACGCGGTCTGGGTCGGCATCGGCGCCGTCCTCACCGTCGTCTACGCCATGACGACCGGGACCGAACCCGTCTCCACTCTGAAAATCGTCTTCCTGCTGATGATCATCGGCGGGGTCGTCGGGCTGAAAGCCGTCCACTGACGACACGCTCAGGCCGGGCGGTCTTTCCCGGCGCCCGGCCTGAGCGCCGCGACCATCCGGCCCGAGGGACGACTCCCGGGAACCACCTTGTACGGGACCGGCCCTCGCCGGCGTCTCCCCGGCGGACCAGCTCCGCGAGCTTGCCAGTCCGTGGTGAGCTCCCGCCACGCATGACTTTCGGTGCTGAACGCGTTCCTCATCAGTTCCCGCCGTCATGCACGGGAGCATGGCCGTCACCGGCTCCGCACGGCCGGGTCGTCGGTGCGCGGCGGGAACGCGTTGTTCACCCCCACCCGGCACCGGATCGGCGGGCCGGCCCGTTCTGAGCTCAGCAGGCCGGGAGGCCTTCGATGACGCCGGAGCGGTAGGCGGCGATCCGCTCGAAGGCCGTGGTGCCCGAGCCGTCGCCGGCGCGGCCCAGGACCAGCAGGGCGGCCACCGCCTCGTCCAGGTCGCCCGGGGAGAGCAGCAGGCCCTGGGCCGGGTCGTCGCGGGTGAGGATGTCGTGGGTCCAGGTGCCGGCCAGGCAGTCGGCGGCGAGCTGGCCGGCCCGGTCGCCGGTGACGGCTCCCCGGCGGTTCTGGACGGCGCGGGCGTAGAGGTCGCCGATCAGCATCCCGACCGCGAAGTCGCCGATGGTGCGATGCAGGCGGGGGCCGAGGACGGCGGTGTCGAAGGTGGCGAAGTCACCCTCCACGCAGTAGAAGGCGTGGCCGAGAGCGACCATGTCCGGGTCGGCGCAGGCGGGAGCCTCGCCACGGTGGGCGGTGACCTCGAGTGGCTTCCAGGCTTCGCCGGTGAGCCGGGGGTAGGCGCGGGCCCAGTAGGACTGGGCGTCGCGGGCGAGTGCGGTGAGGGCTTCGGCGTAGGGCAGGTCGCCCCCGTTCGCCGCGTCGTCCGGGCTGGTGAACGGGACCTGGGTCACCGGGATGTTCGTGCCCTCGTAGACGGCGCAGGCGGCCGGGCCCCGTTCGGTGCCGTCCTGGAAAGCGCGGATCCGGTCGAAGGCGTTGCCGTGCGCGTCCGGTGAGGTGGCTGACGTGCCGGGCTGGTCGCGGAGCATGAGCAGGCCGGCGAGAGTGTTGTCGAGCTGGTCCGGGGTGACCCCGTCGTAGGCGGTGGAGCGGCCTGCGACGACGTCGGCGGTCCAGGCGCCGGCGAAGCAGTCGGCCTGCTGCTCCAGAACGATGGTGGGCTCACCCAGCCGGCCGAGGCGGGACTGCAGGGCGTGACCGTACTCGTGGGCCATGATGACGCCGGTCAACAGCGGGCCGAACTGTTCCTCCAACTCGGGGATCAGGTTCTGGGCGTCCCACGCAATGAAGTCGCCGGCCGGGCAGTAGAAGGCGTTGGGCTGGTAGGCGACCGGTTCCGGGCCGCAGGCCGGCGGCGGGTCGCTCTCGGTGTAGGGATGGAGGTCCCGGACCGGTTCGAAGGTGGCGCCGCCGGCGATCGACGGGAAGTGCCGGGACCAGAACCGCTCGACGTCGGAGAGCGCGAGCATCGCCACGTCCCCGGTAGCGGAGCCGGGTGCCACCGCCCGCTCCTGCGTCGTCACCGAACAACCTGTCAGTCCGAGGAGCAGGACTGCCAATATCATCCGCATGGTTCGCATGCGCGCGCCGTTACCCACACTTCCCGAAAGATATTCAGCCGATCACGGCGACCCGCGCGGGGGCGGGACGTGGCACGGTTCCCTCACCGGCGTACGAGATCGTGCCGGATCTTCCGGGCGGTCTGGGCGGCTTCGGCGCGGGTGGAGGCGACCAGGCCGACCCCGCCGCGCTTGGCCCATCCGGTGACGTAGAGGCCCGGCTGTTCGATCATGGCTCCGGTGGCGGGATCACAGGGCACACCCGGCGGCGGTACGGCCACGTAGCCGACGGCCCGGTAGACCGCCTGAACCGGATGGTCGTGGTACTCCCCCGAGCCGTCGACCCGCCCGTACCCGTCGGGGATCGCCCGCTCGGTGCGCAACCCCTCGACCCGGTCCGCGCCGAGCACCGCCGCGGGCAGCCGGTAGAAGTGCGGGTGAACGCGCCGCGACCCGGACCGGAGCGGGCGCATCGACCATTCCCGCAGGATGTCGACCACCTTGCGGACCGGCGGGAACTGCCTGGTCATCCGTTCCATGTGCCGGTCCGGGACCAGGTCGGCGGGATCGACGACCACGTCCACACCGGCCAGGTCGCCGATCTCGCCCAGCTCGTAGGCGGAGAACCGGGTGTCGGCCGGACCGCGGCGGGCGAACAGATGGATGTCGCGGACCGCGTTGCCGGCGAAGCCGCCGGTGACGGTGGCGAGCATCCGGGTGATGTCCAGGGCGACGTTGCCGGCCCCGATCACGGCGACCGACTCGGCGGTCAGCGGCCAGTCCGGCCGGGCGTCCGGATGGCCGGAGTACCAGGCGACGAAGTCGGCGGCCCCGAACGTGGCGGGCCCGGGCAGGTCGAGGGGCGCGTCGTGCCGGGCGCCGGTGGCGATCACCACCGCGGCGTACCTCTCCCGCAGTTCGGCAACGGTGATGTCGGTGCCGATCTCGACGCCACCGAGAAGCCGCGCGCCGCTGGCCGCGAACGCCGCGTCGAGGCCCGCGGTGAGCCGGGCGATCCGGTCCGGATGGTCCGGGGCGACCCCATGGCGGACCAGGCCGTACGGGCTGGAAAGCCGCTCGTAGACGTCGATACGCACATCGGGCTCGACGTCTCGCAGAGCGGCGGCGGTGTACACCCCGGCCGCCCCGGCACCGACGATCGCAACGTCCAGGTGGCTCATGGCAACCGACGGTAGAACGTGAACCGGGCTTCAACTCAACGGAAGGTGTCCTGGCTCATGCCGACCACGGGGCCGGATCCGTCGGTCATGACCGCTGCGTCCCGTCGCGGCCGACGACGTCCAGCGGCGTGGGCGGCAGCGGCAGTGGCAGGCCGGGCAGACCGTCCAGGCTGGCCGCGATGAACTCCTTCTTCTCGAAGTACGCGCTCAGCGACGCGTCGTCCTCGCGGGAGAAGCGTTTGGCGTGCAGATCACGATCGCCGTCGTAGGTCATCAACGGCACGGCGTAGCCGCAGGTGTCGCGGATCAGGTCGGCGTGCACCAGGATGATCGCTCGAAGTCCGTGCAGCGTGGTGTCGATGGCCGGGAAGTAGGACGTGAGGCTTGACCAGCGCGGGTCGTCACGGAAAACCGGTTCGCCGCGGCCGTGGATCCGCACGATGTCGGGCGGCCCCTGAAACGCGCACCACATCAGGGTGATGCGCCCGTTCTCGCGCAGGTGCGCCACGGTTTCCGCGTTGCTGCCGGCGAAGTCGAGGTACGCGACGGTCAGCTCGTCGACGACGGCGAACGATCCGGTCAGTCCCTTCGGCGACAGGTTCACCGTCCCCGACCCGGACAGCGGCGCCGTCGCGGTGAAGAAGATCGGTTGTGCCTCGATGAACTCACGAAGCCGGCCGGAGATCCGCTCATGTGTCTTCCCCATGATCTGCATTCTGTCAGCGACACGCCCATCGACGTCCGCTCATGCCGTGGGCACCGCCGGCGACCCTTTACATTGGTCACCGTAAGTGGATTCGTGCCGCGGGGGTGGTCAGTGACGCAGGACCGCGCGCCGGTGTCCGTCGCCCGCGTCCTCGACCGCGACGGACGGTTCGCCGGCAGCGGATTCCTGGTCGCCCCCGGATACGTGGTGACCTGCACCCATGTGCTGCTGACCGCCCTCGGCACCGGATTCACCGAGCAGCCGCCGGACACCGAGGTGACGGTCGCCTTCGGCGAGCGGGTGCTGACCGCCACGGTGGCCGCCTGGACGCCGCTGACCGTCGCGGACAGCGGTGACAGCGCCCTGCTGTGGCTGACGCCACCACCGGAGCTGACGGCGGCCCGGCTGCATCCGGTCACGGTCGCCTTCGAGGAGCGGGTACGGATCTCCGGGTACGCGGTCCGCCGCTCCGGCGGCGGCGTCGACAGCGTCGTCGGCGTGGTCGTCGACCCGGGTGACGGCGGGCGGATGCAACTGCGCACGATGGACGGGGATCCACCCGTGGAGAGCGGCTTCAGCGGCTCCCCGGTGTGGAGCGCCCGCACCGGCGCCGTGGTGGCCATGGTCGTCTCGGTGATCCGCGGCACCCGTACCGTCAAGGCCGTCCCGGTCGCCGACCTGTTCCGCCACTTCCCCGGACAGCTGGGACCGCCGGACGACACCGAGACGTCGCCGTACCGTGGCCTGCGCGCCTTCACCGAGGAACACGCCGCGGTCTTCAAGGGACGCGAAGCCCTCACCGCGCGCCTGGCCACCCTGCTCCGCGACCACGGTGTGCTGCTGTTGATGGGCCCGTCCGGCAGCGGTAAGTCGTCGGTGATGCGGGCCGGCGTGATCCCCGCGCTGCGCGCCGACGGCGCCGAGGTGGTCACGGCGCGGCCGGCTCCGGACGAGAGCCCGCAAGCCCTGCTGCGGCGTCTGGCCGGCCCGCAACCCTCGCCGGCCGCCGCGCTCACCGCACGCGCGGGTGACGGCCGGATCCTGCTCTTCGTCGACCAGCTGGAGGAGGAGCCGCTGCCGCGGGTCCGGGCGATCCTGCTGCTGCTCGGCGGACTCGCCCGGTCGGTGCCCCGGCATCCGGACGGCACCACCCGGCTGACGGTCGCCGTCACGCTGCGCGCCGGTGTCCTGGAGCAGGTGATGGACGCCGAGACGGCCGCCGTGCTCGGCGACGCGGCCACGGAGATCGTCGCGCCGATGAGCCCGGACGAACTGCGGGCCGCCGTCACCGCCGGTGATGTGGCGTTCGAGGACGGTCTGGTCGACACGATTCTGCGCGACGCCGGCCGCGAGCCGGGCCGGCTGCCGTTGATCGAGTTCACCCTGGACGAGCTGTGGCAGCGGCGCCGGTTCCACACGGTGACCGCGGAGGCGTACCGCGAAGTGGGTGGGGTGTCCGGCGCGCTGGCCAACCACGCCCGGCAGGTGATGGCCCGGCTGTCCGGATCCGATCACGCCCGGGTCCGTGCGGTGCTCACCGGGATGGCCCGCCCGGCCGAGGAGGGCGACGGCTTCCGCCGCCGCCCCCTCGAGCTCACCGGCCTGGACCAGGCCAGCCGCGCCGTGGTCGAGACCCTGGCCGCCCGCCGTCTGGTGGTGCTCACGTCGGCCGGCGACGGCCGGGAGTACGCCGAACCAGCCCACCAGGCACTGCTGGAGACGTGGCCGGAACTCATCGGCTGGCTCACCGAGGACCGGGAGTTCCTCGCCTGGCACGACCAGCTGCGCACCGACCGCCAGCGCTGGGAGCGCGGCGGCCGGGACCCGGGCGGGCTGCTGCGCGGGGCGGCACTCGCCACCGCCCGCGACTGGGCGGCGCAACGCCCGTCCCAGATCAGTGTCCCGGACCGGGCCTTCATCACCACCAGTCACGCCCGCGACCGCCGGCGCACCCGTCTGCTGCGCGGCCTGCTCGCCGTGGTGTCGGTGCTGGCCCTGGTCGCCGGGGTGCTGGCGGTGGTCGCCGACCGGCGCAACGACCGGATCGCCGCCGATCTGCGGCTGGCCGCGTCCCGGCAACTCGCGGCCTATTCGCAGCGGCTGCGCGTCACCGATCCGTCGGCGGCGCTGCAGTTCGCGCAGGCTGCCTGGCGGGCCGGGCCGACCTCGGAGGCGTACGGGGCGCTGTTCACCCAGTTCGGCGCGCTGAACCCGGTGGACCGGCTCTGGCAGGGGCTGTGGGACGGGGTCGCCGACCGGATCCGCACCGGCGACACCGGTGACGTCGCCCTGGTCACCGGCTGGATGGATCCGGTCGTGCTGACCGGGCTGCGGGGCGCCGACGTGGTGCCCGTGGCCCTGACCGGGGCGGATCGGGACGACCGTTTCGACATCGACCCGACCGGCCGGTTCGTCGTCGGGGCGGCCGGCGACGGCGAGGTCACGCTCTGGGACCTGACCGAGCCGACCACACCGAAGACGATCGAACCCGCCGGTGAGCCGGACCGGTTCGGCGTCAACAGCGTCCGGTTCAGCCCGGACGGCTCCCGGGTCCTGGTGCTGCGCTTCGGCGGCGTCCGGAAGGAGGCGGACGTACGGGTGTGGGATCTGCCCACCGGCACCGCGGTCCGGACCGGGTTCCGGCCGCGGTACGACGGCACCGTGGAGGTGTGGTTCGGCGGAGGCCCGGACGCTCTGATCGAGCACCGGCTCGACGCCGTGCTCGTGCGTGATCTCGGCACCGGCTCGGTCCGGCGCACCTACCCCGGGGACTCCTTCACGGTCGCGGAGAACGGTGCGGTGCTGGTCAGTTGCGACGACGACCTCGAAAACATGCGGATCCGCGACATCGTGACCGGCCGCACGAGACGCACGATGGTCGTGGATTCATGTCTGTCACGGCCGAGGCTCCAGGGCGGTATGCGGGTGCTGGAGGGTTCGTCGGCCCGCCTCGAGAGGCCCAGCTTCCCGACCGACCTGATCGACGTGCGGACCGGACGCACCCACCGTGGCCAGCTGCCCTCGGTGTTCTACAACGACAGCGCCAACAGCGAACCGGCGCGCGCCGTGGTCGGCGGACCGGGCGGGGATCTGCTGGTGTTCAGCGTGTGGAACGGCATGCTGTACCGCAACCGGATCCCCCCGGCGATGGACCCGGAGACCTCTTCGATCAACATCGACTGGCACCGAACTCCGGACGGCCGGTACTGGCTGTCCGCGGACACCGACGGTGAACTGCGCATCGTCGACCCGGTGACCGGACGGCAGGTGGCCGGGCGGCGGATCGACATCCGGGACAACCCGGACACGGCGATGACTCCGGACAGCCGCCACCTGGTGGTCAGCCGGCCCGGCGGTGTGGTCGTCCTCGGCCTGCCCGGACTCACCGAATTGCATCGCATCGACCTGCCGCGCTCCCCCGTGAAGCTGCCGGACACCTTCGGGCGCCGCCACGTCACCCTCGCGGTGACCGGCCCGGACCGGGTCGCGGTGCTCTTCGAGGGCATCCTCACCTGGTGGGACGTCACCACCGGCACGGCCGTGGCGCCACCGCTGACGCTCTCCCCGGACAAGACCCCGACCCAGCTGGAGGTCGGGCAGACCATTCTCGGGCCGGTTCGCCCCGGCTACACCGATCAGGTGGTGGTCGCCGATCAGTCGGGCCCGTTGCGGATCTGGAGCCTGACCGAACGCCGGGCCGTCGAGACCGTCGACACGGACATTCCGCCGGGTCTCACCGTGCCGGCGTTCGACGCCACCGGAACCCGCCTGGCGTTGCGCATCACGACGCCGAGCGAGATACGGGTGTGGAACCTCGCCACCGCCGAGCAGCGTCCCATCCCGAACAGCGAGGACGCCCACCCGCTCGGATTCACTCCGGAGGGCCTGCTGGTGACGCACACCTACAGTCCGCTGGCCGGCGCGCAGCTCTGGGACGTCGGCACCGGCCAGCGCGTCGGCGAGGCGACCAGCCCGGCCGAGCAGTTGCCGTGGACGCTGACCGGCGGAACGCTCACCGCCCCGGCCCGCGCCGGCGAGCTGACCATACCGCTGGACCCCGAAGCCTGGTTCGACCGGCTGTGCGCGCTCAGCTCCCGCCCCTTCACCCCCGATGAGGCCGCCCGGGTCCGGACCGAGGGCGGCGACCCGGACCCGCCGTGCTCGTGAGCGGTTGAGATCTGTCGATACAGTGGCGCCATGACACAGGTCGTGGTGATGCCCCTGGACGACGGCGGCGCGGTGTATGTGGAGGTCGCCGACGAGGCGGGCGGTCTGGAGCATGTCGGCCGCGGCACCGAGGTGGTCGGCAAGGCGTCGGAGACCCTGCAGGAGGCCATCGGCCGGATCCGCCCGGCCGCCGAGGCGATCCGCGACAGCATCCGGTCGATGGCGCAGCCGCCGGAGCGGGTGACCGTCGAGTTCGGGGTGAAGGTGACCGGCGAGGCCGGCGTCGTGGTGGCGAAGGCGACGAGCGAGGCAAACTTCACGGTGAAACTGGAGTGGGACCGCACCTACATCGGCTGACGACGCCGGCGGGCGCGTCTCAGATCAGCGGGCAGCTGTTGCGGTACTGCCAGATCCCGGAGGAGTCGGACAGCGGGCACAGGAACCGGTGGTAGCGCGCGTCGTCGTCCACGAAGACCTTCAACCAGGGGATCATCGTACGGGCCAGGACGGTGCTCGGCTGTCCGATGTGATTGTGGCCGGCCCCGGTGATCATGAGGTAGGCGCGCTCGGTGGTCGCCGGGACGGTGTTGTAGAGGCTGGTCAGGCGGGCCGGGGTGACGAGGGTGTCGTTCTGCATCGCGTAGATCAGGGTCGGCACCCGGTCGGCGGCCAGGCTGCCGGACGGCAGATGCGGCGCGTTGCCGATGGCGGCCCGCAGCGCCGGCCGGCGCAGTGCCGCGTCCAGAGCTCCCCCACCGCCCATCGAGTGACCGATGACGGCGAGCCGGTTCGGATCGACGCGGGTGCGCACCGTGCTGGCGCGGGTCAGGTGGTCGAGGGCGGCGAGCAGCTGGGTGCCGCGGCTGGTGGGGCTGTCGTTGAGGTTGTCGGTCTCGATGCCGAACACCACGAAGCCTTGTGAGGCCAGTCGCGGGCCCAGCCAGGCGATGCCGGACCAGGTGCCGTTGAGGCCGGGTGAGATGGCCACCGCGCCGAAGGTGCCCTGGCTGGTGTCGGTGGGGTGGTAGATGACGCCGCCGCCGAAGCCGTTGCCGCGGGCGACCGGGACGGAGGCGGTGGCGAACGGGCCGGTGACGGCGGCGACGCTGGCGGCGGTCGGGGCGGGGCCGCGCTCGTAGGGCCCGGCGGCCGAGGCGGGGCCGGGCGCGATGGCGGCGCCGAGCACCGCCATCGCCAGCGCCGGGGCGGTCAGGATGCGGCGGAGACGGGTGTTCATCTGCTCGTCCTCCTTCGTCGAGGATGGGCAACGATGCCCATCCATCCCTAGAGAACGATAGATATCTATTGAATGGGAGGCAAGGAGAGCGGGCAACGTTGCCCTCACCGGGTCACCAGTCGTGGACGGTGCCGTCGGCCAGACGGTTCACCGGGAGGTAGGCGGGGGTGTACGGGTGTGCCGCCGCCATCTCCTCGTCGAGTTCCACACCGATCCCCGGGGCGTCACCCGGGTGCAGGTGACCGTCGGTGAAGGTGAACGCGTGCCGGAACACCTGGTGGGTCCGCTCGGTGTAGCCGGAGTACTCCTGGATGCCGAAGTTGTGGATCGCCAGGTCCAGATGGATCGCGGCGGCCATGCCCACCGGTGAGATGTCCTCCGGCCCGTGGATCGCGCTCTTGATCTGCCGCTGCGCCGCGTAGTCGAACAGTTTGCGCATCGGGCTGACCCCGCCGAAGTGGGTGACGGCCGAGCGGACGTAGTCGATCAGCCGCTCGTCGATCAGCGTCTGGTAGTCGAAGACCGAGTTGAACACCTCGCCGATCGCCAGCGGCGTGGTGGTGTGCCGGCGGACCAGGCGCAGCGCCGTCTGGTCCTCGGCCGGGGTGCAGTCCTCCAGCCAGAACAGGTCGTACCGCTCGATCTCCCGGCCCAGCCGGGCGGCCTGCTGCGGGGTGAGCCGGTGGTGGGCGTCGTGCAGCAGCGGCAGGTCCGGCCCGAACTCCTGCCGGACCGCCTCCAGCACCGCCGGCAGGTGCCGCAGGTAGGCGACGGTGTCCCAGTCCTCCACCACCGGCAGCGCCCGCGCGTCGATCCGGGCGCCGCCGGCCTCGGGCGCGATCGCGGTGCCGGCGTGCACGCCGTAGACGGTCTTCAGGCCGGGCACCCCGGTCTGCACCCGGACGCTGCGGTAGCCCTCGGCCAGCCGGGCCCGCACCGAGTCGAGCAGCTCCGGGATGTCACGGCCGTTGGCGTGCCCGTAGGCCCGCACCCGCTCTCGGGACGCGCCACCGAGCAGCTGGTAGAGCGGCAGCCCGCACACCTTGGCCTTGATGTCCCAGAGCGCCACGTCCACCGCGGCGATCGCGGCCATGGTGACCGGCCCGCGCCGCCAGTAGGCGCCGCGGTACAGCGACTGCCAGGTGTCCTCGATCCGGTGCGGGTCGGTCCCGATCAGCAGCGGGACGACATGGTCGCGCAGGTAGGACACCACGGCCAGCTCCCGGCCGTTGAGGGTGGCGTCGCCGAGCCCGGTGACCCCGTCGTCGGTGGTGATCTTCAGCGTGACGAAGTTGCGGCCCGGACTGGTGACGATGACGACGGCGTCGATGATCTTCATCTGTGCCTCCCGGAGCCTCGAACGAACCAACTGGTCCAACTGGTAGTACCAGTTGGACCGTAGCAACGGCTGCTCCGGCCGGCAAGGCGTCAGCTGCCGTCCAGCAACCGGTCGAGATGCCGGGTGGCCATCACGTCCAGACTCACGTCCAGATCCGCGCCGTACGTGCGCAACCCCAGCGCCAGGTGCTCGCGCATCCGCTCACGCGCCAGCGGGACGTCGTGCACCGCGATCGCCGCGAGGATCTCCGGATGGTGCGGCACCCCCGGCTGCCCGATCGACGGGTCCGAGTTGGACCGCAGCATCATCTCGAACATCATCTCGCCGATCGACGACAGCATCACCCGCAGCACCGGGTTACCGCTCGCCGCCGCCACCGCGTCGTGGAACCCCAGATCCGCGCGCGCTTTCGCGGCCGGGTCCGGCGCCTCCAGGATGCGCTGATGGGCGGCCTCGATCGCGGCGATCTGCGCGGGCGTGGCTCGCTGGGCGGCGAGCCCGGCGATCTCCACCTCGACCGGGATCCGCGCCTCGATCAGCTGCCGCACGGTCGGCCGGTCCGCCCGGTAGACCGCGTCGTACGCCCCGGCCCCGGGCGCCGGCGTCTCGTTGACGAACGAGCCACGCCCCGGCTGCACGTCGATCATGTGCTGCGCTTCGAGGCGCCGCAGCACCTCCCGGATCACGTTGCGGCTGGCCCCGAACCGCTGCGCCAGCTCCCGCTCGGACGGCAGTTTCGCTCCGGCCGCCGGCGTGCCGGCACGGATCTCCTGCTCCAGCTGCCGGGCGATGCGCTCGGTCAGCAGCCCCCGCAGCGCCGGCGCGGCCACGGACTCAGACTGCTCAGCGGAACGCATGCCCGCAACGATACGAGACCGGGCGCGGCGGGCCGGACCGTCAGGGCGACGCGTCGCGGATCAGGCGGGCGAAGGCGTGGGCGCTGGGTTTCGGCAGGCGGTTGAAGTCGTCGTCGACGGCGATCAGGCCGAACCGGGGGCGGTATCCCTCGCTCCACTCGAAATTGTCGAACGCCGACCAGTGCAGATATCCGCGCACGTCGGCGCCCTCGGCCATGGCCTGCCGCATCGCGGCGACGTGCGACTCCAGATAGGCGACGCGCTCGGTGTCGTCGGTGGTGGCGATGCCGTTCTCGGTGACGTACAGGGGAAGGCCGGTCCTCGACGCCCGGTGCAGCATCTGACGCAGGCCGTCGGGGTGTACCGCCCAGCCCATCTGGGTGCGCGGCACCCCGGTCGGCGGGCCGCGAACCCGGTGGGCGACGCCGGGTCGACCCACTGCTTGCGGTAGTACTGCACACCCAGCCAGTCACCGCCGGGGTCGTCCAGGTAACGGTCGACGATCTCGTAGCGCATCAGCTCGTACCGGCTCTGACAGGCGTCGTCGTCGCGGGCCGGGGCCAGCAGCGGCAGCTGGACGGCCAGCCCGACCGGGGCGTCACCGGTGGCCCGGACCGCGTCGACGGCCGCGCGGTGGGCGTCCAGCAGGGCCCCACCGGCCCGTTTCCACAGCACCGGGTCGGCGATGCCGGGCGGGTGGTAACCCTCCAGATAGCCGTGCAGGGCGATCATCTGTGGTTCGTTGATGGTGCAGATGAGCGGCATCAGGTGCCCGAGTTCGGCGGTGACGAACCGGCAGTAACGGGCGAACACCGTGGCCGCGTCGGGGGCGAGCCAGCCACCGCGGGCGGCGAACCAGCGGGGCAGCGTGAAGTGGTGCAGGGTGACGACGGCGGTCATCCCGGTGCCGGCGAGCGCGGTGAGCACCCGCCGGTAGTGGCCGACGGCGGCGCGGCTGAACTCGCCGGGCGCCGGTTCGAGGCGGGACCATTCCAGGGAGAGGCGGTGTGCGTTGTGCCCGAGGGACGACAGCAGGGCGAAATCTTCGGCGTACGCGTGGAGATGGTCGATGCCGTCGCCGGAGGATTGGACCGCGGCCGTCGCCGGGTCGTGTTCGAAGTCCCACCAGTCGTTGTTGGTGTTGCCGCCTTCGACCTGGTGGGCCGAGGTGGCACTGCCCCACAGGAAGCCGTCGGGTGGACGCACGCGGGATCCTCTCCCTGGAATGGTGTCAGCGGGTGGTGAAGGTGCGGGTGCCGGACGGCATCTGATAGACGGCGTAGCCGCCCTCGGTGCGCAGGAACCTCGCCCGGCGCGGGGTGTCGCCCGGTGCCCGGCCGAGGGTCGGCAGGTACACGGTGGCGGCGGTGTTGGGTGGCACGGTGACGGTCAGCCGGATCCGGTCGCCGTCGCGCCGCCATTCCGACCGGGCGGTGCCCTGCGGGGTGGTGTAGTGGCCCTTGACGTGGGTCAGGTCGCCGACCACCTTGGGCTGAATGACCAGCTCACGGTAGGCGATGGAGCCGTCCGCGGCCCGGATGCCGGCGAGGCCGGCGTGGAACCACTCCTCGATCTGGGCGAGGATCATGTGGTTCTTGGAGTCGCCCCGGTTCCACCGCTCCCCCACGGTGGTCATCCCGCCCGGGTTGGCGACGGTGGACTCCATGAAATAGCCGTAACCGGGCTGCTCGTCCTCCTGGATCAGGTCCCAGAGCACGTCGTCACGGCCGCCGGCGGACAGTGCCCGTACGGTCGGGGCCATGCCGATGGTGCCGCCGCTGAAGTGCGGGCCGTCCCCGCTGGGATGGAACGCGTAGATCATCGCGACCAGGCCGTCGAGGACCGCCTGCCGTTCGGTCTCGGGCACCAGCCCGGCGTCGAGGGCGAGGGCCTGCGCCGTCTGGGAGACGGCGCCGTTGTCGGCGTAGAGCTTGCGCGCCGGGTCCCAGAAGGTGGTGTGGAACGCCGTCTTGATGTCGGCGGCCAGCGCCGCGTACCGGGCGGCGTCGGCGGGTTTGCCGAGGTCCGCCGCCAGCGCGGCGAGGTCCGCCGCCATCATGTGGTAGCCCCAGGTGCCGGTGATCCGCCCGGAGACCGGTTCGGCGGACACCCAGTCGGCCAGGGCCGCGTCGACGATGTTGCCGACCGCCTTCTGCCGCTGGATGTAGTCGGCGAACCGGACCATCGGCTCGTAGTACCGGCCGGCCGTGAGAGTGTCGCCGTAGAGCTGCCGCAGGAACCCGGGCACCAGGATGATCGCGTTGCCCCAGTTGATCTCGTCGCCGAAGCGGCCGGAGTAGCCCCAGTCGTAGACGGGGGTCTTCAGCGCCACGTTGCCGGCCATCGGGGTGTCCGCGATTGATTGCCCTTCGACCAGATGCCGTTGGTGGGTGCGCAGGTAGGCGGACAGGTCGAAGTCGCGGTGGATCGACCCCATCGGCATGGTGTAGTCGGCCGGGTAGGACAGTTTCTCCCGGCCGGGGCAGTCGGTGAAGACGCTCATCATGTTGCCGGCGAACGAGTACCAGGCCATCTCGTGGATCCGGTTGATCCGGGCGTTGGAGGTGGTCACCGACCCGGCCACCGGGGTGTCCGCCTGCACCCGGAGCCCGGTGATCGTCTCCGCGGTGGGCCGGTAGCCCTCCGGAAGGCCGGTGACCTGCACCCACTGCATGCCGAAGTAGTTGAAGTCGGGCCGCCACGTCTCGGTGCCGCGCAGCCCGGCGGTGGTGTAGGTGTTGAACAGGTCGACGCCCCGGCTGCCGCCACCGCCGCGCAGGGACGCCTGGTCCACCGTGCCGTCGGCGGCCAGCGATTCGGCCGGTGCGATCCGGATCGTGGTGCCGGCCGGCACGTCCCGGATCTTGAGCTGCGGGAATCCGACGATGTTCTGACCGAAATCGAACACCCACGTGCCGGGTGCCGGGTTGGTGATCGTCCGCGGGCGGAAGGTCTCGGCGATCGTGATCGGCGGGGCGGTGCGCCCGACCAGGCGGGTGGCCAGGTTCGGTGGCGGGGCGATCCCGGCCGGGATCCAGCCGGTGGGGGTGCCGTCACGGCGTTTCGCGGTCGCGGTCAGGTCGGCGCCGGGCCGGTCCCAGCCGGGCTGCTCGCGGCGGGCGTCGTGGTCGCTGCCGGAATACCAGGCGTCGGTGGTCAGTGGGCCGAGCGCGGTGCGCCACTCGCGGTCGCTGACGATCACCGTTTCCCTCCCATTGGTGTACGTCACCTCAAGGCGCGCGATGAACCGGGGTGTGACGGCGGCTCCCGCACTGGCGTCACTGGCCGCGACGTTGTTGCCCGAGCCGGTGACCGTGACCCCGGCCGGGTGCGGCCTGCTCAGGCCGGGGGTGAACGTGATCGTGCCGGCATCGATCGCGGTGATGGTGCGGGACTCCAGGTCGACGCCCGCGTCACCGGTGTCGATGTTGATCGTGCCGTCGACGTGATAGCCGGTCGTGCTGCTCAGCCCGACCGTGGTCGCCCCGGCCTGGACGGCTGTCGTGCTGGTGCCGCTGCCCTTGAGCTGGCTCTGCCACCACGAGTACGGCGCGTTCCGTCCGACGGCCGGGTTCGTGACACCGCGGCGCACGTAGGCGGGGCCGTTGCCCACGCGTACACCAATCGTGTTGTCGCCTTTGTGCAGTCGAGCGGTGATGTCGTAGACCCGGTACTCGGCGGAGAGCTGGTAGTTGGCGTAGCCGGGGGCGAGGACCTCGTCGGTCACCGTCGACCCGTTGACGGTGGCCAGGTGCATGCCGACGCCGGACACGTACAGACGCGCATGCCTGATCCGGTTGCGGGGATCGACATGGACCCGGCGGGCGAACAGGGGCATCGGCTGGGTCTCGGTGCGGCCCGGATACTCGATCCAGCGGGCGTCGCCCCAGTCCTCGTCGCGCAGAAGGCCCATCTCGAAGGTGGACGGCGCACTCCAGCCGGTGGCCCTCCGGGCGGCGTCCCAGGCCCGGACCTGCCAGCTCAGCCGCTGCCGGGATCGTAGGGCCCGGCCGCCGTAGGGCACCCCGGACTGGACCGCCGAGGCGACTCTCCCGGAATCCCAGAGGATCCGGTCGCTGCCGAGGTCGCGGACCCGGATCTGGTAACCGGTCTGCCGGTCCGCGGCGGACGATGTGGTCTCGGCGAAACGCCAGCTCAGTACCGGCGTGATCGAGTCCAGGCCGAGCGGATGACCGGGCCGGCCGTCGACCCGCAACCCGATCACCCGGACCCTCCCGGCGGAGGCCTGCGCGGGGCCACCGGTCAGCACGGTCGCGGAGGGCACGGCCAGGGACAGCCCGAGTGCCGTACGCCGCTTCATGATCCGGCCTGGTAGTCGGTGTCCATGTCCTTGAGCACGTCAGCGGCGGTGGCCTGGTCGCTGAAGACCTCCTGCAAGCCGCTGAGCATGGTCTGCTGCACCTTGGCGTTCGGCCAGAGCTGGTCCATGAACGGCACGGTCTTGTTCTCGGTGACGAAGGTGGACAGGTCGGCCAGGCCGGGGTCGACGGCGGTGCCGGCGTCCGGGAGGGTGGGCAGACTGCCCTGGGCCTCGTTGAACAGTTTCATGCCGGCCGGGGACATCACGTAGTCGACGAACCGGAGAGCCAGTTCCTTGTTCTCGGCCTTGGCGTTGACGCCGTATCCGGCTCCGGCGGCGGCCGGCATCAGGAACTCGGCCGGGTTGTCGGTGGCCGGCAGGGTCTTCATGGTGAACGTGCCGTCCGGGTTCTTCTCCTTGAGCAGGCCGACGATCCAGTTGCCCTGGATGATGCCGAGGGTCTTGCCGGTGGCGGCCAGGGTCTGGCTGGCCTCGTAACTGGTGCCGAGCGGGTCCTTCTGGAAGCAGCCGGCGGTGTTCATCTCCTGGTACTTGGCCATCGCGGTGGTCCACGCCGAGTTCGCGAAGGTGGTCTGGCCGGCGGCGAGCCTGGTGTCGAACTCCCGGTCGGGGCCGTAGACGGTGGTGGCGGTCAGGGCGTACAGGGCGATCTGGGTGACCCAGTTGTCCTGGATGCCCAGCGCGAACGCCGGGGTGCCCCGGCCGGCCGCGTCCCCGCAGAATTCGAGCAGGCCGGTCCAGGTGGTGGGAGCGGTCAGCCCGGACTTCTCCAGGGCCTCGTCGTTGTAGACCGCACCGATGCCGTTGAGCCCGAACAGCGCGTTGTAGGTCTTGCCCTCGAACTGGGCGACCTGCTTGACCGCGTCCGGCAGCCGGGCGGCCCACGGCCGGTCGGAGAGGTCGAGCAGGTAGCCGGGCTTGGCGATGACATAGGTGGCGCCGGGGTTGCCGTTGCCGGGCCAGACGGTCATCACGTCGGGGGCGGTGCCGGACGACAGCTGGGTGCGGATCTGCTGCTGGTACTGGTCGGCGCCGCTGGTGGTCAGGTTGACGGTGACACCGGGGTTGGCGGCCTTGAACGCGTCGACGACCTTCTCGATGGAGCCCTGGTCGACCGAGGCGATCGTCAGGGTCTGGTTGTCACCGTCGCCGCCGGCGGCGGAGTTGGTGCCGCTGCTGCACGCGGCGAGCATCAGGGAGGTGGTGGCCAGGGCGGTGAGACTGCGGATCTTCATGAAACTCTCCTGTACGGGTAGGAGAAGGTGTGTTTTCCGGCGGGCAGGTGGAGGGGTCATCCCTTCAGCCCTCCCGCGAAACCGTTGATGATGCTGCGCTGGAGGGCCAGGTAGACGGCCAGGACCGGCACGATGCTGATCAGCAGGGCGGCGAAGATGAGGTTCCAGTCGGAGACGAACTGGCCGACGAATCCGGCCACCGCGACCGGCATGGTCTGCTGGTCGCTGCCGGACAGGTAGAGCAGTGGGGTGAAGAAGTCGTTCCACACGCTGACCGTGTTGAGCACCAGCGCGGTGACGGTGATCGGTTTGAGCATCGGCAGCACCACGAAACGGAACGTGGCGATCGGGGTGCAGCCGTCGATGGTGGCCGCCTCCTCGAAGTCGCGGGGCAGGGCTCGCAGGAATCCGACGTACAGGAAGGTGGTGAAGGGGACTTGGAGTCCGGCGTAGAACAGCACCAGAGACCAGACCGAGCCGAGAAGTCCCAGGTCACGGATGGTCTGGTAGAGCGGTAGGGCGGCCAGCTGGAACGGCAGGACCAGGCCCAGCATGATCAGCAGGAAGGTGCCCCGGGACCAGTGCGCGGTGGACCGGGCCAGCGGGTAGGCGGCCAGCGACGACACCAGCAGCACGATCACCACGCTGACCGCGGTGACCACCACACTGTTGATCAGGGCGCCGCCGAGGCCGCCCTCGGACCAGGCCTGTGCGAAGTTGGCAAGCGTCGGGGAGGCGGTCGGGCTGATCGGCGAGGAGGTGTCCGACGGGTCCCGCAGTGCCAGGTTGACCAGCACGTAGACGGGGAAGGCGAAGACCACGGCGACCGCGATCATCACGACTTCCAGGGCGAGGGTCCGGCCGGTGTAGCGGTTCATGAGGCCGCCTTCTCGTTGCGGTTGAGGACGGCGTACTGGCCGGCGGAGGCGACCGCGACGATGGCGGTGAGCACGACGGCGAGGGCGATGCTGTAGCCGAACTCGCCGAGGGTGAACGCGTCCTTGTAGATGAGCGTGCTGATGGTGTCGGTGGCGTGGCCGGGGCCGCCGCCGGTCAGGGCGTACACCTGGTCGAAGAGTTTGATCCCGCCGATGATCGACAGCATCAGGTTGATGGTGATCGCGGGCGCCAGCAGCGGCCGGATGATGGACCAGAACCGGCGGACCGGGCCGGAGCCGTCGATCGCGGCGGCCTCGTAGATCTCCCGGGGCACCGATTGCAGGCCGGCCACGAAGATGACCATCGAGTAGCCGGCGAACTGCCAGACCACCACCAGCACGATCATCCAGAGGGCCAGGTCGGGATCGCCGAGCCAGTTCTTTCCCGGTACGCCGAACAGGCCGAGGACGCTGTTGACCGCGCCGTCCGGGGCGAGCAGGTTGCGCCACAGGTAGGCGGTGACGATCGGGGTGACCACGGCCGGGGCGAACAGCAACACCCGCAGGACGTTGCGGCTCTTGATCGCCGTGTTGACGCCCAGGGCCAGCAGGAGGCCGACGCCGTTCTGGATGACCGTGATCGCGACGGCGATCAGCAGGGTGTGCCCGATGGCCCGCAGCGCGTCCGGGTCGTCGGCGATGGCGGTGAAGTTGTCCAGGCCGATGACGGCGAAGTCGGGATCGAGGCCGTCCCAGTCGGTGAAGGCGTAGTAGACGCCGCGGGCGCTGGGGACCAGCACCACGAAGGCGAACAGCAGTAGTGCCGGAACGGTGAACCACCACGGTGGCTTTGTCACGACTGACCACCTTGCTGAATCGTTTCATAGGCAGGTGGCAGTAGTGGGCCACCACGGCCTCGAAGGTGATGTGGGTAACGTTTTCCAAATGTTTCGCCGACCTTACGAGCGGGTGGCGAACAGCGTCAAGAGGTGCGCGTCTAAGAAGTTCGACAGCGCCCGGAACCGCTGTTGACCTCCGGCGTGGAAAACGTTTCACTACACGTAGGCTCTACTCGACGCCCAACCGTGAGGAGATCAGGTGGACAAGCCGGCGCCCCGTCGCATCACCATCGTCGACGTCGCACGGCACGCCCAGGTGTCCACCACGGCGGTGTCCAAGGTGCTGCGCAACGCGTACGGCGCCAGCCCGGCCATGCGCGCCAAGGTGCAGAAGGCGATCGACGAGCTCGGCTACCGGCCGTCCGCCGCCGCCCGGGGGCTGCGCGGGCAGACCTACACCATCGGCGTGATGCTGCCCGATCTGCGCAACCTGTTCTTCGCCGACATCCTCGACGGCATCACCGCCCAACTCGGCGACACCGTCTACCAGGTGCTGCTCGCCCCCGGCTGCAACGGCGAGAAAGCCGAGGCCCGGGTCATCGACGCGATGATCGACCGGAGCATGGACGGGCTGATCCTGATCGCCCCGGTCTCGGCCAAGAGCCGGCTCACCGAGGTCGCGCGCAGCGTCCCCACCGTGGTCGTCGGGCGGCACGGCTCCTCACCGGCGTACGACAGCGTCACCGACGACGACATCGCCGGCGCCGCCCTGGTCGTCGACCACCTCGTCGGTCTCGGCCACCGGCGCATCGCGCACATCGAACACCACGAGACCGACCGGCTCCGCCTCGCCGAGATGCCCAACGCCCAGCGCGCCCGCGGCTACCGGGAGGCGATGACCGCCCACGGCCTCGACGCCGAGATCGACATCGCGTCGACCACCTACACCCAGGACGGCGGCTACCGGGGGGCGCGTCTGCTGCTCGACCGGCCGCGGCGGCCCACCGCCATCTTCGCCGGCGCCGACGTCGTCGCCCTCGGGGTGATGGAAGCCCTCGCCGAGGCCGGGCTGACGGTGCCCGGCGACATCTCGGTGGCCGGTTACGACAACAGCGCCCTCGCCGCGTTCGGCCCGATCTCGCTGACCAGCGTCGACCAGGACGGGCGGCAGATGGGCGCGAACGCCGCCCGCCTGCTGGTCGACCGGATCGATCAGCGCGACCGGCGGACCGCCCAGATCAAACTCTCCCCCACCCTGGTGGTACGGCGTACCACCACCGCCCTGGGCAGCGGCTAGGCGGTCTCGCCGGCCGCCCGCGCCTGCTGGGCCGAGGCGTCGAGCCGTCGGTTGCGGCCCGCCTGCACGATCGCGGACGTGACACCGGCCACCGCACAGACGCCTGCCGCCAGAGCCCAGGAGTCGGCACCCCAGTCCCGCGCCACGGCGAACGGGCTGACGACGACCATCGTGGTGACAGCGACCAGGGCGCCGTTGACGGGCGCGTTCGCAATAGTGTTCTTCATGGCGTCATCCCTGGTAGCGGCGGGTATCGGAGCGCCGATGATCATCAACCCGACTGACGTCCAAGTCAAATCTCAGCGGAAGAGCCCCCGGGCCGGCGGAAGATAGCCGGGCGCACCGAACGGCGCGTATCCGTAATAGTCGTACAGCGCACCCATCCTCTCGTCCCGGTCGACGAGATCCGGGTCATACTCGGGCGCCTTGGCGACCTGCACCCGCGACCGGCCGATCATGACCAGTCCCTCGGCGACGTGCTCGACGGTCTCCACCGGCAGGAACAGCGACGTCCCGCCGACCCCGAACAGCCCACCGTGCCGGACCCGCAGGATCCGCACCTTCCGCTGCCCGTGGTCGATGATCAGGTCGTCGACCTTGCCGATCTCGACGCCGTCCCGGTCGACCACCCGGTAGCCGCGGATGTCCTGATCCTGGTCGGCCAGCATCTGGCCGCTGTCCCCGAGGCGCATCAGAATCCCGGATTCGGTGTTCATACCCGTCCTCCCCAGCTCGTCCCGATCCCCACCCTCCCGGCCTGCCGTGACGGACAGTTCCCGAACCCATGACAGTCCTATTTTCACAATCGTCACGACATCGTCGTCCCATCGACGGCAGAACACCATCGGCCGGTACGAGCGTGGGGGGCCGAACCCGTCGAAGGAGTGCTGATGCGTACGTTCGTCACCGGCTTGGCCACCACCGGTCTGCTCGTGTCACTCACCGGCTCCCTGTTCCGCGAAGGCGGCCTGATCGTCACCGGTCTCGCCCTGCTGGCCTGCGCACTCGTGACGATCGGCCAGGGCGAGGTCCGCCCCTGAAGCAGCCGATCCACCGGGGGGGCCGGATGGGATCAGCCGCGGGAGCGGTGCAGCAGCCACACGAAGTACGGGGCGCCGACCAGCGCCATCATCAGGCCGGCCGGGATCTGGGACGGGGCGATGGCGGTGCGGCCGAGGGTGTCGGCCACGCAGACCAACAGGGCGCCGAGGACCATCGCGACCGGGATGATCCGGCCGTGCCGGACGCCGGCCAGGGCGCGGGCCAGGTGCGGGGCGACCAGGCCGACGAACCCGACGACACCGATGGCCACCACACTGACCGCGGCCACCACCGCCGCCACGGTCAGCAGGGCGAGGCGGGTGTGCTCCCGGCGTACGCCGAAGATCTGTGGGGTGTCCTCATCGATGGTCAACAGGTCCAGCTGGCGGCGCATGCCGAACACGACCGGCGCCGCCACCAGCAGGGCCACCGCCACCGGGAGCACGTCACCGAACTCCCGGCCATAGGTCGTTCCGGACAGCCAGGTGAAGATCCGCGGGGTGTCCCACGGGTCGGCGCGCAGCAGCAGGAACGTGCTGACCGCGCTGAGGGCGTAACCGCAGCCGATCCCGATCAGCAGGAACCGGTCCGGCAGCAGCCCACCGCGCCACGCCAGCAGGGCGATGACCCCGAAGGTGGCCAGCCCGGTCAGCACGGCGAGGGTGATCAGTACCGGACGTCCGCCCCACCCCGAGGTGACCACGGCCACCGCACCGAGACCGGCTCCGGCGGTGATCCCGAGGACACCGGGCTCGGCGAGCGGGTTGCGGACCGTCCCCTGCACCACCGTCCCGGCCAGCGCCAATGCTGCCCCGGCCGTGATCGCCGCCGCGACCCGGGGCGCCCGGTCGTCGAGGGACAGGGCGATCAGATCGGGCGCGGTCCCTTGCAACCAGAGGAGCACATCGCCGGTACGCAGCATCAGGGTCCCGGACAGCAGCCCCACCACGGCGGCGCCGGCCAGCAGCACGACGGCGACGGCGAGCACGGTGCGGAACCAGCGCGCCGACCGTACCGCGACATACGCCCGAGGGGTCACGCCCACGTCCCGCAACCGCATCGCGAGAACGACGATGACCACCGCACCGAACAGCGCGGTCGGGATACCGGTCGGGATCGACGCGGCGGCCTGCGCGCCGAGCACCGCCCGCAGCACCACATCGGCGAGCAGCACGAGCAGCGCCCCGGCCAGCCCGGACGCCGGGATCAGAAAGCCGTGCCGGTTCAGCGCGGACACTTTGCGGGCGGCCAGGCGTACCGCGACCGGGGCGGCCAGCCCGACGAACGCGATCGGCCCGGCGAGGGTGACCGCGATGGCGGTGAGCAGGACCGCGCACAGCACGGCGATGATCCGGGTGCCACGCACCGGCACGCCGAGGGTGGCGGCGGTGTCGTCGCCGAGGCCGAGCACGTCGAGCCGCCGGGCCAGCAGCACCGCGCCGACGAGCGCGGCGACGATCACCGGGGCGGCCCGGGTGGCGGCGTCCAGGTTGAGCTGGGCGAGGGAGCCGTTGGCCCACGCGTACAGGCCGGTGGTGCTCTCCTTGAACAGGATCAGCAGGGTGGCGGCACCGGCGTCGAGGGCCATCGCCACCGCCGACCCGGCCAGGATCAGCCGGGTGGTGCCGGTCCCGGCCGCGGTGCCGGCCAGTCCGAGCACCAGCGCGGCGGCCAGCAGACCACCGGCGAACGCGACCGCGCCGGACGCCCACACCGGGACAGCCAGCCCGAACGCGGCGACCGCGCACAGCGCGAAGTAGGAGCCGGCGGTGACGGCCAGGGTGTCCGGGGCGGCGAGGGTGTTACGGGTGACCGATTGCAGCAGTGCCCCGGCCGCGCCGAGGGCCACCCCGACGGCGACTCCAGCGAGCAGGCGCGGCAGACGGGAGCCGGCCAGCAGGTCGGTCATCGGCACGCCGCCGATGTCGTCGCGGGCGCCGGCCAGGTAGCGCAGCAGGTCGGTGACGCCGGCGCCGGAGGTGCCCTGGGTGATGTGCCACAGACCGATCAGGATCACCACGACGAGCAGGGCGGCCAGTACGGCCGCCCCGCTGACGCCGCGACGGGCGCGGAGTTCTGTCACTTCGAGGTCAGGATGTTCACGTACGCGTCGATCGCCTGCTCGTTGGACTTGGGTCCACCGGCGCCCCAGACGCTGTTCGGGAAGGAGTGCGCGCGACCCTCCTTGACCGACGGCAGCGCCTTCCAGATCGGGCTCTTCTCCAGTTCGGTCACGTAGTTCTCGGCGGTGCCGTCGTTGGCGTAGAACAGGGTGGCGTCACCGACGGCGGTCAGGCCCTCGATGTCGGTCTGGGCGAGACCGTAGGACGGGTCGACGCCGCCGCTGCCGTACGCCGAGTTGATCTCGTCGGTCCAGGCCGAGGTCATGCCGAGCTGCTCGCCGATCTCGGTGAAGAGCGCACCCTTGCCGTACGGGCGGATCACCACGTTGGCGCCTTCGATCCAGCCGTCGAAGAACAGGAACTTGGTGGCCGGCACGTTGGCGGCGGCGAGCTTCTCCTTGGCCGCGGCGAAGTGCGCGTCGAAGTCCTTCAGAACCAGATCAGCCCGTTCGGTACGGCCGGTGGCCTGCCCGATCATGGAGAAGACCTTCTTCATGTTGGCGATCTGGCCCTTGGCGTCGGCGCCGACGGTGGCCAGCACCGGCACGCCGCGCTTCTCCAGTTTGGCGAGCAGTTCGTCGTCGGCCTTGTAGACCTCCATGACGATCAGGTCGGGGTTGGAGGCGTAGAGGGCGTCCAGGTCGGGTTCGCCGCGCTCGCCGGCGCTGGCCACACCCTCGGGCAGCTTCTCGGCGGTGACGTACTGCTGGTAGCCGTCCGGGCTGGCCACCGCGACCGGGTTGACGCAGAGGGTGATCAGGTCTTCGGTCTGCTGCCATTCCAGGACGGCGACGCGCTGGGCGGGCTTGTCGAGTTTGACGGTGCGGCCGACGCCGTCGGTCATCTCCACCGGGCCGGTGGCGGTGGTCGTGGTGTCGTCGGCGCAGCTCTGCGAGGCGGGGGCGGCCGAGGCGGCGGAGGTGACCTCGGCGACGTCGGTGGTCCCGCAGGCCGAGGCGGTGACGGCGACCGCCGTGAGTGTCGCCGCGGTGGCCGCGAGACGGCTGAAAGTGATCATGCGGACTTCTTCTCTCCGGAAACGGTGGTGCGGTAGCGGACGGGGTGCCGTCCGACGGGGTCGATGCGCAGGCGGCCGGTGAGCGGGTCGGTGCCGACCTCGACTCGCAGGCCGTAGACGGCGCTGAGGTTCTCGGCGGTGAGCACCTCTAGGGGGTCGCCGGCGGCGTGGACGCGGCCGGCGGAGAGCAGCAGCAGGGTGTCGGCGACGCGGGCGGCGTGGTCCAGGTCGTGCAGGACGATGCCGACCGCGACGCCGTGCTCGTCGGCGAGGTCGCGGACCAGGTCCAGGGTCTCGATCTGGTAGCGCAGGTCGAGGTGGTTGGTGGGTTCGTCGAGCAGGACGACGCCGGTCTCCTGGGCGAGCGAGGCGGCCAGCCAGACCCGCTGCATCTCACCGCCGGAGAGTTCGCCGCCGGGCCGGCCGGCCTTGTCCTGTACGCCGGTGAGGCGCATGGCCCGGTCGACGGCGGCCTGGTCGTCGGGGCCGGGTCCGGCGAACCGGCGCCGGTGCGGGTGACGTCCGAAGGCGACCACCTCGCGGACGGTCAGGCCGGGTGGGGCCTGCCGGGACTGGGTGAACAGGGTGACCTCGCGGGCGAAGTCACGGGAGCTGAGCTGTGCCACCGGCCGGGGCGGGTGGCCGACGGTGATCTCGCCGTCGTGTACGGGGTGCAGCCGGGCGAGGGCCCGCAGCAGGGTGGACTTGCCGCTGCCGTTCGGGCCGACCAGGGCGGTGACCCGGCCGGGTTCCAGCACGGTGGACACGCCGTGCACGACGGTGGTCCGCCCGTACCGGAGCAGGAGGTCGCGGCCATGCAGAACTGAGGTGGTGGGCATGGTTCGGCTCCGCATCCCGGGACAGTGGCATCCTCAGGTAAGGGTTGCCTTGCCTTATCGAGGCTAGGTGATGATCAACTTGTCGGCAATCCCGAGGTCACGACACCTGATACGGGATTCCGGACATCACCCGCGTTTGGCGAGCGCCCCCGGCGTCACCTTCAGCACCCGCCGGAACGCCGCGATGAACGTGCTCGGCTGCGCGTAACCCAGACGCTCGGCCACATCCCGGACATCCGACCCCTCCGCCAGCAACGCCAGCGCCCGGTGCACCCGCAACGCCTGCCGCCACTGCGCGAACGACAGACCGGTCGCCGACTGGAACGCCCGGGTGATGGTGCGATCACTCACACCCAGCTGATCCGCCCACTCCTCCAGCCCCCGCCGGTCCGCCGGATCGGACAGCAGCGCCTCGGCGATCACATCGATCCGCGAATCACCCGGCAGGTCCAGCGCGAACTGCCGCCCGGCCGGCTCCAGCACGTCGAACACCACCGCCTCGGTCCGCTCCCGCTCCCCCACCTCCAGGTCCCGGCGGGCCAGCCGCACCAGCAGCGCGTCCAGCAGCGGAGTGATGGTGACCAGCGCCGGCCCACGGAACACCGCGGGCGCCCGCCCCAGCGCGAAGAACGCGTAATGCAACTCGGCGCCCGCGGTCACCCGGCCACCGTGCACGGTGCCCGCCGGCAGCCACAGCCCCGACCCAGCCGGAACCGTGAACAGCCGGTTGCCGATCCGCGAGGTCATCGTCCCGCCGCGCACCCACACCAGCTCGTCGACCGGATGCGTGTGCGGCTCCCACTCGGTCGCCGCGCCGGGCGTCTCCGACTCGGCCAGGATCGCCGCCGGAACCGGGTCACCCAGCGGCAGCCCCACATCCCGGCGCACCACCGTGCCCGGGTCCCGGCGCCACGCGCCGAGCCCGAGATCGCCGGAAGCCTCCACGGTCATGGCGGCGAGCCTACGCGCATTCGGACAACGCACCGAAACGCCGAGATTTCATCGACCAGGACGAACCCGGCAATAGCGTACGGCGACTCCTGCAGCCCTATTAGCCGTCATGGAAGCACGCGTTCTCATCGCCGGTGCAGGATATCCGGTGTCGCTCCGACCCGGGCGCTGAAGCCGCACGGCATCGCCCATCCGGTGCCGCGGCAGGAATTCCGGGACCGATCCGGCCGGATACTGGCCCTCCGATACGACGCGGCGCGAAATGGGGCTCCGGCACGGAAGTATGCCTCAGTTGACCGGCCGGGGATGTTTGCCGTGCGCGGACTTCGCCTGCGGCGGGCGGGTGCCTAGGCTGGAGACTATGGCCCGAAAGGGCCATGCGGGGGTGACTGTTCCGCGTCTCCGGGTTGCCGTCAGTGCCGATGTGGGGTGCCGGGACGCCAGGTGGGGTGCGGGATTGCGGGTTCCGGTCCCGGTGGTGACCCGCGGGAATAGCGTCGATCGCGTATCCAGTGAGGACATCGTCAGGAGATCTGTCATGCACGCGTTTCTGGTTGCCTCCGGGATCGTCGCGGGGGCGTTGCTGCTCACTCCGGGTGCTGCTCAGGCGGACGGGCTGCCGCCGTTGTCGAGCGCGACCGACACACCGGATGTCGGCCCCGGCCCGGTCCGGCCGATCCGGCCCGACACTTTGAGTACAGCCCTGCTGGCGGATGACCCCATGGGGAATCCTGGGCTGATCGCCGGGCGTGATCGGCGGCCGGCGGCCGGTGGCATCGGTGTGCTGCAGATCGAGCAGTCGGCCCCTCACACCCTCCGTCTCACCACGTCCGGAGGCACGGTTGGCGCGGGGCTCGACGCGTGGGTGACGCCAGATGCCGTCTCGATCGGGCTCGGGGCGAAGGACCAGTTGGCTGACAACGTCAGCTGTACCTGCAACTGCGGCACCGGCAGTGGCAGTGGCAACGGCAACGGAAGTGGCAACGGCAGTGGCAACGGCGGCGGGACCGGGACAGGCACCGGAACAGGTACGGGTACGGGCAAACGCGCCGCCGCGAGCATCAGCCGACCGGGCGACCACGGCACCGCGGGTCACGCCCTCACCCTCGGAGATCGGGAAGGGACTGAACTCCTCCGATTGAGGGGTGATGGTCTCAGCAGCGGCGCCCTGGCTAGTGCCCTCGGTGATCGGGAAAGGGCTGAGCTCCTTCAGAAGTACGAGAGCGCCGGCGAATGGTGAGTGCCGGTCAACGCTCGGTCCGATCCAAGGGCTCCGGGGAAGCGTCCTTCATTCCCTGACGGTGATGAACGTCCGGGAGGCCCACGGCGAGCGGGCCGCCTCGTGGCCGGTTTCCACCAGGAGCCGGGCACGTACGACGGCAAGGGTTCTCCGCCCTGCAAGAAGTGACGCTCAGAGGCAGAGACTTCTCGCAGGCAGCGGACGACGAGCTGGTGCTCGGGTTCGGGCGGCTGCTGGGGGCGGCGAACCGTCTGGAGTACATCCTCGGCCGGGCCCTGGAGGAGCAGTGCGGGATCAGCCACCTGATGTACGAGGTGCTGCTCATCCTCGGCCGGTCCGACGGTGCGGGGCTGCCCATGCGCGCGCTCGGGCAGGAGCAGGTGCTGACCACCGGGGGTGTGACCCGGCTGGTGGACCGGATGGAGGCGGGCGGGCTGGTGGAGCGCTCGGACGACCCGGGTGACCGGCAGGATCTCCCCTGCGACTCGTCTACGTCTTCGACGCCTACTGCGGCTGGTGCCACGGCTTCGCCACCACCATCCGTGAGGTCGCCGCCCGCCACCCCGACCTGCCGATCGACGTCGTCTCCGGTGGCCTGTTCACCTGGCCCGCGGCCAAGGAGACGCCGACGAGATCACCACCCGGATCGCCGCCCTGCGCGCCGCTCACCCGACGGCTTGAGAAGTGGGACGGGCCGCACCCAGGTAGAGGTGGGCGGCCATGCCGGCGGGCAGGGTCAGCCAGAAGGTGATCAGGCGGTAGGACAGCACGACGACCAGGGCGGTGGCCGTGGTGGCGCCGGCCGTGACCAGGCCGGCCAGCAGGGACGCCTCGATCAGGCCGATGCCGCCGGGAGTCAGCGGCGCCTGCCGCACCACCTGCATGGTCAGGTAGACGCCGGCCAGCCGCAGCCAGCCGATGTCGGCCTCGAACGTGGCGGCCACCGCCATCAGGCAGGCCAGATCAAGAGCCCACTTCCCGGCGGCGTACGCGGTCACCACCGCCCACTCCCGGCCACGCACCGCACGCGCGGCCCGGGTGGCCCGCCGGATCTCCACGACCAGCCGGGCGGTGACCGCCCATCGGGTGAGCAGCCGCGCGCCGACCCGCCGCAAGTGCCAGCCCACGACGGTCAGGGCGGCGATCACCGCCATGACGATCAGGGCGTCGGTGCCGGCGGGTTCCCACTTCACCGCCGGCAGGAGGACCGCGACGAGCAGGCCTACCCCGTACAAGATGATCAGTGACAGCACGGAGATGACACCGGAGAGCAGGGTGACCACCGTGGCCACCGCCGCCGTCGCCCCTCGTTTCTGGTAGTGCCGGAAGGTGTAGGCGGCCGAGACCGCGGCGCCGGCCGGTGCCACCATGCTGATCGCGCCGCCGCTGTAGGTCAGGGCGATCGCGTCACGTCTTCGCAGGTCCACGTCGAAGGCGGCGAGCAGGGCCCGCTGCTGGTAGGAGAAGGCCAGCTGAGAGGTGGTGCCGGCGAGGACGGCGAGCAGCGCCCACCACGGGTTCATGATGCGCGCGGCGACTGACAGCGCCGACAGTTCCGGGAACTGCCGGCGGGCCAGTTCGAACGCGCCGGCGGTCAACAACAGCGCGGCGGCCACCCTCCACCAGGACGGGCGGCGGCGAGTACGAGTAGGTTGTTGCGCTGTTGTTGACACGACTCGACGATCTACGACGCAGTCAACCTCTTGACGGCGTAGCGGGCGACCGAATCGGCGATGGCGTCGGTGTTGACGTCCAGCGCGGTCAGGTTGACGTTGGTGATGGTGTCGCAGGCCTGGTGGTAGCAGCTGTCGTAGGCGACTCCGGCGGTGCCACCGAACAGGGCCTGCTCCTCCGCGGTCTTGATGCCCTCGGCGCCGGTGAAGATGCCACCGGCCGGGATGCCCACGGCGATGAACGCGCCGTAGTCGGAGCGGCCGTCGAAGTCGGTGCCGACGTGGCCGATGCCGCGGGAGTCGAAGAAGGCCTCGAGTTGCTTCTCGATCTGCGCGGATCCGGACGGCCCGGCCGGGGAGCCTTCCTGGTCGGAGTCGTCGCCGTCGTACAGCTTGATCGCGTAGTTGGGTGAGGCGACCATGTCGAAGTTGAGGTACAGCTTGATCCGGTCGCGCTGGGCGGCGGTCAGGTCCGCGACGTACTGGTCGGAGCCGAGCAACCCGATCTCCTCGGCCGCCCAGAACGCGAAGCGCACCTTGTTGCGGACCGGGAAGTGTCTCATCTTCTCCGCGGTCTCCAGGATCGCCGCGGTACCGGAGCCGTTGTCGTTGATGCCGGGGCCTTCCGGGACGCTGTCCAGGTGGGCGCCGACCATGACGACGTTGCGCGGGTCACCGAGCCTGGTCTCGGCGATCACGTTGTGATCCGTGCCGAGCGTCAGCGTCGAGTCGACCTTGAGCCGGACGGTGACACCGGGTGTCGCGGCGAGTTCGTTGCCGACGGCGAAGTCGGCGAAGACCATCGGGATGCCGGCCCGCCACTCACCCAGGTCGAGCGGATAGGCGTCGGTGCGGCCGGGCTGCCCCTCGTTGAAGACGATGATCCCGGAGGCCCCGGCGGCCGCCGCATTACGGATCTTGTCGACGAACGCGCAGGTGCCGCGCTGCACGAGGGCGATCCGGCCGGCCACGAACCCGGCGAAGTCGGCGGTCTCGCAGCCGCTGGTCGAGGACGGTTCCGGCGACGGCGGCAGGGTGAGGTCGACCGCCTGCACCTGCGCGGTCACGTCCCCGGCGGGTGAGGGCTGGAAGGTCAGAAAATCCTCTTCGGGTACGAAGGACCTGCTCGTCGGCGCGGTGACGTCCAGCACCGGCGGGCTGTCCTCGGTCCACGACTCGACGAAGTTGATCGGATCGAGCGTGACGTGGTATCCGGCCCGCCGCAGTTTGCCGGCCACGTAGTCGCGGGAGGCCCGGTAGCCGGAGGTGCCGGCCGCCCGGTTGCCACCGTTGGCGTCCGAGATGCGCTGCAGAGCGTCCAGGTGTTTCTTGGCGCTCGCGCCGCTGACCTGCTTGACCAGCAGTTTGGCGAGCACGTCGTCGAGTGGTCCGGCGCTGGCCGGTGCGGGCTGGGCGACGACCAGGGTCAGGGCCGCGGCGACCGCGACGAGTGTTCTCCCGCGCATGAGTTCTCCCCACGTGTTGAGTGTTCAGTCGCCCTGAACGTATCGCGGTCCGTCGATGCGAGGGATGGTCCGATCAGGTGATCGCGGGGTGGTCCGTAGGCTTTGCCCATGACCGAGAAGATCAAGTTGCTGCACGGTGCCGAGATCCCGCGGATCGGGGCCGGGACGTGGCCACTGAACGACACGGACGCCGAGCGGGTGGTCGCCGACGCCCTGACCGCCGGATACCGCCTGATCGACACCGCCCAGGCGTACGGCAACGAGGTCGGTGTCGGGCGCGGTCTTCGCGCCTCCGGGGTGGAGCGGAGCGAAATCTTCGTCACCTCGAAGTTCAACAAGGAGTGGCACGGGCGTGAACTGGTCGCCGAGGCGGCGCAGCGGAGTCTGGCCGCGCTCGGGCTGGACTACCTGGACCTGCTGCTGATCCACTGGCCGAACCCGGGCCACGACCGGTACGTGCAGGCGTGGGAGGGTCTGGTCGCGTTGCTGGAGACCGGCACCGTCAAGGCCATCGGCACCAGCAACTTCAAGCCCGCCCACCTGGAGCGGATCATCGCGGCGACCGGGGTGGCCCCCGACGTCAACCAGATCCAGCTGAGCCCGGTGTCCACCCGGGCCGGCGCCCGCGCCTTCCACGCCGCGCACGGCATCGTCACCGAGAGCTGGTCGCCGCTCGGTGGGCAGGGCGTCCCGGTGCTGGATCTGCCGGTGGTCACCGAGATCGCCGAGCTGATCGGGCGCACCCCGGCGCAGGTGGTGCTGCGCTGGCACGTGCAGGCCGGCCTGCTGCCGATCCCGAAGTCGGCCGATCCGGCCCGGCTGCGGCAGAACCTGGACGTCTTCGACTTCACCCTGACCGCCGAGCAGATGGTGGCCCTGGACGCCCTCGACCAGGGCGAGTCGGTGGTCGAGGACTCGGACGTCTTCGGTCACTGACGGGCGTACCGCGCGTGGTGAGTTCCGGTCCGCTCCGCGCCGGAACTCACCACGCGGGCGGAACGTGCGCTGCGGCCAGGTGACGGGCGAGGACGTCTGCGCCGAAGTCGCCGCCGGGGTCGCGCCACACGGTGTGTACGTGGTTCACGTCGCGCTGGGTGTTGTCGTACTCGGCCAGCAGGCGCGGCCCCTGCAGACGGTAGTAGTGCGGCTGTCCCCGCTCGACGCCGCCAGCCCACGCGAAGTGCACCCCGCCGATGCGGTCCCCGGCGAACTTGGCGGCCTCCCGTTCGGCGAGTTCCTCGGGGATCCGGCCGATGAACACGTCCAGCAGCGCGCGCAGCATCTCCTGCTGGCTGGCGGTCAGGTCGGCGCCGGGCACGCCTTTCGGCACGGTGGTGAGCGCGACCGCCTCATGGTGTTCCGGGCCGAAACCGGCCTTGCGTTCGGCCTCGTCGTGGGCCGCGGCGAGCCGTTCACGCAGCCGCGGATCCCGGAACTCGCCACGCCACACGTCGGGCAGCGGGATGAGCCGGTCGCCGTCGCGGATCTCGGAACGGTTGCCGCCGACGATGTCGACCGGGGCGGCCGGGCTGATCACGGCCCGGCCGGCCTGGGCGTCGTCGAGAGACCGGACCAGGTCGCGGGCCAGATCCTCGGCGGCACCGAGCGGACGCAGCAGATGCCCGCCGAGCAGCGGTGACTCGGCCGGGTCGGCGCCGAGGAAACACGGCGTGCCGGCCTGGACCGTCCCGTCCAGGATCAGGTGCTGGACCGAGACATGATGGCCACCGAACCGCCACGACCACGGCCGGTCCATGCCGGGCTCACCGAAGACGCGCAGCCAGTAGAGCTGCGGATCCCGGCCGCGTTCCCGCTCCCAGCCGACATTCCAGCCGTCGGCCTGATCGAGGACGTTCTCCAGGCCGATGATCGTCGACGCGGTCACGAACCCGGCCCGGGACATCCCGGCGGCCAGCAGCTGCATGGCGAGGCTCTGCTGGGCGGCCCGCATGCCGGCCAGGGCGAGCCCGCCGTGATCGGTCGGCGTGTAGTACCACCGGCGCCGCTCCTCCTCGGACGGCCACGGGAACTGGGCGGCGGCCCGCTGCTCGCCGTCGAGCCGGTCCAGCCACGCCGTGGCGGCGTCGGTCATCCGCTGTGCCGGGTTCATCGGTCATCCTTCCGGGAGGGACAGTGTTCATCAGCCGTCTACCCCGATCGGGGGCACCGCCCCCATAGGCTCCGGTCGACATAAGACGATGATCGGGGGATCGGATGTTCATTCACGCGATCGTGACCGGCTCGCTCCTGTTCGCCGCACCGGCACAGGCGGCCACCACCGCCAAAGCCGAGGTGGCCGGCGCCAACGGGGCCTTCGTCCGGTTCATCGCCGGGCCGGGCCAGACGAACGCACTGGTCATCACCATCTCCGGCCGGACCGTCACGCTGGACGACAAGGTCGCGATCAAGGCCGGCCCTCTGCCTGGCGTCGACCGCCGGCGGTGATCGGGAGCGCCGTCCGGTCCCGCCGGGCCGATACGTCACCCGGTGGTGGATGGCCGGGCCAGCACCAGCAGCCCGAGCATGGACAGCCCGGCCCCGCCGATCATGAGCAGTGCCATCGGAACGGCGGTGTGCTCGCCACCGAGCCCGGCGATCGGGGCGATCACACCGGCGGCCACCCATTGGACGAAGCCCAGGACCGCGGAGCCGGTGCCGGGATGTTCGGGCACCTCGGCGGAGGCGAGCGCCCCGCCGTTGGGGCCGATCAGCCCCTGGGCGGTCATCAGCACGAAGAAGCACAGCACCGCCAGGAGCAGGGGCGTTCCGAACCACAGCGCGCCGGCCAGCATCGCCACTCCGGCGCCCAGCGCGGCGATCTGCCCGGTGAGGATCACCCGGTGGGTGGCGACCCGCCCGGCCAGACGTGCGGCGATCAGGGCGGCCACCGTCATGCCCGCGGCGTTGGCGGCGAAGTCGAGTGAGTAGGCGATCGGCGACATGCCGTTCATCGACTGGAGGATGAACGCCGACGTGGCGACATAGGCGAACAGCGCACCCATCGCCGATCCGCTGACCAGCAGATACCCGACGTAGCGGCGACGGCCGAGGACCTGCCGGCCGGCGACGGCGAACGCCCGCAGACCACCGCGGTGCCGGCGTTCCGGCGGCAGCGACTCCGGTACCGCGATCACCACGGCCGCCGTCATGGCCACCCCCATGGCGGCGACCGCCCAGAAGGACGTCCGCCAGCCGGACAGTTGCAGGATGACCGCGCCGAGCAGCGGCCCGAGGACGGGTGCGATCCCGCCGATGCCCGCGACCAGGTTCAGTACGCGGACCAGCCGGGCGCCGGTGGCCAGGTCGACGATCACCGCACGGCCGACCACCATCGCCCAGCCGCCGGTGAAGCCCTGTACGAACCGGGCAGCCATCATGACTCCGGTCGACGGGGCGAGAGCGCACACGATCGACGCGGCGCTCATCAGCAGGATCGCGGCGATCAGCGGGCGCCGCCGGCCCCGCTGGTCGGAGACCGGCCCGCCGATCAGCTGGCCCAGTGCCATGCCCACGAAGAAGGTGGTGAGGGTCAGCTGCACCTGTGTCGCGGTCGCCGACAGATCGGCGGCGACCGCGGGGAAGGCGGGCACATACATGTCGGTGGCCAGCGGGGCGATCGCGGTCAGCGCGATCACGGTGGCGACCAGGCCGGCGGTGAGCCCGGCCCGGCGCGTGCCGTGCGGTTCGGGCCGGTCCTCGACCCGGGCCTCGCCGGTGGCGGTCACGCGCCGTCCGCCGGGGCCGGCTCGATGCGCACGGTGAATCGTTCGCCGGCGGCGGCCAGCGAGTCCAGGCCGGCGCTGATCACGCCCAGGCGGACGAGACCCGGGTCGGGCACCGTCTGACCGAGGTCGTCGTAGTAGACGGCGACGACCCCGCTGCGCGGCCACAGGTAGACGTCTCCGGCGACGGGGTCGTGGACGACGGCGTTGCTCGTCACCGTCAACTCCCCGGGCAGGCGTCCCGATTTGGCCTGTGCCCACACGTCCTTCATGTCGACGTCCGCCGGCAGCATCGCCACCAGCTGCCGCGATTCCGGGGTGTCGTGCAGCGTCGCGGTCGCGACCCGGTCGCCGAACCGCAGCACCAGCGGCGTCCACGGCACCGGGCCCGGCGCGGCGGGCGGTGTCTCCGGGACTTGCGGGCGGATGGCGCACCCGGCCGGCACGGCGGTGACGGCAGCCGCCAGGAGTGCGGCGGCGACCCGGTGCGAAACGGCGGCGATCGTGGTCATGCGGCAAGCACACCGGTGCGGCCCGGCGGGGAGAAGTCACTCCTGATGGGTGTACTCCCAGTACACCGTAGGGTGGCCGGATCGGTCGTACCGTCGAGGCGTGGACAATCGAGTCGAGGTTCGCGAGTTCCTCACCTCCCGCCGTGCGCGGATCACCCCGGAGCGCGCCGGGCTGCCGGCCGCCGGGCAGCGACGTGTGCCCGGCCTGCGCCGTAGTGAGGTCGCCGCGCTGGCCGGCATGAGCGTGGAGTATTACGCGAAACTCGAACGCGGCGCCCTCGCCGGGGCCTCTCGTCGGCAACAACCGCTCGGATCTGCTCGCCGCCAACCATCTCGGCCGGGCGATGTACAGCGACCTCTTCGCCGGCTCGGCGACCGCGCCGAACCACGCCGGCTCGGCGGTCCCGCCGAACTTCGCCCGGTTCACCTTCCTCGACGGCGCCGCCCGCCGCTTCTTCCCGGACTGGGACGCCGCCGCCGACATGAGCGTGGCCAACCTGCGCACCGCCGCCGGCAAGGATCCGCACGACAAGGGGCTGCACGACCTGGTCGGGGAGCTGTCCACCCGCAGTGACGACTTCCGCCGCCGCTGGGGCGCCCACGACGTCCGCACGCACGGCAGCGGCGTCAAGCACTTCCACCACCACGTCGTCGGCGACCTCGAACTGGCCTACGAGAGCATGGATCTGCGCGCCGACCCCGACCTCACCATGACCGTGTACGCCGCCCGGCCGGGCTCGCCGACCGAGGACGCGCTGCGGCTGCTGGCCTCCTGGGCCGCGTCGTCACCGGCCGTGGGGGCCGGCGGTCACGAGCGTTGATCACGGCGTACGCGATGCCGGTCCGGGTCTGGTCTCCCGGTCCTGGTATTCGCGCGGGGAGAGGCCGTGGAAGCGGGAGAAGGCGGTGCTGAACGTCGGCAGGTGGGCGTAACCGACCCGGCGTGCCACGGCTGACGGTTTGGCGCCGCCGGTCAGCAGGTCCCGGGCTATTCGCATGCGGGCCGCGTAACGCCACCTGGTCAGGGTCATGCCGGTCTGTTCGCGGAACGCCCGGTTCACGCCGGGCGGCGCCTCGGCTCCTGGCCTGCCTATGCGCCTCAAGTAGTCCATGGCGACCTCCCGAGCTTGCGGGTCGGTCGGCATGGGCACCGACAACGCGCGCTGCGCGGCCACCTGATCGGCGAACAGGTCCAGGACACGGCTGGGGTCGTAGCCCTCGGGGCGCACCGGGGTCCGGGCGCTGATCGAGCAGAACATCAGGTGGTCGTCCCACGCCGGGGAGAACTGGGCCTGCAACGGCTCGGTCAACCGCAGGTCGTCGGTGGTGGCGTTGCCCAGCGGCAGGGTGATCGAGTTCTCGTGGACGCCGGTGGTGTGTTCCAGGCCGGCCGGGATCCAGATGGCGCCGCCCCGGCCCCACTCGTAGCGGCGGTCGGCGGTGTCCAGGTAGCCGCTGCCCCGGTACGCCCAGCACAACACATGGGTGTCGTTGGTGTGCACGGCCGTGCGGGTCGCCGGAAGTGCCGCGGGTGCGGTGCGCCGCACCATCGTGACCAGGTCGTCGGCCTGCAACGCCGCGGCCGGGGTGAGTGCCCGGCTGAACTCGTGGGGTGTCGACCCGTACTGCTGCTTGAAGGCCCGGGTGAACCCGTTGCGGCTGGTGAACCCGACCCGGACGGCGACCTGGTCGACGCCGTATCCGGCGGCCAGCAGCGGTACGGCCGCGTTCAGCCGGCAGCGGACCCGCCACTGTTCGAAGGTCAGCCCGGTGTCGGCGCGGAAGTCGCGGAGCAGGCTGCGCGGGCTGGACGGCACCCGGGCCGCCCATGCGGTGACGGTGTGTGCGAGTGCGGGGTTCCGCACCAACTCGTCGGCGACCTGCCGGGCTCCGCGGGCGCGCGGCATGGGCGGCGGCGCGACCCCGGTGCCGTGGAAGAGACCGGTGAGCACGTCCTGGGAGTATCCGTGCCCGGTGAGTGGCGTGACCCCCAGGTTGAAGTGCTGGATCAGCCAGTCCTGCCAGCCGTCGGGCACCGCGAAGCGCCGGGGCTGCGACGAGGCTCCGGCTCTGGGGTGGATGAGCAGGGGGAAGGCGACGGTGCCCGGTTCGGTGACGACCGTCCAGTGGTTGCCGACGTCGGCCGGGATCCAGACGCCTTCACCGGCGGTGAGACGGAACTCCGGATGGCCCTCCACGCCGAGGAGTGCCGTGCCGGTACGCACCCAGAACAGCAGGTGCTCGGCTTGATCCCAGGAGCCGCTGGCCCGGATCGGGGGGATCGCCGGCGGTTCCACGTCCTAACTATATGGCGATCTACGCACAACATCGGAGGTGAGGTGAGCCTAACCTTATCGGCAGCCGAGACGAAGGGTTTCACCGCAGCATGCCGAAGACCGCACGCCAACTGACCGTACGACCGGTGACCCTGCGGGAGGTCCACGTCGTCCGGGTGGCCGACCTGACCCCGGGGATGCGCCGGGTCACCCTGGCCGGGGCCCAGCTCGGCGCGTTCACCTCGGCCAACGGCTTCCCCCAGCCGGCCTTCGCGTCGACGGGTTTCGACGACAGCATCCGGCTGGCGTTCTGCCGCCCCGGCCAGACCGAGCCGGTGCTGCCGGTGCAGCAGGCGACGGGTATCGACGTGCCGAGGAACCCGCCGCCGCTGTCGCGGGTCTACACCGTACGCCGCTGGGATCCGGAGACCGGCGAACTGGACGTCGACTTCGTCAAGCACGGCGTGGGCCCGGCGACGACCTGGGCGTACCGCGCCGAGCCGGGTGACCGCGTCCACCTGGCCGGCCCCGGCGGTTCCCTGGCCCTGCCGACCGGGGCGGACTGGCTGCTGGTGGCCGGCGACGAGACCGCACTGCCCGCGATCGGCCGGCTGCTCGACGAGGCCGGCCCGGGCCTCCGGGCGCGGGTGCTCATCCAGATCACCGAGCCGGGCCATCGTCAACAGCTGCGCGAGTTGCCGGGCGTCGAGGTGACCTGGCTCGAATCGTCCCTCACGGACGCGGTCACGAACCTCGGCTGGTGGGATGGCCGCCCCTTCGCCTGGATCGCCGGGGAGCACTCGGCGGTCCGCGACATCCGGCGCCATCTGGTCGAGGACCGGGGCATGCCGAAAACGGACATCGAGTTCACCGGCTACTGGCGCCGCGGCGACATCGTCACCCTGCCACGCACCCAGACCCCGTTCGAGAAGCTGCACGATCTGACCGAACTGGTCGCGCCGATCGCCATCCGCACCGCCGTCGAGCTGGGCGTCCCCGAGCTGATCTCCCGCGGAATGAACGACATCGAGGATCTGGCCGGCGAAGTGCGAGCCGACCGGCGGGCACTCGGCAAACTGCTGCGCTACCTGCACGCCCTCGACGTCCTGACCGAAACCGGACCGGGCCACTACGGCCTGACCCCGGTCGGTGAGGTGCTGACCCTCGACTTCATGGCCGACCGCCTGCACCCCGCCGGAGTGGTGGGACGCGAGATGCTCGGCCTCCTCGGGCTCACCGAGTCGATCCGCACCGGGCAGGCCTCCTACCGCACGGTCACCGGCCAGACCTTCACCGACGTCCGCGCGGAGCAGAGCTACGAGGACCGCTACCTCGATCGCCTGGCGAGATTCCAGGCCACCCTGGCCGAGCCGATCGCCAAGTCCGGGCTGCTCGACGGGGTCAGGCATCTGGTGCTGCACTCCGGTGGCGCCGGTGCGCAGGCCCGCGAGTTCGTCGCCACCCACGACAGTCTGCGCGTGACGATCTGCGCACTGCCCGCACAGGCCGACTGGCTGCGCCGGGACCTGCCCGACACCATCCCCGACGAGGCGCAACGTGCCCGGGTCGATGTGGTCGAGCAGTCGGTGTTCGAGCCGAGCCCGCCGGCCGACGTGGTGTTCGTCATCCGCGCGTTCAAGAACCTGCCCGACGCGGATGCCGCCCACGCCCTGCGCCGGGCGGCCGGGAACCTGCTGCCCGGCGGCCGGGTGCTGCTGATCGAAGACACCTACCGGGGCGACGACGAGCACGACGGTGAGGCGGATCTGCTCGCCCTCACCGTGCACGGCTCCGGGCTGCGTACCGCTGCCGAGCTCGACGCCGTCATCACCCGGGCCGGCCTCGCCCACGCCGCACGGCACAGCGTCGGCTGGGGCACCACCGTCTACGAACTCGTCACCAACGAAGGAAAACAGTCATGAGATCCCTGCGATGGGCTGCCGCCCTGCTCAGCGCCACACTCTTCCTGTCCGCCTGTGGAGGCGGCGACAGCGAGGAGACCGGCGCGCCCGCGGCCGCGGAGAAGCGCACCGTCACCGCCGGCAACGGCACGATCGAGATCCCCGCCGCGCCGCAGCGGATCGTCACGATCGGCAACACCACCCTGCCGCTGATCGACATGGGCGGCACGCCGGTGGGGGTCACCGAGATCTCCGCCTCCGAGCTCGGTCTGATCCCGGCCGAGCAGAAGGCCACGTACGACAAGGCCACGGTCCTCGGCTCCAGCGGCGACCAGGTCGACATGGAGAAGCTCGCCGGCCTGCGGCCGGACCTGATCCTGGCGCAGCTCCCGGCCAGCGAGTTCGAGCTGATCAAGAAGCAGATGGAGTCGGTCGCCCCGACCGTCTTCTGGGGCCTGGACGTGGAGTGGAAGGAGCTGGCCGGCGGGCTGGCCGAGGCCGGCAACGTGTCGGCCGGACTGACCGGGCAGAAGACCGAGTTCGAGGCCAAGGTCGCCAAGATCCAGCAGACCTACGGCAAGATCATTGACAGTACGAAGTTCGTCAACGTCGACCGCTGGGAGAGCTCCGACCCCGGCACGTTCTCGATCGCCGACTTCGGTTGTGTCGAGATCGCCCAGGGCGACATCGACATGGACTTCCCCCGAGCGGCCGCCGGCGCCGACCCGCTGGGCTGGACGTCCCTGCCGTTCGAGCAGATCAAGAGCCTTTCCGAGTACGACGTGATCACCTACCCGGTGGACGCCCAGGGCCGGCCGACCAAGCCGTTCGCGCCGGTGGCCGAGAGCAACACGTGGAAGGCGCTGCCCGCCGTCGGCTCCGGTCGCGCGCTCGGCCTGTTCTGCCCCGGCAACAACTCGTACGGTCCGGTCCTGCGCTACCTGGACTCGCTCGACGCCGCCCTGGCCACCCTGCCCACCAAGGAGTGACAGCGCTCGCCGCACGTCCGGCCGGTCCGGGTGCCGTCACGGTGCCCGGACCGCGCCGGCGTCTGATCGGTCTGGCCGTCGCGGTCACGACGCTGCTGGTCCTGCTGGTGCTGAGCGTGCTGGTCGGGTCGACGGCGATCGCGCCGTCGGTGGTGTGGGACGCCCTGTTCCATCCGGCCGCCGACATCGACCACTTCGCGATCCGCGACTACCGGCTGCCGCGCACCATGGTCGGCCTGGCCGTGGGCGCGGCGCTGGGGGTCGGTGGCGCGCTGATCCAGGCGCTGACCCGCAACCCGCTGGCCGACCCGGACATCCTCGGCATCAACGCGGGCGCCTCGTTCGCGGTGACGGTGGCCGTGGGGGTGCTCGGGATCCGCGACATCGGCGGCTACATGTGGTTCGCGTTCGCCGGGGCGCTGCTGGTCACCCTGATGGTGCTGGCCCTCGGGTCGACCCGGCAGGGGCGGTCACCGGTGGTCATGGTGCTCGCCGGGGTCTGTGTGGGTGCGGTGCTCCGCGGCGCCGGGTCGGCCCTGGAGCTGACCAACCCGGACGCGTTCGACGCGATGCGGGCCTGGAACGCCGGTTCGATCGTGGGCCGGCCCCTGGACCTGGTGTGGCCGCTGCTGCCGTTCCTGGTGGTGGCGCTGATCCTGGCCGTCGTGGTGGCCGGCCCGCTCGACGCGATGGCGCTCGGCGATGACCTGGCGGCCGCCCAGGGCGTCCGGCTGGCCCGGATCCGGGTGCTGGCCGTCATCGCACTGACCCTGCTGGCCGGTGGGGCGACCGCGCTGGCCGGGCCGATCGGTTTCGTCGGGCTGATGGTGCCGCACGTGGCGCGCTGGATCGCCGGCCCGCACCAGGGCTGGATCTTCGCCTACAGCGTCCTGCTGGCCCCGATCCTGCTGCTGGCCTCCGACGTCCTCGGCCGCCTGGTCATGCACCCGAACGAGATCCCGGTCGGCGTCATCACCGCGTTCGTCGGCGCCCCGGTGCTGATCACGCTGGTGCGGCGCCGGAACGTGAGCGGCCTGTGAACGGGCGGCGGACCCTGGTGCTGCGGCGCCGCGGGGTCGCGGTCCAGCTCGCATGGCGTACGGTCGTGGTCTGCTCGGTGCTCGCCCTGACGGTGGCGGGCCTGGCGGTGTTCGCGCTGATGACCGGCTCGTACCGGCTCGGCCCCGGCCAGGTGCTCTCCGCCCTGGCCGGCGGCCAGACCGGGCTCGTGCACGACATCGTGGTCGAGTGGCGGCTGCCGAGGGTGGCGGCGGCGGTGGTGTTCGGCGCCGCGCTCGGGGTGTCCGGGGCGGTCTTCCAGTCGATGCTGCGCAACCCGCTCGCCGACCCCGGCGTGATCGGCTTCGCGCACGGCTCGTACACCGGGGCGCTGATCGTGATCCTGGTGGTCGACGGCACGTACACGCAGCTGGTCGCCGGTGCGCTGGCGGGTGGGATGGCCACCGCCCTGGTCGTGTACCTGCTGGCGTACCGGCAAGGGGTCCGGGGTTTTCGGTTGATCGTCGTCGGGATCGGCGTCTCGGCCATGCTCCAGTCGCTGAACACCTGGTTGATCCTCAAGGCCGAACTGGAGCAGGCGATGGCCGCGGCCGCGTGGGGTGCCGGATCGCTGAACGGCATGTCGTGGGATCGCGTGGTGATCGGCGGTGCCTGCATCGCCGTGCTGCTGCTGGCGGCGGCACTGTTGAGCCGGCCGATGCGGCAGCTGGAGCTGGGTGACGACGCGGCCGCCGCCCAGGGGGTACGCGTCCCGGCCACCCGCCTCGCCCTGATCGTGGTGGGGGTGGCGCTGACCGCGACGGTCACCGCCGCGTCCGGCCCGATCGCGTTCGTCTCCCTGGTCGCGCCGCAGATCGCCAGGCGGCTGGCCCGCACCGCCGGGATCACTCTGGGCCCGGCGGCCCTGGTCGGCGCGCTGCTGTGCCTGGCGGCGGACCACCTGGCGCAGCACGTCGCGCCCACTCCCCTGCCGGTCGGCATCATCACCGTCATGCTCGGCGGCGGCTATCTCGGCCGGCTGCTGCTCACCGAGGCCCGGAGGCGCCTGTGAGATCCGCCGACCCGGCCGGGCTGGGACGGGGGCCGCTGACCCGCCGGCTGCCGGTCCTGCTGGACACGCCCGCCGAACCGCTCGACGTCCGGCCGTACGAGACGGCACCGGGGTTCCTGCTGCGGGTGATCCTGTCGGTGCGGCGGGTCAGTGTGCCCGCGATGCTGCTGGCGATCGTCTGGCAGGTCGGCGAGGCGGCGGTCCCGGTGATCATGGGCCTGGCGATCGACCGGGCACTGGCCACCGGCGACCCCGGCCGGCTGGCGCTGTGGCTCGGCGTGCTGATCGGCGTATACATCGCGCTGACCTCGGCGGCGAAGCTGTCCCTGCGGCTGACCGCCTACGCGGTGCAGCTGGTGCAGCACCGGCTCCGGCACACGCTGTCGGCCGGGGTGCTGCACGGCGGCACCCGGGCGCCGGACGGTGGTGTCGTCTCGGTGATGACCAGCGATGTGGCCCGGCTGGCCAACGGGGTGCTGCTCGGCATCATGCCGGTGGCACGGATCGCCGCCATCGGGTTCATCGCGGTGTCGCTGGTGGCGGCGCACTGGCTGCTCGGGCTGGCGGTGCTGGTCGGGGCGCCGGCCGCGGTCTGGCTGATGGGCCGGCTCAGCGGGCGGTTCTCCCGGGACACCCGCGCCTATCAGCAGCTGTTGACCACCACCGTCGGCCGGGCCACCGACCTGGTCGCCGGATACCGGGTCGTCAAGGGCCTCGGGGCGGGTGCCGAGGCGACCAGGCGGTACCGGCAGGCGAGCCGGGAGACACTCACCGGCGCCTCACGTAATGCCGGATCGCTGGGTCTTCTGCTGACCGGTTCGGGGGTGGTCACCGGCGTGTTCGTCGCGACCGTGCTGGGCCTGGCCGGCTGGCTCGCCGTCGACGGGCGGCTGAGCATCGGCCAGTTGATCGCCGCGGCCGGGCTCACCCAGGCGCTGCTGCCGCAGATCGAGTCGATCGCGAACCTGTCCATCCCCAACCTGGCCGGGGCCCGCGCCGCGGCCGGGCGCATCCGCGACGCCCTGCCGGGCGACGGCCCCCGCACGACCGGGTCCGGCGAGGTGGCGGCCCTTCCCGTACTGGAGGTGTCCATGCCGGACGGCACAGCGATCAAGGTGGGCGCCGGAGAGTTCGTCGGAGTCCTGGCCGATGACCGGACGGCGGCCCGGCTCGCCGGTGCGCTACTGGATCCGTGGGCCGCCGACGATGTCCCGGTCCGATTGGACGGGATCCCGGCACCGAGGGCTGAATACCGGTCCCGGGTCACCGTGGCCCCACACCGGGCGACCGTGTTCAGCGGAACCCTGCGGGACAACCTGCCCGCCGAAGCTCACACCGCGTTACGGGCGGCCGCGTGCGACGACTTCGCCACCGATCTCGACATGCCGGTCGGTGCGGGCGGGCACCGGCTCTCCGGCGGCCAGCGCCAGCGGGTCGCACTGGCCCGCGCCCTGGCCGGCGACGCGCCGGTGCTGGTGCTGCACGACCCGACGACAGCTGTCGACTCGGTCACCGAACACACCATCGCCGGCCGCCTGCGCGACATCCGCCGGGGCCGGTCGACACTCCTGATCGTCTCCGCCCCGGCACTGCTCGCCGCCTGCGACCGGGTCATCGAGCTGCCGGCGGCCACGCGATGAGCGCCGGACTTCCGGTGGCGACCGGCCGGGAGACCGCTGCGGAGCTGTGGCGTCTCAGCCTCGGCCACCGGCTGCGGCTGGCCGCGACCGGGGTGCTCGGCATCGTCAGCACCGGCATCGACCTGATCCCACCGGTGGCCGTCGGACATCTCGTCGACCGGGTGCGGGCGGGCACCGCCGACCTGAGCACGGTACTGATCGTCACCGCCGTCATGGCGCTCGCGGCGATCCTGGGCGCGGTCGGCACCGCGGTGACCATCGTGCTCGCCACCCGGACCTACCACACCATCCTCGCCACGCTGCGTGAACGCCTCATCGGCCGGGCCATGACACTCCCCCAGCACATCGTCGAACGCGCCGGCACCGGCGACCTGATCTCCCGCTCCAGCGACGACGTCACCGCCGTGGCCGACGCCGCCCCCGCGGTGATCCCGGCGTTCACCGTCACCGCCTGCACCATCGTCGTGTCACTGGGCGGGCTGGCCGCGCTGGAGTGGCCGTACGCGGCGGCCTTCGTCGTGGTTCTCCCGGTCTACCTGCCGGCCATGCGGTGGTATCTGCGCACCGGCCCGCAGGTGTACCGCGCCGAACGCGCGGCGATGAGCGCCCGGGCCCAGCAGATCCTGGAATCCCAGCGCGGCCATGCCACAGTGCTCGGATTCGGGCTGGCCGACCAGCGGCACCGCGCGGTGATGAGCGCGTCGTGGGCGGTGGCGGTGCGCTCACTGCGCGCCCGGATCGTGCAGAGCATGCTCAGCGCCCGCCTCAACCTGGGCGAATGCCTGAGCCTGGCCACCGTCCTGATAGTCGGCTTCGTCCTCATCGACCACGGAACGTCGACGGTGGGCGCCGCCACAACCGCCATGCTCGTCGTGCTGCGCCTGCTGGGCCCGGTCAACCAGCTGCTGTACGTGATCGACGACCTCCAGTCGGCCCTGGCCTCCCTGAACCGCATGATCGGCGTCGTCCTGATCCCCACCACGCCAGCACGGTCCGCCCCGGCGACCACGGCTGTCCATCTCCGCGACATCACTTTCCGTTACGGCGATGCTCCTCCCGTACTCACCGCCGCCAGCATGGACATCGAGCCCGGTGAACGCGTCGCCGTCGTCGGCCCCTCGGGCGCCGGAAAGAGCACCCTCGCCGCCGTGATCGCCGGCATCCACCGCCCCGAATCCGGAACGGTGACCCGCCCCGACCACACCGTGGTGATCACTCAGGAGGTGCACGTATTCGCCGGAACCGTCCGCGACAACCTGTCCCTGGCCGCGCCGGACGCCACCGATCACGACATCCGCACAGCTCTGGACGCCACCGGCCTACCGGATCTGTCGCCGGACACGGTGGTGGGCCACGGCGGACTCCCGCTGACCGACGCGCAGGCGCAACAGATGGCCCTGGCCCGGCTGCTCCTGGCCGACCCGCGACTGGCCATCCTCGACGAGGCCACCGCAGAGGCCGGCTCCACCCAGGCGGGCCCCCTGGATCGAGCCGCCGAGGCCGCCCTGGCCGGCCGTACGTCCCTGATAATCGCCCATCGCCTGTCCCAGGCCGCCGCCTGCGACCGCATCATCGTCCTCTCCCACGGCCGGATCACCGAAGCCGGCACCCACGAGGCCCTGATCGCCGCCGACGGCACCTACGCGGAGTTGTGGAAGACCTGGCAAACCTTCCGACCCCGCGCCGGTACGCCCGTCGGCCCCACCGAAACCGGGTAGCCCTGCCCCGGCCGCGCGGCCCAGGCGGCACACCGGACCGCCCGGCGACCGCCGGGCGAATGCGGTGGACCATGAGGAATCAGTCATCGCTGGAAGACCGGGTAGACGTAGGTGGTCAGGGGGTGCGCTCATCGATTCCACCATCGCGGCCTGTTCGTACCGTTCCGCGCTGTGGTGTTCACGTCCTGCCCGGATCCATTCCGGGCGAACGTCACCGGCTTGCCGGCGTCAGGGTGCTCAGGTCGATGTACCCGCGCTCCACGGCGCGGACGAGCCGGCGCGGGATCCGGTAGGTGGTGCCGCCGACGTGCAGCGGCACGAGCTCGGTCGGGGTCGCCTTCCAGTTGGCTCGGCGGGAACGGGTGTTGCTGCGGGACATCTTCCGCTTCGGGACAGCCATCAGTGCTCCTTCGGTCGGTTCGGTTACAGGGGGTCAGGCAGCTTGCGTGATCGGCCCGAGCCGGGGCTCGAGGCCATCCCACGGCTGGTTCCAGGACCGGCCGCGGGTCATCAGTTCCTCATCGGTGAGCAGGCAACGGTGTGCCGGACCGACACGGCCTCCGGCAACCCGAGCTGGAGTGACATGCGGGCCGAGGGCATCGCGCTCTCCCGAACGCCGCTGACCAGCACCACGGGAACGCCGTGCGGGCCGGTCATGCCGATGCTCCGTGGCGGGTACCGCCGGCGCGGAAGGGGCAGAGCTTCACGTCGGACTCCATCACATACAAACGATAACGGTTTTCATTGTATGTGGAGCCGCAACGCGCCGTACGGTCGCCCCTCCAGTTGAGGCCTTCCGTCAGGTGCCGCGAACTGGCGGCGACCGCAGCACCGCCCTCGCCCATTCCGTGTCGTCGTGTGGCTATCCCTGACGGCGCGCGGTGCACTCACCACAGGTGCCGAAGATCTCGATGGTGTGCCCGACGTCGGTGAAGCCGTTCTCCGCGGCCACCTCGTCGGTCCACCGCTCGACCGCCGGACCGGCCACTTCGACGGTCTTGCCACAGGTGCGGCACACCAGGTGGTGGTGATGCGTCGGGCTGCACAACCGGAACAGCTGCTCACCGCCGGGCAGACGGGTGGAATCGGCCTCCCCGGCGTCCACCAGCATCTGCAGAGTGCGGTAGACAGTGGTCAGACCGACCTTGACGTCGCGGTCCCGCAACATCAGATAGAGCTGCTGCGCGCTGTGCGCACCGTCCACCTCCTCCAGCAGAGCCTTGATGTCGGCCCGCTGTCGAGTACTGCGGGTCGCGGTCGGCAGCGTCTTCACGGCGGCAACTCCATCACTGGTCGGGCCGCGCGGTGCCGCGGCGGCCTCCAATTATGCAATGGTGACCATATGATGTCCGGACAGGCGCCGCGCCGATGCCGCTACGCCACCGCGGCGAGCGCGGCGTGGGCCCCCCAGCGCCACACGACACCGGCCTCCTCGAATCCGGCGTCGCGACAGACATCGGCATGCCAGTCGACCGGAGCGGTGAACTCGGCCGGAGCCCGCTTTCCGAAGATCTCCGCCCGCTGGTCCATCAGCGGTTTCAGGGCGGCGTGCGAGCGCAGTTGCTCCCACCACCGGGTCCACGCCAGCCCGGCGGCGGCGTCGTCGGCCGCCGGGTGCAGCCGGCCCATCACGCCGGTCAGTCCCGGCTCCGGCATCAGGTCGGCGACGATGAACAGGCCGCCCGGGCGCAACAGCGTCCGGGCGGTGCGGTAGAGCTCACGGGCCTGCCCCTGGTCGAGATAGTGGATGGTCATGACCGCGGTGATCACGTCGTACGATCCGGCGGTCGCGACGCCGGCGTGCCAGCCGGCCGCGAGATCGCCCCGGTGCAGCGCGAGCCGGCCACCGGTCCCGGCGGCGGCGAGCGCGAGCAGTACCGGATCGAGGTCGAGCAGGGCGACGTCGGCGCCCCGCCAGCGGGTGGCCATGCGCTCGGCGAAGACGCCCGGGCCGCCGCCGAGGTCGAGCACCCGGGCGGGCGCCGGGCCGCAGACGGCCTCGGCCACCGCCAGCATCGCCGTCTCGCAACTGTGCACCGAGGGCAGGAAGCCGGCCATCACCTCGTCCCAGCCGCGACGCCATCGGTCGACGAGTGCGCGGTCCAGGGCGGGTACGGCGACGGACGCTTCCGGGAGTGACAACATCGGCAACCTCGGGGTACGGACGGTCGGATCAACGCGCCCACTATAACGGTAACCGTTTTCAATAAGGCGCCGCCGGGCTGCGAGGACAGGACGGCCGCCACCAAGCCGCTTTACAATGAAAACCGTTTCCAAGAAGATGAGGAGGTCTCACCAACGGTCAGGTCGTCACCCCATGGAGGGGCAGGAAATCCATGTCAGACACTCAGCGACGGCGGCACACACGTTACCGCCAGCAGGTACGCGAACTCCTGAGTGGCAGTGAGGAGTTCCTGAGCGCCCAGACGGTCCACACGATGCTGCGCAGCCAGGGGCTCCCGATCGGGCTGACCACCGTCTACCGCAATCTGCAGGCTCTGACCAAGGACGGTACGGTCGACGCCCTGCGCACGTCGACCGGGGAACAGATCTTCCGCCACTGCAGTCCGGTCCAGCACCACCACCTGATGTGCCGCCACTGCTCGCGTGCCGTCGAGGTGACAGGTCCGGCACTGGACCAGTGGGCCACCGCGCTGGCCGAGGTCCATGGCTTCACCGACATCAACCACAGCGTCGAGATCTTCGGTACGTGCGGGTCATGCGCCGACACCGATCACCAGATCTGACGATCGGCCATCCGCGCCCTCGACCAGGGCCCCAGCACGGTAGGCCGCCGGGGACACCTCAGTCCCGCACCAACGGCGCTCCCTCGTCGCGCCAGGCGATGACACCACCGTCCAGCGACCGTACGTCCGGATGGCCCATCCTGGTCAGCAGCGCGGCGTAGCGTGCCGACTTCTCCCCCACCGGGCAGACCAGCAGCACCGGCTGCCGACTGGTGAACGGCAGGCCCCCGTGCAGCATCTCGCCGAAGAGGTCGTCCACGATGTTGACGGACCGGTCGATGTGCAGGGCCCGGTAGGCGAACGGACTGCGCAGATCCACGACGAGCGGGTTCTCCCTGCCGATCCAGTCCTGAGCGTCCGTGACACCGATCGTGGTGGCCGCCGCCAGCTCGGCATCGGTCAGGGTGGCGACCGAATGCGGGCGCGCCGCCTGCCCGAACAGGTCGGGACGCCGTTCCCGCAGATAGCCGAGATAGACCTCGACCCGGTCACAGACGATGAACACCGCGGTACGCCGTTCGGTCAGCTCCGCGTCGATGCCGCGCAGATACCGCACCGCCCCCTGGTAGGCGCCACCACCCGTCGGCCCGGCGAGGGTCCCGCACCGGCGCACCAGGGTCAGCAGCCCGTCGATGGCCTCCGCCGAGCTGATCGGCTCGATGCTGTCGTAGACGTCCGGATCGAAGAGCCCGACCTCCTGCACCTCGTCGATGGTGCGGATGCCGGGGATGAAATCGGACTTCTCCGCGACCAGCCCGACCACGGTGACGGCCGGGTCCTTCTCCCGCAGCGCCCGCGCCACCCCCGTGGACGACCCGGCCGTGCCGACACAGGCGATGAAGTAGTCGGGCACCCGGCCGTCGAGATCAGCGATGATCTCCGGCCCGGTGCCGAGCGCGTGCGACTCGGCGTTGCGCTCGTTGAAGTACTGGTCGGTGTGCAGGTAGCCGCCGCCGGCCTGCGACACGGTGTGGTACATCCGGGTCAGAGGATCCTCGGTGTCGGTCGGGTCCAGGCACTCCGACCGGCCGGGCAGCTCGTCGATCTGGGCGCCGAGCAACAGCAGCAGGTCCTTGACGGCGGGCACCTTCATCCGGTTGGTCACGCTGCGGAACGGCAGCCCGTGCATCCCGGCGATGATCGCGAGCGCCTTGGCGGTGTTGCCGCTGGACAGTTCGACGATCGTGTCACCGTTCGCGGCGGCGTCGCTCAGGCCGCCCCGGACCATGTTCCACGCGGGCCGGTCCTTGAGCGACCCGAACGGGTTGAGCAGCTCCATCTTGGCGTACAGATCGATGTTGCGCAGACCGTGGACGGCCGGATCGATACGTACCAGCGGGGTGTCGCCGATGACGTCGGTGATGCTGTCGTACCTCAATTGCCCTCCTCCCGGCCCGTGACGGGCCAGTACTGCTCGTCCAGACACCACTGCCAGGTCTCGCCGGAGCGGAACGCCGCGACCGTACGAGCGGTGGGCTGCATCAGCGCGCCGCCGGCGCCGAAGTCCATCAGGTATCCGCCCGTGTTGGCGAAGACCAGCAGATCACCGGGGCGGGGCCGGTGCGCGAGCCAGACCTTGCGGCGGGTGATCAGGTCGGACTCCAGGCACAGGTTGCCGGTCAGGTACACCCCGGCGGGCTCCGGTGGACCGGGCGCGCCACGCGGAACGAGCAACGGATCCATCAGAACGCCGTGCGGCTCCAGCCCGACGTCGGTGCCGTTGCCGGCGACCCGGACGAAGGTCTCCCCGTTGCCGTCGTCGCGCACCTCCTCGATGCGCAGCAGCACGGCTCCGCACTGGTCGAGCAGCGCCCGGCCGGGCTCGGTGTGCAGGTCGTAGAGGCTGTCCAGCACCAGCGCACCGAGCGGGCGATGATGCCGGGCCGATCCGGTGGCGAGCAGCCGCCCGAGGTAGCCGGGCCCACTGACGGCCCGGTGGGCGGGATAGACGCTGAGCGACCCGCGGACGGTGCCGCCCTCGTTGCGCAGGCCGTAGCCGTGCCCGTGCCAGGTGATCGGTGGCCGCCGGCCCAGGACGGCCGCGGTCAGCTCGGTGGTCCAGGCCTCCCATTCGGACCCGTCGGCGAGATAGCTGACGCCGAATCCGCCACCGATGTCGATCACGCGGGGCTGGAAGCCGTGGGCGTGGGCCTGGTCCATCGCGGACAGGCAGCCGTCCAGGGCGACGGCCTTCTCCGGCAGGGCGACGGTGTCCAGGTGGTAGGCGACGCCGAGGAATTCGAGATGGTCTCGATGGGCGGTGAGGGTCTCCCACAGATCATCGAGACCGGCCTCCGGGATGCCGAAGCGGCTGGTACGGGTGAGCACGTTGGTGCCGGCCGAGACGAATCCGGAGAGCCGGGCCAGCACCGGGACCCGCGGCAGACCGTGCGCGGCGACGATGGCGGCCAGCGTGTCGAGCTCGGTGACCGAGTCGGCGTTGACGGTGACGCCGGTGCGGGCGGCCAGCCAGAGGAACTCCCGGCTCTTGGGGCCGGTGGCCATGATCCGCTCGGGGCGGAACCCGGCGGACAGCGCGCTCTGCAGCTCGCCGAGCGAGGCCACGTCGATGCCCGCGTCGGCGGCGGCCAGCCCGCGGATCAGCGCACGGGACCGGTTGGCCTTGTGGGCGAAGTAGACGCCGCCGCTGAGGTGGTGCTCGCGGTAGACCTCACGGAAGCCGTGCACGTTGCGGACCACCTGATCGGGCAGCACCAGATTGAGGGGGGAACCGAGCCCGTCCGCCAGCCGGTGAAGCAGATCGTGCTCCGTCAGCAGGAGCCTCAGGTCACCCTCGACACGCGGTTGCAGCTTCAGCGCCATCACTCTCCCCGGTCCGGCCCGCCCAACGTAATCGAGGATTCAGCCGGAAACCAAGAAAATCATGACCCTAAAGTGATCGATTGATCACTCCATGCAATCATGAGCATGTCCTCAGTCCACAGTGGAGCCGGCCGGCGCCGCCTCTCCGACGCCACCTTCCGGATCTCCTGACCCGCCGACAGTCATCGGAACGGCTGCCGGCGAGTCTCAGGCGGCCGGTCCGGCCTCACCCTCGGGCCGCACCGCACAGCCCTCACCACTGTGCGCCAGCGCGTCACGCACGATGTGCGCGACGTGGTCGTCACACAACGTGTACGCGATCTCCTGACCCTGCCGGACGCCGCGAACCACCCCGGTATGGCGCAGGACCCGCAGGTGCTGCGAGACGTGCGGCTGCGTGAGCCCGGTCAGTTCGACCAGCTGGTGGACGAACCGCGGCTGGCCGGCGAGCAGGTCGACGATGGCGAGCCGAACCGGCGAGGAAAGTGCCTTGAACAGGTCCCCGGCCGCCGCATACCGGTCCATGGCGAATCCTTGCATGCGAACATGCTTTCATGAGCATCGGTCCAGCGTCACCACGGCCGTCCTGACCCGGCCGCGCCACTCACGCCCGGGGACCGCACTCGCGGGGATCGTCTCGCATCTCATCACTCGACGCATCAGAAGCAGTATCCGAGCAGCCAACATGCTTACTTTGCAATATGCGTATGTCAGCATGTTACTGTCGGATCGAGCCCGAGAACAGAGGAGCAACCATGACCACCATGCTGCACGAGGTGCACACCGCCCACGAGCACGTGCACGGCGAAGGGTGCGGGCACGCGACCTCCGCACACGCCGGTCACCTCGACTACCTGCACGACGGCCACCGCCATCACGCGCACGACGGGCACTACGACGAATGCGCCCCGCAGGCGCACACCGCCGCCGAGACACACGAGCACGTGCACGGCACCGACTGCGGGCACGTCTCCGTCCAGCACGACGGCCACGTCGACTACCTGCACGACGGTCACGTGCACGCCGACCACGACGGCCACTACGACGAGTGCAGCTCCGAGACACACATCCCGGCAGAGACGCACGAGCACGTGCACGGCACCGACTGCGGGCACACATCGGTGCGCCACGGCGACCACGTCGACTATGTGCACGACGGCCACCACCACGCCGCCCACCAGGGCCACTACGACGAGCACTGACGATTCGGAGCGTGACGGGGAACGCCACCCCCGGCCGCGACAGGCTTGTCGCGGGTGATGGCCGGCCGCACCTCATCCGATGAGCCGGGACGGGCCATGGCACCACGACGATCCGGCCCGGCGCCCGGACCCCGATCACAGGGGGCCGGGCGCCGGCAGGTCGGACGGCGGCCGGGGTGAGGATCCCCGGCCGGGGTCCGGATCGCCCGATCGGTCAATCACTCACCGGACGGGCTGTTCAGGGCGACGCCGAGCCGGGCCGGCGTACCGGAATTGGGCGTGCCGTCGGCGTTCCAGGTGAACTTCTGGGCCCGGGTGGAGCGGTTCATGTCGCAGCCGCCGCCGGCCGAGTCGTTGGCGTGGTAGACGATCCAGTCCTCGGTGCCGTCCGGGCTCTTGAAGAAGCCGTTGTGGCCGGGCGCGAACACCCCGTCGGCGTCGTTGACCGCGCCGGTCTGCCGCTCCCACGACAGGGTCGGCGAGCTGAGCCGCGACCGGGATCCGGTCAGCGTCCACGGGCTGGACAGCCGCTGGATGAAGTTGGACCGCCCATAGGAGCCGCCCCGCGTTGTAGGTGGCCATCAGATAGAGGCTGCCGCCCACCTTGAGCACACTCGCGTCCAGGGCCCACGCGATGACCTGGTCGGGGGCGGTGGCCAGGGTGGTGGCCCGGCGCATCGTGACGGTGGAGTTCCAGGTGGTGGTGGCCAGGTAGCGGTAGCCGTTGTGGTGTCGCAGCCACGGGTCCGGCCCGCCGCGTTTGATCGGATCAGTGAAGCCACCGAGGGTGATCGGCGGCCACTGCTGGCTGGCGCCGTCCGGGTCCTGGTACCGCGAGATCCGGCCGCCGTCGGCGGTGGACCGCTCCCACAGTTCGAGGGCCTTGCCGCTGTTGCGGTTGACCAGGACGTACGGCACACCGGGCTGGATGACCGCGGCGGACGCCGGGGTGGTGACGGCGACCGTGCCGACCGCGGCGAGCAGCACGGTGAGGATGCGGCTTCGCATCGCCGGCTCTCTCAGTAGGCGAACGGCCAGCCGGCCGCGTCGTAGCCGAGCAGGTTGATCCCGAGCCGGGACGCCCCGTTGTCGGCGTAGTAGTGGTAGACGAGCACGTCGGCGTCGGTGTCGGTGAAGACCGCCTGGTGGCCGGGGCCGTGGACACTGCCGCGCCCGGCGAGGACCTGGGTGCCGCCGCCGGAGTTCAGCGTCTTGCCACTACGGTCCACGAACGGCCCGTTCGGGCTGGTGGAGCGGCCCACCATGATCCGGTACGTGCTGGCCGCGCCCTGGCAGCAGCGGTCGAACGACACCCACAGGTAGTAGTAGGAGCCGTGCTTGATCATGTGGGGTGCCTCGATCGCCCCGCCGTTGCGCCCGGCGATGAGCCGGAGGCTGTCGTCGGCGCGCAGCCCGGTCGACGGGTTGATCGCGATCTGCTGGAGTCCGGACCAGAACGAGCCGAAGTTGAGCCACCAGCGGCCGGCGTCGTCGACGAACAGGTTGGGGTCGATGGCGTTGTAGTTGTTCGAGGTGTTCGACTCGATGACCAGGCCACGGTTGGTCCAGCTGCCGGAGGCGCCGGTGGGGCTGGTGGCCAGGAAGATCGCCGAGCGGTTGGAGCCGAAGGTGGAGGCGGAGTAGTAGAGGTAGTACTGCCCGTTGCGGTAGGAGATGTCCGGCGCCCACAGGTTGCGGCTGCCGCCGGTGTAGGTGGTGGTCCACGGCGCCCCGTTGGGGAACACCGCGCCGGCCTCCCGGAACGCGGTCCGGTCGGTGGACGTGGTCAGCCGGATGTTGTTCCCGGTCTGGGCCACGATGTAGGTGCCGGCCGGGGTCTTGACCATGGTCGGGTCGTGGGTGCCGACGGCGCCGGTCACCACACCCGGCCCGGGGTAGGACGCGGGTGGTGTGGTCGGTGTCGCCGCGACCGCGACGGCGGCGTTGGGGACGACGGGCTGGGCGTGCACCACCGCTGCGGACAGCGCGGTGAGTGCGGCAGTGACCGGAATGACGAGCATCGCCCGGCGGGGAATCCGGTTTCGGGACATGAACCCTCCACTCGACGCCTGCCTCCGGCCGGGTTGGGGGACCACGACGGAGCACAGGCAGATGGATGTTAGCGCTCACACGGGCGCTCTGCATGGGGATATGCGGCATCCACTGTGCCCCCCGTACACAAAAGTGTCAATGAAAGTTAGAGTCGGACGGTGAGTCACCCGTTCGACATCGAGCAGGTCCTCCGGCTGCCCCGGCGCCAGGCCGGGGGATCACCGCAGGATCTGACCGTCACCCTGATGGCCGACTACACCGTGCACACCGGCGCCTGGTTGCCGTCGGCCGCGATCGTGGCGCTGCTGGCCGAGTCGGGGGTGAGCACGGCCGGCGCGCGCACTGCCCTGAGCCGCCTGGCCCGCCGGGGCGTGCTGGACAGCGACCGGCAGGGCCGCCGCACCCGCTACCGCCTCTCCCCCGCCGCGGTGGCCGATCTGCGGGTGGGCGGGCGCTGGGTGGCGTCCTACGGCGACGACGCGGAGACCTGGGACGGCCGGTGGACCCTTGTCGCGTTCTCCCTGCCGCAGGAGGCGGTCATGGCCCGCCGCACCCTGCGTGACCAGCTGCGATGGATGGGTTTCGCGCCGCTGTACGACGCCCTGTGGATCTCCCCGCGCGAGTTCACCGAGCCGGACGTGCTCCCCGAGGCGGTGACCGTGTTCCGGGCGCGGCACGTCGAGCTGGCCACCGGGCCGGGCCGCGATCCGATCGAGGCCTGGGACCTGTCCGCGATCGCCGGGCGGTACGAGGCGTTTCTCGACCGCTGGCGCCCGGTCACCCCGGACGGACTGGACGGCGCGGCGGCGGTCCGGGCCCGTACCGAGCTGATCGACGCCTACCGGCAGTTCTCCACGATCGATCCGCGCCTGCCGGACAAGCTGCTGCCGTCCGGCTGGCTGCGGCGCCCGGCCCGCGAGGTGTTCGCCGCCCTCTACGACGGGCTGGCCGGGCCGGCCGAGCGGCACGTGCGGGCGGTCGCCGCCGCGCACTCCACCGACTCGGCGCCGGAGATCCGCGCGAACACGGTGGCCGGACTGCTGAGACCTTGACATCCATCCATGTGAGCGATAACACTCCCTGGGAAACAGCCGGTTCATGCTCGCGAAACGCGACGGTAACCGCAGCCCACATCCCCAGAGAGGCAGCCCCGTGCCTTTGTCCCGCAGAGATTTCACCCGCCTCGCCGCCGCCGGAGCGCTGGCCACCGCCTCCAGCGGCGCCACCCTGCTCGGTGGTCAGTCGGCGGCGCAGGCCGCCAACTCCGCCTACGTCTTCGGCTACTTCAAGGAGACCCCGAACCAGAGCGGCGACAGCTACGCCCTGCACCTGGCGGTCAGCCAGGACGGCCTGAACTGGCTGCCGCTGAATCAGAACAACCCGGTGGCCACCCCCACCGCCGGGACCCTCGGCCTGCGCGACCCGTTCATCCTGCGCAAACAGGACGGTACGTTCGTCGTGCTCGCCACCGACCTGCGCGGGCGCATCTTCACCGAGAACAACCAGTACCTGCACGTCTGGGACTCGGCCGACCTGCGCAGCTTCACCGGCTACCGGCGGATCCGGATGCACGGCCTGAACACCCACACCTGGGCGCCCACCGCGTTCTGGGTGCCGACCCGCAACCAGTACGCGATCGTCTACTCGGCCAACAACGGCCAGGACGTCTTCATGGTCAACTACACGTCGGACTTCCGCACGGTGACCACCAACCAGGTGTACTTCAGCCCCGGCTACCCGGTGCTGGACGCCGACATCGTGGCCGACGGCTCGACCTTCTACATGTATTACAAGAACATGGCCGACGGCCTGCTCTACGGCGCCCGGTCGACGAGCGGCAACCCGAACACCTACAGCAACTACACCGGCGGCCTGCGCCAGGGCAACGCCATCGAGGCCCCGCTGCTGATCAAGAACAACACCGGCAGCGGCTGGCGGCTGTGGGGCGACTCGTTCAGCCCGGTCAACAACGACTACTACGCCTGGTCGTCGTCGAACATCGGCGGCAGCGCGTGGACGCTGCTCAACCAGCGCGACTACACCCCGCCGCTGAACGCCAAACACGGCTCGATCACCGGGATCACCAGCGCCGAGTACGACGGCCTGGTCAGCCGTTGGGGACTGCCGGCGTGGGTGCGGCTCAAGTCGTACAACTTCCCGGATCGGTTCGTCCGCCACGCCGACAGCATCGGCCGCATCGACGCCTACCCGTTCGACCCACACCAGGACCAGCTGTGGCGGATGGTGCCCGGCCTGGCCGCCGCGTCGGGCGTCTCGTTCGAATCGGTCAACTACCCCGGCCGTTTCCTGCGGCACAGCAACTACGCCATCCGGCTGGACACCAACGACAACACCGCCACGTTCCGCGCCGACGCCACCTTCACCCGGGTCGCCGGACTCGCCGACGGATCCTGGTCGTCGTTCCGCTCGTACAACGTCCCGGACCGCTACCTGCGGCACTCCGGCTACGTGCTGCGCATCGACCCGATCGGCACCGCCGCCACCGACCGCCAAGACGCCACCTTCCGGGTGTCCTGATGTGGCGAATCGTCGTCCTGGTCGCCGCGCTCCTGGCCGTCCCGGCGCCGGCCACCGCCGCGCCGGGCAGCCCCGCCGTCCGGCCACCGTTGGGCTGGAACAGCTGGAACACGTTCGGCTGCGACATCAACGAAACCAAGATCAAGGCCGCCGCCGACGCCATGGTCTCCTCCGGGATGAAGGCCGCCGGATACGAGTACGTCGTGGTCGACGACTGCTGGCAGGCCACCACCCGTGACGCGAGCGGAAACCTGCGATCCGATCCGGTACGTTTCCCGGCCGGGATGAAAGCCCTCGGCGACTACATCCACGCCCGGGGACTGAAGTTCGGCATCTACCAGGCGCCCCGGGAGAAGACCTGCGCCCAGTACTTCAACGCCATCGGCGGCTCCACCGGGGCACTCGGCCGCGAACAGCAGGACGCCAACACCTTCGCCTCGTGGGGTGTCGACTTCCTCAAATACGACTGGTGCTCACCGTGGGGCACCCTCAACGATCAGATCGCCGGCTTCACGAAGATGCGTGACGCGCTGCGGGCCACCGGCCGGCCGATCGTCTACTCGATCAACTCCAACAGCGTGCACTCCAACACCGGGCCCACCTACGACTGGGGGCCGATCGCGGACATGTGGCGCACCACCGAGGACATCACCGATCGGTGGACCAGCGGCTGCACCGGCGACTGTTTCATGGGTGTCACCGAGATCCTCGACGTCCAGGCGCCGCTGCACCCGTGGGCCGGGCCGCAGCACTGGAACGACCCCGACATGCTGGAGGTCGGCGTCCGCGGCACCTTCACCCCGACCGAGAACCGGGCCCACTTCAGCATGTGGGCGATCATGGCCGCCCCGTTGATCGCGGGCAACGACATCACCACCATGCCCGCCGACGTACGCACCGTGCTCACCAACCCGGACGTGCTCGCCGTCAACCAGGACAGCCTCGGCCGGCAGGCCCAGCGGGTGCGTGACTTCGGCTCGACCGAGGTGTGGGCCAAGACCCTCAGCGACGGCTCCGGGGCGGTCGCCCTGCTCAACCGCTCCAACAGCACCGCCACGGTGTCCACCACCGCCGCCGAGATCGGGATGCCCGCGGCGAGCGGCTACCAGCTGTTCGACGTGTGGTCCAAGGCGTCGCGCAACACCACCGGCGCGATCAGTGCCACGGTCCCGCCGCACGGCGTCGTGATGTACCGGGTCCGCACCGGCGACACCACCCCGACCACCACGTTCAGCCTCCGTGGCGCCGGCTCCGGACGGTGCCTGGACGTGCTCGGCGGTGCCCCGGTGGACAACGCCGCGGCGGTGATCTGGGACTGCAACGGGGGCGTCACCCAGGTCGTCACCGAGGCTTCCGGCCAGCTGCGGATCGGCGGGAAGTGCCTGGACGCCGAGAACAACGGCACCGCCGACGGCACCCGGGTGATCCTCTGGACCTGCGGCTCCGGCGCCAACCAGCAGTGGACCGTGCAGAGTGACGGCACGGTGAGCGGAGTGCAGTCCGGCAAGTGCCTGGACGTCAACGGGGCCGCCACCGCCAACAACACCACCGTCATCCTGTGGACCTGCTCGGCCGCCGCCAATCAACGATGGACCCGGATCTGAGGTGACCACCATGTCGTACCGCACCGCCTTCCTGGCCGCCGGGACCACGGCCACACTCGCCGCCGGAGTCCTGGTCGCCACCACCGCCTCGGCCGCCGCCGGCTGCCGCGTCGACTACACGATCACCAACCAGTGGCAGGGTGGTTTCGGCGCCAGCGTCGCCGTCACCAACCTCGGCGACCCGATCAACGGATGGACGCTGCGCTGGTCGTACGCCAACGGCCAGAGCGTCACCCAGGCCTGGAACGCCACCGTCACCCAATCCGGCACTCAGGTCACCGCGGTCAACGCCGGATTCAACGGCGCCATCACCACCAACGCCAGCGTGTCGTTCGGTTTCAACGGCGCCTGGGCCGGCGCAAACCCGATACCCACCGGCTTCACCCTCAACGGCACAGCGTGTACGGGTGGAGTAACGCCGCCGTCCTCGTCACCTCCGCCGTCATCCTCGGGCCGTCCCATGGAGAAACTGGGCCGGGGCGTCGTCGCGGTCCGGACCGGCAGCACCAGCACCCTGGTCAGCTGGCGACTGCTCGGACTGGACCCGGACGGCATCGGATTCAACGTGTACCGGTCGGCCGGCGGCGGCACACCCGTCAAACTCAACGCGACAGTGCTGACCGGTGGCACCAACTACACCGACACCACGGCCAATCTCGGACAGGCCACCTCGTACCACGTACGCCCGGTGGTCAATGGGGTGGAACAGACCGCGAGCAGCGCCTTCACCCTGAAAGCCAACAACGCCACCGAGCCGGTGCTGCGGGTACCGATCCGGCCCGGCGGGGCGGTCAAGTTCCTGTGGGTCGGTGACCTGGACGGCGACGGCGAGTACGACTATGTGCTCGACCGGCAGACCAGCCCGCAGACGATCGAGGCCTACCGCAGCGACGGCCAGTTCCTGTGGTCGATGAACATGGGCCCGAACAGTACGAATCAGGACAACATCGAGGGCGGCGCGTCCACGATCAATGTCGGTCACAACGACGGCGTGACCGTGTACGACCTGGACAGCGACGGCCGGGCCGAGGTGGCCGTCCGGATCGCCAACGGCGTCGTGTTCGCCAACGGCACCACCTTCACCATGAGCGACAACACCCGGCAGGCCATCGCCATCCTCGACGGCCGCACCGGGGCACCGCGGGCCACCGCCGCACTGCCCACCGACTACCTGTCCGACGGGCCGATGTACGCCCGCTTCGGCGTCGGACATCTGGACGGCAACACACCGAGCCTGGTGGCGTACACCAAGAATCGGATCGGCAATGGTGGATTCAACCTGATGTACACCGCCTGGCGGTTCACCGGCACCGCCCTGACCCAGCAGTGGAAGTTCCTGCGCGGCAACCAGGACCTGCCGGACGGCCACAACACCCGCGTCATCGACGTGGACGGCGACGGCCGCGACGAGGTCGCCGAGATCGGCTTCGTCCTCAACGGCAACGGCACCCTGCGCTACTCCCTGGCCCCGCAGGGCATCGTGCACGGCGACCGCTTCCACATCACCAAGATCGACCCCAACCGACCCGGACTACAGGGGTACGGCGTCCAGCAGGACAATCCGAGCGGGCTCCGCGAGTACTACTACGACGCCGCGACCGGCAGCATGATCTGGAAGCACACCGGTTCCGGGGTGGCCGACGTGGGCCGTGGGGTGGCCGCCGACATCGACTCACGGCATCCCGGCATGGAGGTGTGGTCGTTCGACGGGGTGTACAACGCCCGCTCCAACCAGCTCACCCAGAGCACCACCCAGGCCCCGTGGCCGCAGCTGCCCTTCTACTGGGACGGCGACACCGGCGCCGAGCTGCTGAACAACCTGAAGTTCGAGAAGTGGAACCCGAACAGCCCCTCCAACAGCAGCAGCCTCCCCCGCCTGCTGTCGGCCGGTTCGTTCGGCGCGGTCAACGCCAGCCAGAACATCAACCCGGTCCTCTACGGCGACTTCCTGGGCGACTGGCGCGAGGAGGCGGTCTACACGAACGCCGCCTTCACCGAGTTGATCATCTTCACCACCAACCTGCCGAGCACCACCAGGTTGTACACGCTCGCTCACAACCCCGCCTACCGCAACGCGATGACGTTGAAGGGCTACATGCAGTCCCACCACGTCGACTACTTCCTCGGCTACAACATGCCCACCCCACCCCGCCCGGCGATCCGCTACGCCGGCTGACCCGCACACCGGCACGACCCGAACTCACCACGTAGTCCCGTTCGAACGGTCCGCATCTCTTTCAATCGCGCGTTTCGCCCTCGACCACCCCCGTTCGAGGGCGAAACGCGCGGTGCCTCGTCTCGGCCGCCCGGCCAGCGAGGTCGATTCCCCGCCACAACCGCTCGCCACCCGGCCGATTTCTCGCGGATCAACCACCGTTGCAGGCCTTCCGCACCGTCCCGTACCGCACGCGGACCCAGCCCGTCGCCGCAGCGACAGCCCGGCCCCACAGAACGGCCGGCCCCACAGACAGCCCAGTCCCACAGAACGGCCGGCCCCACAGAGGGGCCGGCCGCACAGAGGGGCTGGCCGCACAGATCTTGGTGGATTCACCACCGCCTTGAGTCTTCTCGTCGGCGCACCGGCGGCTCCCCACTCCCCGCGCTCGCTCTCCCGCAGCAGATCTTGAATGATCACCACCGGAAAAAGCCTTGCCCGTAGCTACCTGATCGTTCGAGGCCAATCCCTCGCGGCCAGTCCTTCGCGTGGGCGGCCCATCCAACCGCGATCTTGGCGGACTTGCCGCCGTTTCGAGTGTTCTCAGTAGGCAACCAAGTCGCTCGCCGTCAATCCCTCGCGCGAGTGTCCACTTCTGGCCCGATCCCTGGCCAATCTTGGTGGTTTTACCACTTTTTCGAGTCTTCCTCTGGGTTGCCGACCCGTCCGCGGTCAATCCCCCGCGCGAGTGTCCGCCTTCCGGCCCCACCCTGGCCGATCTTGGTGGATTTACCACCGGATAGCGCCTTCTTATCAGCTGCCGGCCCGCTCGCGGTCAGTCCCCCGCGCGAGTGTCCGCCTCCCAGCTCCGCCCTGGCCGATCTTGGTGGATTTACCACCGTTTCCGGTGGTAAATCCGCCAAGATCTCTGCTGAGCAGGTCGCCCGCGCGAGGGATTGACCGCAAGTGATCAGGCGGCCGAGAACAAGACTCTTTTCTGGCGGTAAATCCTCCAAGATCGGCCCGAGGCGGGCGGGAAGCGGACACCCGCGCGGGAATTAACGGCGAGCGGGCCAGAGGCCGGGAGCAAGACTCGAAACGGCGGCAAGTCCGCCAAGATCGCGGTTGGGCGGGTCGCCCACGCGAAGGACTAGCCGCGAGGGATTAGCCACGAACGACTGGCCGCGACGCACTGGCCGCTAGGACTGGCCACGAACGATCAACCACAAGGGACTGGCTGCGAGGGGCTGGCCGCGAACGATTGGGCGGCCACGAGCAGGGATCTTTCCGGTTATTAATCCACCGAGATCAATTGAGGGGTCGCCTGGGTGAGGGGTGGGCCGGGCGTTTTACGCATCGGGCCCGGTGGCGGTGAGCAGCGCATTCGCCCGGCGGTCGCGGGACGGCCGGGGATTCGCCCGCCTTGCGGGGACCAGGCGGGGCGACCCGATCTTCGTGGACCCGACGGGCGTACATCCGCGGGGTTGAGGTCTGCCGCCGACCCGGCGGAGGGGCGTCGGCCTGAAGAAGCGCCAGGCCTTCCTAATGAAAATGAAAACCATTAAGGTCTTCCTTGATCCGGCCGCCATCGAGCCGGACCGATACGAGGAGACTGTCTTGCGTAAACCGCTGCGTCTGCTGCTGGGGACCGGTGTGCTTGCCGCCGCCCTGCTCGGGACCGCTGTTCCGGCCCAGGCCGCGCCCGTCGTGGTGCTCAGTGCCGGGCACGTCGACCTGGTCGACATCGCCTACGAGGACGGCGCGCTGGAGATCGGTGTCCACGACGAGACCGTGGAACCGGATGTCGAACGGGAGGTCGACGACGTCGTCTTCCTGGTCAGGAAGGCCGCCAGGACCACCGTTCCGGCCGACCCCGCCTACGGGTTCCTGGGCGCCGCCGGCAAACCCGTCTGGATCCTGCCCGAGGCGCAGAACGAGGATCTGCTCTGGCCGGGCATCGCCACCGAGGAGATCGACGACGGTGTCTTCGCCGGCGACCAGGTCACCCTGAACGTGGAGAAGGTGACCGGCTCCGGCAAGGTCGCCGTCTTCACCGAGGACGCCGTCGGCACCCCGGACGTGCTGATCAACAGTGGTGACGGGCTGCCCGACGCGCTGCCCCTGGAGACCGGCACGCACCTGCACGCGAGCTGGGCGTTCTCCAAGGCCGGCGTTTACCTGATCAAGGTACGGGCCACCGGCACCCTGCTGGACGGCACCACGGTCACCTCCGACCCGGCCGTCTACAGGGTCGTGGTCCAGCCGTGAGCGCGCTCTCCGCACTTCTGGGCACGGTCCTCGCCGCGACCACGCTGACCAGCGGGCATGTCGACGTGCTGGATGTCGACTACGCCGCGGGCGCGCTGACCCTGTCGGTCGGCGACGAGACCGGCGGGAGTCTGGTGGAGCGTGATCCGGCCGACGTGGTGTTCCAGGTCCCGGCCGCCGCGAAGATCACCGTCCCGGGTGGCGCCGGCTGGGGTTTCCTCGGCACTCCGGGTGACACCGCCTGGGTGCTGCCGCAGAGCAACACGAGTGGGCTGTTGTGGGCGGGCTGGAACACGTCCGAGGTGCCGTCCGGCGTACTCCAGGGCAATTCTATGTCCTTCAAACTGACGAGTGTCAGCGGGCCGGGCCACATGAGCGTCTACACGGTGTCGACCGGCACCCCGACCCGGCTGTTCGACTCCAGTGACGGCCTGCCGGACACCCGGACCGTGACCCGGAACGCGCACACCCACGCCAACTGGGGTTTCACCGAGGCCGGCACCTACTCCGCGACCTTCGAGGTGACCGCCCGCCTGGCCGGCACGGGCGCGACCGTCTCCACCGGCGCCAAGGTCTTCACCTTCACCGTCCTCCCGTAGTCCGGGCCGGGCATGCTAGCGTCCCCCGAAACGAAACTCGTTTTCATTAACAGGTCCAGAAAGGAGTACCCGCGTGAAGAGACCTGACATATGGGCTGTATCCCTCGTCGCCGGTCTCACCGTGGCTCTGTTGCACCCCTCCCCCGCACTGGCCGCCGAGGCCGTGGTCCTGTCCAAGGGCCACACCGACGCCGTCGACGTGCACTACGAGGGCGGCGCGCTGAAGCTGAAGGTCAAGGACGACACCATCAGCCCCGCCGTCGTACGGGATCCGGCCGACGTCACCTTCCAGGTCCTCCCGGCCGCCGAGACCCTGGTCCCGGATCTGCCGTCGTTCGCCTTCCTCGGCACACCCGGCAGCAAGGTCTGGATGCTTCCGCAGGTCCAGGAGCAGGAGTTGCTCTGGCCGGGCTGGAACACCACCACCCTGAAGTCCGGTGTCTTCACCGGTGACAAGGTGCAGCTCAGCCTGGTCGGGGTGGACGGGCCCGGTGACGTCACCCTGTTCGACACCAACTCGCTGGGCACGCCGAGCATCAAGTTCCGCAGCAACGACGGCCTGCCCGACAAGCTCGACGTCCCGGTGCACACCCACGCCCACGCCGGCTGGGTGTTCTCCGCGACCGGCGCGTACACGCTGAAGTTCCAGGCCGACGCCACGCTGACCGACGGCACGAAGCTGAGCACCGGGCCGGTCGACTACCGGTTCGTCGTCGGCGACCTGCAGCCGGGCGGCGGCGACGTGGAACTGACCGTCAGCGGCATGCCGGACGGCGATCAGCAGCCCGGCACCTCGGTCACCCTCCAGGCCGTGCAGACCCCGCGGGGATCACTGACGAAATACCAGTGGTTCAGCAGGAAGCCGGGCGAGCAGGACTACACCGCCATCGAGGGCGAGACCGGCGTCTCGTACACCTTCACCGCGACCCGGGCCCTCAACGGCGCGGAATACCTGGTCAAGCTGTACGACGGCAGCAAGGTGGTGGCGACCAGCGCACCGTCCTGGCTGTGGGTGGCCTTCCCCGACCCGGGCAGCAGCGCCGCCAAGACGGTGACCGCCACCATCAACGCCTCCGACGGCGCCCTCGTGATCAGCGTCGATCCCGAGAACCGTGCCGTCACCCTGCCGGCCGCCGCCCTGAACGCCACCGGCGACAGGTGGGAGAGCGTCGGCGCGCTCAAGCCGGTCACGGTCACCGACACCCGCAGCGCCAAGCCGGGCTGGACCGCGTCCGGGCAGGTCGCCGACGGGTTCCGCACCGGTGACGGCAAGACCTTCGCCGGCAGCTACCTCGGCTGGACGCCCAGCATCACCACGCAGGGGGACCAGCAGGGCGTCGTCGCCGGACCGGTCTCCGCACCGTACGTCTCCGGTCAGCCGCACACCGGCCTCGGCGACAACGCGGCACTGGCCTCGGCACCCAACGGCAAGGGCCTGGGCACCGCCCAGCTCGACGCCGAGCTGAAGCTCAGTGTCCCGACCGACACCGACGCCGGCACCTACACCGGCACCCTCACCCTGACGGCCATCTGAGACGTNCCCCCCCCCCCCCCCCCCGCGACTGTGTATCAACGGAAGAACCCCTCATGCGTACCCGCAATGCCGTCGCCGCCCTGGCTCTGGCCCTCGGTGTCCTCGTGCCGCCGGCTCCGGCCGCCGCCGACTCCCTGACCTGGTCGGTCGCCCCGTCCGGGCCGCGGGGGCCGAACGGCCGTCCCGCCCTGGACTACAAACTGGACCCGGGCGCTGCGATCACCGATCACGTCGCGGTCACCAACCACGCGGCCGAACCGCTCACCCTCCGTCTGTACGCCACCGACGCGCTGACCACCGCCGGTGGCGGTTTCGGGCTGCTGGCCGGTGACGCCAAAGCCGTCGACGCCGGCTCGTGGGTCAAGCCGAGCCGCTCCACGCTCACCCTGCCGGCCTCGTCACGGGTGGTGGTGCCGTTCACCGTGACCGTTCCGGACAACGCCACCCCCGGTGACCACGCCGCCGGGCTCGTCGCCTCGCTGGCCGCCGACGTCACCGACGGCAACGGCAACCGGGTCACCGTCGATCACCGGGTCGGCACCCGCGTCTATCTGCGGGTGGCCGGTCCGCTGACGCCGAAACTGACCATCTCCGACGTACGGGTGAAAGCCGCGACGTCCTGGAATCCCCTGACCCTGCCGCGCGTCACGGCGTCGTTCACCGTCACCAACACCGGCAACGTACGCCTGACCGGCACCCCCTCCACCCGGGTCGAAGGACCGTTCGGTCTCAGCGTGCGCACCGCGACGGCGGCGGCCATCCCGGAGATCCTGCCCGGCGGATCGGTCAGCACCGCGGTCACCCTGGACGCGGTGCCGCCGCTGTTCCACGAGTACGTGATCAGCGAGATCATGCCCGCACCCGCCGACGGACGGCCCATCGATCCCGCCCCGGCCCGGATCACCGACACCCGGACCCTGTGGCTGATCCCGTGGTCACAGCTGGCCGTGCTGGGGCTCGTCATCGCACTCACCGCAGCCTGGCTGTTCGCCCGCCGTCGCCGCCGCACCCGGATGGGGGCCGCGCTGGCCGCCGCCGAACAGCGCGGACGCGAGCAGGCGACCTCCTCGGATTCGAAGGGAACCTCATGAACCGCCTGCGCGCCGCAGCGGCCGCCGCCACGGTCACGACACTGGCCGCCATCACCTCGGCCGGTCCGGCACTGGCCGCTGATCCCACGGCCGAGGGCGCGGATCTCATCGCCGTGTCCGTGGAGTCCGGTGAGCTGACGATGCGGTTCCGCACCGATGGGCAGACGCCGGCCGATCCGCGGACGCTGCGATTCACCGCCTCCGGCACGCCGGCCGGTGTGGTTCCCGACGATCCCGGCTTCGCCTTCCTCGGCAGGCCCGGCGTTCCGGTCTGGTCGCTGCAGCAGGACTCGCCCTTCTCGACCTTCGACACCACCGGCGTGCCGCGCGGCGACGTCACCCTCGACCTGGTCTCGGTCGACGGGCCGGGCTCGTTCGCCGCCTACACCCTCTCCGAGTGGGGCCGGCCACGCCTGCTGCTGGACAGCGACGGCCCGAAGAGCACCACGTTGCCCGGCCGCCAGCGCATCGGTGGCGTGGTGTGGATGTTCGACGCGGCCGGCGAGTATCGGGTGACGCTGCGGGCCTCGGCACGCGACGGTTCCACCACGGTGAGCGACCAGGCCGTCTACTCGGTGGCGGTCCCCGCCGCCGCAGTCGCACCTCCGGCCGCACCGCAAGCCGCCGCGCCACCCGGAGCCGCAGCGCCCGCTGCCGAGTCCGCTCCGCGCGAGAACGCCGCAGCCCCGGCCGCGAAGGCCGCAGCCGATGCCGCCGCTCCGAAGGTCATCGCCGACGGCCACGTCGACATGGGGCCGAACCTCAGCGGCGACCGGATGACCATCCGCCTCAAGGACGACGCGACCACCCCACCGACCTGGCGCGAGCTGAGCGACGTGGTCCTCGAGGTCACCGGCAAAGCCGAGATCAAAGTCCCCGCCGACAGCCGGTACGCGTTCCTCGGCACCGCCGGCGACCAGGTGTTCGTCCTGCCCCAGAAGCAGGAGTCCGGCATCGTCTGGCCGGGCTGGAACACCCAGCACGAGTCGGTGGTCAGCGGCACCAAGGGCAACGTCACCTGGAAGCTCACCAAGGTCGACGGCCCCGGCGGCTTCAAGCTGTTCCTCACCGACTCGTTCGGTGGCCCCGAAGTGCTGTTCGACTCGGCGAAGAAGCTGCCGCAGCAGATCAGCATCCCGCCGAACACCCACGCGCACGGCAGCTGGGCGTTCACCAAGGCGGGCCGCTACCGGCTGACCGTCGCGATGACCGCCACCACCAAGGCCGGCAAATCGGTCACCGACAGCAAGGTCCTGACCCTGGCGGTCGGCGACTCGACCGGAACCGGCGGAACCACCCCACCCGCCGGTGGCGGCTCCACCACGAACCCGACCACCGGCGGCGGCGACAGCAACGGCACCGGCGACGGCAAGTCCGGTGGCGGCGACCTCGCCAAGACCGGCATGAACATCGTCGCGTTCGTCGGCGGTGGCGCGCTGCTCGTGGTCGGTGGCGTGGTCGTCATGCGGCTCACCCGGCGACGCGACGAGGCCCCGGCCGAGTGATGCCGACCAGACGACTGACCTGCCTGGCGGCGGTCCTGCTCACCATGGCCGGATGCACGGCGCCGCCGACGCTGACCGAATCCGACGACCGGATCCAGGTCGTCACCACCACCGGTGTGCTGGCCGACCTGGTCCGCAACGTCGGCGGCGACCGGGTCCGGGTGGCCTCGATCGTGCCGGACGACGCCGACGCGCACGCGTACGAGCCGACGCTGCGCGACGTACGCAATGTGGTGTACGCCGACGTGGCGTTCAGCAACTACCTGATGCTGGAGGCGCAGAGCGTCATCAAGACGATGGACGCCAATCTGCCCGACGGTGTCGAGCAGATCTCGCTGGCCGAGGGCGCCACCAAGTACGCCGCCGAGATCATCCCGCTGGTCGAGGACGTCTCGCTGGACACCATCTGGCTGGGTCTGCGTGCCCGCGGGACCGGCTCGGCGTACGGCGTGAACCGCTCCTCCGACGTCCGGCTGTCCGCCACCCGGGCCGACGGGCCGGGCCGGCTGTCGGCATACCTCACCGAGTCGTTCGGCAACCCGGACATCACCTTCGACTCCGGTGACGGTTTCGACCCGGCCAACGGCTACCGCGACGACACGATCGCCCTGCCGCCGGACGCGCACACCCACATGAGCTGGGCCTTCGACACGCCGGGCGTCTACCGGCTGACACTGCGCGCCGAACTCGCGGTGGCCGTGGACACCAAGCCGGTGCCGATGGGCGAGCAGACCTTCACCTTCGCCGTCGGTGTCGATCCGCACACCGTCCCCGGCATGGCCGGCGCCACGATCCTGCGCGACGGGCACACCGACATCGCCGCCGACATCGACACCGCCGAGCTGTACCTCTGGTCCGACGACCACGGCAAGGACCAGGTCCGGCACGAGCCGGCCACCACCGTCATCGAGGTGCCGGCCAAAGCTCTCAAGGAGGTGCCGGCCGGACCCGGGTTCCGGTTCCTCGGCCGGCCCGGGACACAGATCCACCAGCTGCCGCAGGCGGTGCTGGGCCGGCACGTCCACGGGGAGATCGACCCGCATCTGTGGCAGGACGTCGGCAACGCCCAGTCCTACGTCGAGCTGATCCGGGACAGCCTGATCGCCGCCGACCCGGCCGGGGTCGCCGACTACCGGGCCGCCGCCGACCGCTACCTGGGCGAACTCAGCGCCCTGGACACGTACGTCAAGGAACGGATCGACGCCATCCCGGCGCCGAACCGCCATCTGGTGACCACCCACGACGCCTTCGCCTACCTGGCCAAGGCGTACGGCATCCCGGTCGCCGGATTCGTCACCCCCAACCCCGCCGTCGAGCCCAGCCTCGCCGACCGCCGCCGCCTCACCGAGACGCTGCGCAACCTGCACATCAAGGCCGTCTTCCTGGAACCCAACCTGCGCGCCCGGTCGTCGACCCTGGTCGAGGTCGCCGGGCAGGAGGGCGTGCGGGTGTGCGACATCTACGGCGACGCCTTCGACGGCCGGGTGACCAGCTACCTCGCCATGATGCGCTTCAACGCCGACTCCCTGAACCGATGCCTGACCTGATGAGGAACCCCCGATGAAGACCGCTGCCGCGGTGCTCGCCGTCCTGCTCGCCACCACCCCCACCGCCCCGTCGCCGGACGGCGGGCTGTCACAGACCGTCGACCCGAACCAGTCCCAGGCCACCGGCCGTGTCGTCCTGGACACCGGGCACGTCGACATCGGGCCGCGCCTGCAGGACGGCAGGTGGAGCATTCAGATCCACGACGACCACGCCGTGCCGTCGGTGTGGCGCGAGCCCGCCGACACCGTGCTGCACGTGCGGGACACCGCTCTCCTGGAGGTTCCGGACGATCCGGCGTACGCGTTCCTCGGCGCGCAGCCCGGCGAGAAGGTGCACGTCGTACCGCAGACGGAGAAGCAGGGTGTGGTCTGGATCGGCTGGAACACCCAGGACCCGGCGGTCATGCAGGCGATCAGCCGTGGCGTGACCCTCAGCCTGCGCGGCGCCCAGGGCCCCGGTGACGTGACCGTCTACCTGCAGTCGGGCAATCTGGGCGCGCCCCAGGTCCTGTGGAACACCGCGAAACCGCTCCCCCAGCCGCTGTGGGTGGAGACCAACACGCACACCCACGCCAACTGGGTCTTCACCAAGCCCGGCAACTATCAGCTGGCCGTCGACGTCACCGCCGACCTGGCCGACGGCTCCACCGCCTCGGCGAGCACCATGCTGCGCCTGGCCGTCGGGGACGCCACGGCACCCGACTACGACACCGCCTTCACCGCGCCGCCGGCCGCCGCCTCCGGTTCGGCCGCCGCTGCCGCCCCCGACGCCCGGGAGGCATCGAGTTCGTTCGCCGCGCCGGCCCTCATCGGCGCCGGTGCGCTGGCCGTGCTGATCATCGGCGGGCTGGTGTTCCGGCAGTCGACTGTCCGCCGCCGGGCCGAACGCGAGCGCGAGGCCACCCGATGACCGCGGCCCTAGAGATGACCGGGGTGGCCGCCGACCTGGGCGGGCGCCCCGTGCTCCGGGATGTCGATCTGCGCCTGGACGCCGGGGACTTCACCGCCCTGCTCGGCCCGAACGGCGCCGGCAAGACCACCCTGATGCGTGCCGCCCTCGGCCTGGTCCCGCTCCGCGCTGGCAAGATCAACAGCACCAGCGCCGGGTACGTCCCCCAGCGCCACGAATTCACCTGGGACTTCCCGGCCAGTGTGCAGGACGCGGTGCTGAGCGGGCTGGTCCGCCGCATCGGCCTGTTCCGCCGCCCGACCGCGGCGCACTGGCAGGCGGTGTGGGACGCCCTCGATCAGGTTCACCTGGCCGACCTGCGGAAACGTCCGGTCGGTGAACTGTCCGGCGGGCAGCGGCAGCGGGTGCTGGTGGCCCGGGCGCTGGTGTTGCAGCCGTCGGTGCTGCTGTTGGACGAGCCGTTCACCGGCCTGGACATGCCGGCGCAGGAGACGCTCACCGCATTGTTCGGTGACATCGCGCGGGATCGTGCCGTCCTGATGGCTACCCACGATCTGACCGCCGCGGCGTACACCTGTGATCGGTTGATCCTCCTCAACCGCACGGTGATCGCCTGCGGCCCGCCCGCATCGCTGCGGGACGCCGGGCTGTGGATGCGGACGTTCGACGTCGGCCCCGGCAGTCACCTGCTGAAAGCGCTCGATCTGGTGGAGGCCTGAGATGTCACCGTGGCAGTTCCTGGCCGACCTGGCCAACCCCGATCTGGCGTTCCTGCCGAAGGCGCTCACCATCGCCGTGCTGTCCGCGATCATGTGCGGGGTGGTCGGCTGTTACGTCGTGCTCCGCGGCATGGCCTTCATCGGTGACGCCGTCGCCCACGCGGTCTTCCCCGGCCTGGCGATCGCCTTCCTGTTCTCCGGCAGCCTGGTCCTGGGCGGCACCATCGCCGGGGTGGTCACCGCCCTGCTGGTGACCGTTTTCGCCCAGAACCGGCGGCTGAAGGAGGACTCCGTCATCGGCATCTTCTTCGTGGCCGCGTTCGCCCTCGGCATCGTGGTGATCTCCCGGGCGCCCGGATACGCCGGTTCGCTGCAGCAGTTCCTGTTCGGCTCGATCACCGGCATTCCGGACCGGGATCTGTACGTGGTCGGCGGCACCACCATCGCCGTACTGCTGGCGGTGTTCCTGCTGCACAAGGAGTTCGTGGCGGTGACCCTCGACCGGGAGACGGCCCGGGCGCTGGGCCTGCGCGTGTTCTGGCTGGACCTGCTGCTCTACGTGCTGGTCACCCTGGCGGTGGTGATGGCCGTGCAGACGATCGGCAACATCCTGGTCCTGGCGCTGCTGGTGACTCCGGCCGCCACCGCCCGCCTGCTCACCGACCGCCTGCCGGTGATGATGGCCCTGGCCCCGGTGATCGGCGCCGGCTGCGCGCTGGTCGGCCTCTACCTGTCCTGGTCGTGGGACCTGCCGGTCGGCGGCACCATCGTGCTCACCTTGACCGGGGCGTTTCTGATCGCCCACCTGCTGGCCCCACGGCACGGCCTGGTGGCACGCCTGGCCGGGTGACCTCGACGATCCGGGGCGCCGCGAAGTCCTCGTTGTCGATCAGGATGCCGGCCCGCTGCTGCGGCGCGCACACGGTGAAGTAGATGCGCTGCGCCTCGACGTAGCGGCGCATCGCCGGATGTCCCGGGTCCGGGTCGGTGCCGTCCCGCCCGGCCATCCGCTTCGCCGTCACATCGAACGGGACGTCCAGGAACACCGACAGATCCCACACGTCGCCGATCTCGTCGCGGTGCAGGAACAATCCGTCCACGATCAGCACACTTCCCGGCGCTGCGGTCCGCACCGGCGGGTCGAGCACCGCGTCGGTGTCCACGTCGTGCGCGACAGCCCGATAGCGCCGGGTCCCCCCGGGCGCGAACGGTTCCAGAACGTCGCCCCGAAACCGCTGATAGTCGTACGAGTCCTGCCAGAACCCCATCGGCGACTCCCGCCCCTGCCGGTATCGCACGGCCCGAACGTGATGAAAGTCGTCGATCGACACCCGCACGACGGGTCGGCCGAGCGCACCGACGGCGTCGGCCAGTTCGTCGGCGAAGACGGTCTTCCCCGACCCGTCCGGCCCGTCGACGGCAACCCGAAGGCAGTCACCGCCCCGCCCGGCCGGAATCCGTCCCGCGACATGCCCGATCACCTCCTGACGCCGGCTCATGACGCCGCCGCCGGACCGCCGACGCCCGGCCGGATGACGGCCACGGTCAGCACGATCGGAAACTCCTTGTCCATCTGGCCGAGCAGCAGCGTGACGATCCGGTCGTGACGAGACCATGCCGGAATCATGTCCTCACCGGCGAACATCGCCAGGTCGTACGCGAGCCCCGAAACGTTCCCGTCACCGGCGAGGACCCGGTCATACTCGGCCCGGAAGGTGTACCGCCGAGGCGGCCCCCACAGCGCCGTCATCGCGGCCGCGATCTCCTGCCGCTGTCCCTCGAAGCGTTCGTAGACCTCCGCATAGACCGCCGCGGCGGTGAGGTCGTAGTCGGCGGGCGTCTCATACAGACTCTCGAACACCGCGACGGGCACGAAGTGCGCTCCCGCCCCACTCTGCCCCACACCTTCCAGCCAGTCACTGACATCAGGGGCCGCGTCGGGAAAGGGCCGCGACACCATCTCCTCCACCGACGCCATGATCTGCCCGATCTCCATCGCCGGATGGTACGGCGTCCAGCGATCAAGCATTCGCCATGCCCGGGTGAGCCCTGTGCCGGTCCCGGCGGTGCCATTCACCGCGCTATCGCCGCATCCAGTAGTCGCGGTCGGGCAGCAGCACCCACCGGTCGGCCGGGCCGGTGACGCAGCGGGCGTCCGGTGGGCGTAAGCCGACGTAGCCGCAGGAGTACATCGCGGCGCGATGGGCGTACAGATAGCTGAGCGGGACCCGGCCGGCGTCGTCGGTCTCCCATGGCGGGCCGCCCGGGTGCAGGTCACCGGCGATGGGAACGCCGTCGCGGTAGATACTGCCCTGGTTGCCGCTCTTCGGGTTGGCGTAGAGGCCGTAGGCGACCGTCCCCGCGGACAGCAGCGTGCCGACCAGCGGGGTCTGCGGCTGGTAGCCCCACGGCTGGGACACCACACAGCCACCGGGGACGTCGGTGACGCCGATGAGCAGCAGATCTCGCACGTCGTCGAGCCAGCGCCAGTCGTCCGGGTCCGCGCCGGGCACCCAGTCCTCGTCGACCTCGACGTCGTAGTGGGCGAGCAGCTCGTCCTCGGTCATCGCCCGGCCGTCGAGCCGCCGGATCACCTCGGAGGAGTCGAGGCCGGCCACGCAGAGCAGGCCGTAGCCGTCGTCATGGATGCGGCGGCTGCACGGCATGAGCTTCGCCCGGTCGTACCGGGAACTGCTCGCCTTCCTGGGCACCGCCGCCGTCTGGCAGGCCATCCTCGCCGGGGTGCTCACCGTCCTGCTGGCCGCCATCGGCATCGCCGTGGACGGCTTCACCGGCACCCTGGTCGAACTGGTCCTGGTCCTGACCGGCGCCCTGCTGATCGAGATCCCGTTCCTGCTCCTGACCGCGATCGTGGTGGAACGCCGCAACGCGGTCCGACGGCTGAAGGAGCTTTAGCGATGGACACCGGCGTCGAACTCCTGGACGTCCACAAACGCTACGGTGACCGGCCGATCCTGACCGGATTCAGCCTCCGGGCCGAACCCGGGGAGATGCTCGCACTCACCGGGCCGAGCGGGTCCGGAAAATCCACCATCCTCAACATGATCGGGCTCCTGGAATCGCCGGACGCCGGTGAGATCCGGCTGCTCGGCGACAGGGCGCCCCGGCCGTACAGCCGCGCCGCCAACCGGCTCCGGCGGCGGCACCTGGGTTACCTGTTCCAGAACTTCGCCCTGATCGACGACGAATCCGTCGCGGGCAACCTCGAGGTCGCGTTGACGGATTCCCGCGGCCGCGGCTCGAAGAGCCGGACCATCGCGGCCGCCCTCGATCAGGTCGGGCTGACCGGATCGGAGAAACGGAAGATCTACTCGCTGTCCGGCGGTGAACAGCAGCGAGTCGCCGTGGCACGGCTGCTGATCAAGCCCTGCGACATCGTCCTCGCCGACGAACCGGCCGGCTCGCTGGACGACGACAACCGTGACGTGATCATGGTTCTGCTCAGCGAACTCAACAAAGAGGGCCGCACCGTCATCCTCGCCACCCACGACGACCACGTCGCCGCCGGATGCGCGCGGACGATACGGCTCGGCACCGGATGACGAAAGCCGGGCACCGGCACCGGTGAACCGGTGCCGGTGCCTCCGGCGGCCGTCAGTCGTCGACCCAGCCGTGGGCTCGGGCCATCGTGCTCAGCGCGCGCCGGGCCTCCACGATCTGCGCACCGGTCATCGTCGGCACGTTGGTCAACAGCAGCTCGGTGATCGTGGCCTCGAACTGGCCGGTGGTGAGCACGTCGTACTCGCCGTCCTCCAGCGAGGCCGGCGGGTCGACCGGCTCGGTGACGACACCCCCACCCTTGGCCTCCAGCCGCACGCTCGCCACCTTGAGCCCTCGGTCGGAGTGCACCACCTCGTAGCTGACCTTCATCCCCACGGTGACCTGATGCCGCTGGTCACCGAAATCGTTGGCGTGCACGAAAACGTCGTCGCCGCCACGCTGGGGTGCGATGAAACCGTACCCACGGACATCGTCGAATCTGACTATCGTTCCTTTTTCCACAACCGCCCACTCACCAGAAGAACCCACACTCACGGCAGGTGCCGACGGTACGAGCGTAGGACCATCGTTGTACCGGCCGGTGGTCAGGCCGAGTGGACGGACCGGAACTTGCCGCCGGGCGAGCGTTCCGGCGGCCGCGGATCGCGCTCGATCACCACCCCGGTCAGCCCGTGCCCGTCGAGCAAGGCCCGGACCTGCTCGTGCACCCGCTCCCACACCCCGTCCCCGTCCGCGCCCGGTTCGGTGAGCAGCCGGACGGCCAGGCGCTGCGGGGACTCCCGGACGATCTGGAACAACCGGACCCCGGGCGTACGGTCGGCCAGCGTCCCCAGCGCCAGCGGCGGCAACTCCACCGTCACCCCGGACGGCCCGGAGAACGACAGCACGTCGGCGGTGCGCCCCGACACCCGGATCGCCGGTAAGCGGTTTCCGCACTCACACGGCTCGGGCCGGACGGTGACGCTGTCGCCCAGGTCGTACCGGATGATCGGCTGAACCCGGTTGGCCAGGTTGGTGAGCAGCACGGTGTGCGACGGCTGCCCCGCCGGCACCGGACGGTACGCCTCGTCGACCGGCTCCAGGATCGCCCAGTCCGCGTTGACGTGCAGCCAGTCCCGGTCGCAGCCGTGCGCCAGGCCCATGAACTCCGAGCACCCGTACTGGTCGCGCAACCGGCCCGAGAACACGGCCCGGATGTCGTCGCGCTCGGTCCCGGAGAGCGTTTCCGCCGAGGTGATGACCAGCAACGGATCGATGTGCAGGCGCCCGGCCCGCTGTTCCCGGGCCAGCAGCGCGACCGCACTGGCGTACCCGTTGAGGATCGTCGGCTGGAAGTCGTTGACCTGTTCGACCAGGTCGTCCAGCGGGGTGTGGACCGAGAGGATGCGGATGGCGCGCTGCCGGAGAGGGCGTTGGCGGATCAGGCGGCGGGCGGTGGCGTACCCGGCGAAGTGGCCTCCGGTCGCCCACACCGCGGCGACCCGGTTGCCGCGCCGCAGCATCGACAGGTAGTCGCCGCCGGTGAGCCACGATCCGCTGGCGCGGGCCACGGTGATCGCCGACAGCACCGTGTGCATCGACGCGTCCTGCACGAAGATCCCCCGGACCCCGCTGGTCCCGGACGTGGTGACCACCTGGTAGCGGTCGTGCAGCAGAGCACCGGCCCGGTCCGGGTCGGCGACGAACTCCCGCACCCCGGCCAGGGTCACCGCCCGGTCGGTGCACCAGTCGTCGTACCGCTCCATCAGTTCCGCCTTGGTGGTGACCGGCAGTGACTCCAGGTCGCCGGTCCGGCCCCGGTACAGGTCGCGGTAGAACGGCGAGGCGGATCGCGCGTACCCGATGATCTCGTGGAGTCGTTCCCGCTGCCGCTCGGCGACCCCGCCGCGCCGGCGGACCCGGCGCAGATCCCACAGCACCGGCAGCAACCGGTCAGCCATTTCCCCTCCGACGACGTGCGTAGGCGTAGGCGACCGCGCCGAGCAACGGCCCCCAGAACAGTAACGGCAGGCAGCAGACTCCTGGCACCGCGGCGTGCAACGCCGCCGGAAACACCGAAGACATAGGCCGCAGTCTCTGCCCTGCCCGCTGAGATCAGGCTGAGAACAGCTGAGGACCTTGACAGGCAAGTGACGGCTTGCCTATAAAGTTCACATGCCCGACGAGCCCGTGCTGTTCAAGGCGCTCGACGACGCGACCCGCCGCATCATCCTGGACGAGTTGACCGAGCGGGACGGTCAGACGCTGTTCGAGATCTGCACCCGGCTGACCATGCGACACGGTCTGACATCCACGCGGCAGGCCATCTCGCAGCATCTCGCCGTCCTCGAACAGGCCGGCCTGGTGCACACCCGGCGCCAGGGCCGGTTCAAATTCCATCACCTCGACACGAGCCCACTGCGCACGATCAGCGAGCGCTGGCCGCGACAGCGAGAGGAACCACCACCATGATCAGCGTCAAGCTCACCAGCGTCTGGGTCGACGACCAGGCCAAGGCCCTGGCGTTCTACACCGAGAAGCTGGGGTTCATCAAGAAGACCGACATCCCCACCGGCGAGGCCCGCTGGCTGACCGTGGTCTCCCCCGCCGACCCGGACGGGATCGAGCTGCTGCTGGAGCCGGCCGGCCACCCGGCGACCAAGCCGCTCAAGGACGCCCTGGTCGCCGACGGCATCCCGTTCACCCAGTTCGCGGTCGACGACATGGACGCCGAGGTGGCCCGGCTCAAGGGACTGGGCGTGGCGTTCACCCAGGATCCGGTCGACTACGGCCCGGTGGTCACCGCGGTCCTCGACGACACCTGCGGCAACCTGATCCAGCTGGCCGCGATGAAGTGATCGGCTGACCCCGTTCGCGGCACATCCGGGCCGGGTTCGGTTTGCACGGATTCTGCGGGGTATGCCGGTATCCGATGGGCCACTCGACGACAGGAGACCGCCATGCGTCACCGTACCGGCCTACTCGTGACCGCCGCCCTGCTGCTACCGGCTTCGCTGCTCACCGGATGCGCCGAGGACATCGACGAGCCGACGGTGGTGCCGACGTCGTCGGCGACAGTCGCCGGCCAGGGTGCGATCAGTGAGCAGGACATCGCCACAGGCATCTTCACGCCGTACGCGGAAGGGATCGTCGCCGTGACCTACGACCCGGAACTGGCGCCCGCCGGGTCGACGGCCACCGTCACGGTCCTGCCGGCCGCCGACAGCACATCGGTGCGGCTGTCGGTGAGCGGATTCCCGGCGAACCGTGCCTACGGCGCCCACCTGCACGTCAAACCGTGTGGTCCCGCCGGTGACGCGGCCGGCCCGCACTACCAGCATCAGGCCGACCCGGCGGCGCAGGCCTCACCGCCGTCGGTCGACCCCGACTACGCCAACCCGCGTAACGAGGTGTGGCTGGACTTCACCACCGGCCCGGCCGGCAACGCCACCGCCGCCAGCGATCTGGCGTGGAGGTTCGACCCGGCGCGTACCCCCAAGTCGTTGATCATTCACGCGCAGACCACCAAGACCGGCCCGGGTGAGGCCGGCGCGGCGGGCGCCCGGATCGCCTGCCTCACTCTGCCCGGCTGACGATCGAGCAGTCACCGGCTGAGAACGCCGCGCGCCCACCGGGCACGTCCGGTCACGATCGGCGTTGATGAGTGCGCTCGGCGGCCAGGCCGGCGCGGGTGCGCGCGGTCTCGGCACGGGCGACCGCGCCGAAGTGCTGCCGGTTGCGTTCGGCGGAGACGGCGGTGGCGGCCCGGACGGTGAAGACGCGGCCGGCGCGCCACATGTCGATGTCGTCGCAGAGCTGCCGGGCCAGCCACAGCCCGGCGCCGGAGCGCCGTGATCCGGGATTCGGGCGGTACCCGGCCACCGGGTCCGGCACGCCGGGGCCGTGGTCGGTGACCCGGCATTCGACCCGGTCGCCGGTGACCCACATCCGCAGTCCCAGCGGTGGGGCCCCGTGCAGGTGACCGTTGGTGACCAGTTCGTTGACGGCGGCGACGAAGTCGGTACGGACCAGCGTCGGCAGTCCCGCCAGGTGTGCGGCGATCTCGCGCCGGACGGCCCCGAGCTCGGTGATGGTCGAGAATCCGGTCATCTCCAGCACCGGCGCGTGCAAGGGTTCCGGCCCCGGCCGGCAGGGGGTGAGTTCACGCAGTACCGACACCGGCTCGGCATGGTCCGGATTGAGTTGCCGGCCGTACCGCGTAAGCAGTTCGGGGTGGGTGTTGATCAGGTTCTTGAGCAGTGGCTCCGGGGTGTTCTCCGGATAGGCGCAGATGAGGTCGGCATGGTCGCCGGGACCGGCGAGATCGCAGGCCGCCTCGCATCGGGCGGCCCGGATCCAGTCCCGCCCGGTGGTGCCCGGACGGGGTTCGGCGACGATCGTCATCGGCCCGGCGTCCGGCGGGCGGGCGAGTCGCCGGTAGAGCGCGAGCGCCGCGGCGGGGCGGGTGTGGATGTCGGGCCGTTCGATGTGCACGGTGTCGCGGCCGGCGAACACCACGTCCCGGTTCTCCGGACGGCAGGCCACGACGACGCGGTGGCCGGCCGGTGGCCGGGCTGCGGCCAGCTGTTCGCCGAGGTCGTGGGCATCGCGGTAGAGCAGGAGCAGGTGACCGCTCATGGGTGGCCTCCGGCGAGGTGGGCCAGGCGGCTGCGCGCTGTCCGACGGCCGGACACCGATCCGCCGTCATGAGCCGCCCGGGTCGCGGTGGGTCAGGGCGTGGGGGAAGTACATCCGTACGGCGGTGTTTCCGGTGACCGTCCGGGTGAGCACGATGTCGGCGAACTGCCGGGCTATCCACAGCCCGGCCCCGGTGGCCGGCCGGGCGGGCGCGCGATAACCGGCATCCGGCGGAATGGCACGGCCACCACGGTCGTCGACCTGGACCACCAGCGTGCTGCCGTGCTGCCAGCCGCGCAGCCGCACCGGTGGCGCCCCGTGCTGGAAGCCGTTGGTCAGGACCTCGTTGGTGGCGGCGACCACCTGAGCGGTCGCCGCCGGGGCGAACCCGTGATCGGTGGCCCATCCGGCGACCGATTCCCGGCCCCGGCCGACGTCGGCCATCACCGACAGGGTGCTGTCGATGTCGATGTCGGCGGGTGTGGCCGGCATCGTGACATCGGCGCGGCCGGCCAGGTAGTCCTGAGCGGGCACGAACGCGCTGTTGTGCCGCTTGCCCCGGTCGGTGAGTTCGTGATCGTGGATGCTGCGGACGTTCTCGATGACCAGGGTGGGATGCCGGCGGCTGTCCCACAGGCAGATCACCGGGCATCCGTACTCGGCGAAGGCGTCGTTGCACGCCGACTCGTACGACAGGTAGGCCGCGACCCGGTCGACGGGCGCGTCCAGATCGGTCGGGATGTCCGGTTCGGCGATCACGCGCACACTGCGGCCCTGTGCGTGCTGCTGCCGCAGGAAGCGGCGGAACGCCTCGTACGCGAATCCCAGCCGCTGGTAGAAGGCACCCGCCTCACCCCAGGTCAGCGCCAGGGCGTCGGCGCCCAACAGGGTACGGAGGACCCGTTCGGTACCGGGGCTCACCACGATCATGACGGGCTCGCCGTCGCTGACATGGCGGCGCAGCACGGGCATCAGGAGCCGGTCGAGACTGTCGTCGGAGTCGACGATGAGAGCGGTGTGCTCGAATCGTCCCCGCGTCGGCCGGCCGGCGGGTGCGCTCATCACCAGGTCCCGTCAGGTTCGGGATGACGGTCGAGCACCAGGCCGGGCAACTCGGCCGTCTCGCACAGGTCCAGGATCAGCCAGACCGGGGCGGAGCAGCGCACCCGGACGATGGCGTCCGCCGCCCGGGCCGCCACCGCGACCGCTTCGAGCAGGTGCAACCCGGCCGCGCTGAAGAAGGTCACCCGGCTGAAATCCACCAGCGTGACCGCACCGGTGATGATCGCCGCGCACAGCCGCTCGGTGATCGTGCCGGCGTTGGCCTGGTCGATCGCGCCGTCCACGGTGATCTCGCCGTCCGCCCAGACCAGCTCACAGCCGTCGAGCGTCTCCGAGCGTCTGACATGCATGTGGGCCACCGGCAGGGTCAACCTCGCGGGTACGTACATCGGCTCCGCCAGTCTGCCACTCCGGCGCCCGGCCGCAACCGGAAGCCGCACCGGTTCACCTGGCCGGGCGGGACAGCGTCGCCCACACCACCTTTCCGTCGAAGGTGGTGTGGCTCCCCCACCGTACGGCGAGCGCGTCGACGAGCAGCAGGCCACGCGGCGCGTCGGGATCGCCGGTGGCGGTCACGGGCGGCTTCGGCTCGACGGTGGAGCCGTCCCGGACCGCGATCAGCAGATAGCGGCGACTGAGCGTCAGCCGCAAGGTCATCATGGTGCGCGCGTGCTGCGCCGCGTTCGTCACGAGTTCCCCGGCGATGACCACGGCCGGCTCCGTCAGATACGGCAGATCCCATCGGGCGCACGCGGCGGTCACCACCTCGCGGGCCCGGCTCGCGGACCCCACCGCCGGTAGCAGCATGTCGCTGACCACCGGCATCCGCTGGCGGGGGCCGGCCGCCAGCGCCGCCTCCACCGAGCCGAACACCGCCGGCCGGCCCTCACCCGAGACGACGATCAACTCGGCGATCTCAGGCGTGGGCGCGGCGAACAGCAGCGGGATGCCCGGCCAGATCACGGCCTGCCGGCTGACCGCCCGGAACACCGACAGCGCCCGGGGCTCGGCGACCCGCATCCCAGCCACGTCGATCACGATCGAGTCGGGCTGCTCGACCAGGCATTTGGTCAGCGCCGCACGCACCCGCGGCGCCGACACCATGGACAACTCGCCGGTGACGCGCACCAGCAGGTGTGTGCCGATCGGCTCGACGTCACAGCGGATCGCGGTCACCCGGCCATTGTCACTCGCCGGGAACCGGCCGCGGGTCCGGCCACCGTGACCCGGAACTCCGGTGACGCGCGCACCCGAGTGATTTCTGCTCGGCCACGCCTGCCGGCACGTGCCGGGAGGATAGGGTCGGAACTCGGCGCCGCGCACCGGCCGCTCCACGGAAAACCCGAACGGGGGAACACGTGATCCGTCCGTTCTCCATCGAGAAACAGCAGGGCTGCGGGGGCGTCGTGCGTCTCGCGGTGACCGGCGAACTCGACGAGGATGTCAGCGACACCCTTTCCGCGATCATCGCCAACGCCGCCGGGCAGCCCGGGGTGACCCAGCTGAACATCGACCTCGCGCAGGTGTCGTTCGTCGCCGCGGCCGGCGTCCGTTCCCTGCTGCGGGGCGCCGTCGAGGCCCGCCGCCTCGGGCGGGGCTATCGCCTGATCAACACCAGTACAGCGGTCGAGCGGGTGCTGCGCATCTCCGGCGCGGCCGCCCTGATCAGCGTGGCGGAACCGGTCCGGTCGTGACCTCCCGCCCACGCGGTGTCCGGCGCTCGCGGATCCGGCCGCCCGCTGGCATCCTCCGGAGCACCGGCACACGCGAGGACGGTGGACGGCGTTGACGACAGTGGGGCGGCTGGCGGACCGGGCCGTGGAGCTCGGCATCGACGTGGTGGCCGGGCCGGGGAAGGACGAACTGCGCGATCAGCCGTTGTCCTACTACGGCCACGACCCCGCCGGTGCGCTGCTCGACATGATGGAGGCGTGGGGCGCCGGGGTGCGGGTCCACCCGGAGGTCGACAGTCTTCTGTCCGGCTACCGCGACCTGTTCGACCGGTTCACGGCCGCCAGCGGTGGCACGGTGACGATCGGCGACGTGGAACTCCTCGACCATGCCGGCGGTGAGCGCATCCGGATGCTGGTCAACGGCGACGAACTGGTGTGGCACCTGGAGCATCGGTCGGACCGGTACCTCGACACGCTGATGGTCTCCGAGATCGCCGGGCGGCTCCGACCGCGCGACGACACGGACCCACGGGTCTTCGTCGAGGTCGTGGACGACGGCGACGGGTCGGGGTTCGTCTTCGCCGATCCGGCGGCCCTGTCGATCCTGCTCGGGGAACTCGGCATCGAGCGCGCCTGACCGGCGGGTCGTCACACCCGATGCCGGCCGCTCGCCCTGAGGGCATGGAGCACGCTTTCATCGCCACACCGGTCGGGGCGTTCTCGACGGCGGACGAAATGACCGAGGGGATCGATCTGAGCGGGCGGCGGGCCGTCGTCACCGGCGGGGCGTCGGGCGTCGGCGTGGAGAGCGCTCGCCCGCCGGGGCGCTGCCGTCCCCCTGGCGGTGCGCGACGTCGAGCGGGGCAGGGCGGTGGCTGCCGAGATCGCCGCTGACACCGGGAACCGTTCGGTAGCCGTACGACAATTGGATTCGACTGATTCTGATTCGGCTTCGCGACCAGCCATCTCGGGCATCTCGCCCCCGCCGAGATCGCCGCCGCGTGCCGTCGTGCCCAGGGGTTCGGGAGATCATGCCCGATCCGGAGACGGACGCGATGCTTGCCGCCACGATCCGGGGCCCAGCGGACCGCGGTTAGATCCTCAGGTGGTCTCGCCCGGGATCAGCCGGAGGGCCGGCTGGGTGGGAGCGGTGACCGGGGGTGACGGGGCCGGGGCCTGGAGCGCGTCGGCGAGCAGGCGGGCGGTGGTGCCGAGCAGGTGGCTGCTGTCCACCCGGATCGTGGTGAGCCGTGGGGTGATCAGCTGGCCGACCGGGGTGTGGTCGACGCCTGCCACGGTCACCTCTGCCGGGACGGTGCGGCCGTGGGTTCGGGCGGCGGACAGCACGGCGATCGCCACCTCGTCGTTGTAGCAGCCGATGGCGAGGGGCGTACCGGCGGCGAAGTGGGGTTGTAATGCCACGGCCGCGCCCGCCGGGTCGAGGGGGACGGCGACCAGGTCGGGTGCGGGCAGGCCGCGGTCGGCGGCTTCGGCGGCCATGCCGGCGTAGCGGTCCGGGCCGAAGATGTCGGACCGGGTGTCGAGCAGGGCCGCGTAGAGCAGGGTGCGCGGGCCGCGGGCCAGGACGGCGACGGTGAGCAGGCGGCCGGCGTCCTGGTTGAGGCGGGTGGACGCGGCGTCGATCAGAGCGACGCCGGCGGTGCGCAGGGTGTCGCGGTCCGCGGCCGGCAGGGTGTCCCAGTCGAGGACGGCGGCGGGGCGCAGGTCGAGCAGGGCCTCGACGGTGCCGGTGAGGTCGGGGCCGGCGAGGCGGACGACGACTTTGAGGCCGATGGTGGCGACCTCGGCGCTGAGCCGGTCGATGGCGTCCTGCAGGTTGGTGCCGAACGTGGTGTAGGGGATGAGCGCCACCACCAGGTCGCTTCGCCCGCGGACGAGGGCGCGGCCGGCCGGTGACGGACGGTAGTGGAGTTCTTCGACGGCGCGGCGGACCTTCTCGTGGGTGGCGGCGGTGAAGCGCTGGCCGCGGCCGTTGAGGATGTGGCTGACGGTGGCCCGGGAGACGCCGGCGAGGCGGGCCACGTCGGCGCTGGTCGCTTCGGTCACCTGACGATTCTCGCACGCCTGGTTGACACGTGATACCCACTGCTCAGGAGGACCCCGATGCCGTCCCCTGCCGGGTGACCGGTCAGGCGAAGAAGTGCCGGAGCGCCGCCGCGACGATCTCCGGCCGGCCGGCGTTCCACGGGCCGGAGTGGTCAAGGCCGGTGAACTCGATGTGCTCCGCCCGGGGCAGCACCCGAACCAGGTCACGGATGGCGGCACGCAGGAAGGCGGGACTTCCCGTGCCGCTGAGCAACAGCACCGGCTTGCCGACGGACGCCAGGCTCGGCATCCGGCCGTCCATGCCGCCGACGACATGGAAGTCGTAACGGATGCCGGGGAGCATGTCGCGCAGTTTCGGGGCTGGGTTCTTCGCCCGCGCGTCGGCGGCGAGCAGGGCGGCGGCGAGCAGCCGGGCCACCGGCTCCGGGAGCAGGCGCAGTGGGGCGGGGCCGACTCCGGTGGTGCGCAGCGCGGTGACCAGGGCCCCGGCCGGGCGGCCCCGGTCGAGGTGGGTGCCGATACGCCGGATGCTGTCGTGGTCGATGCCGTCGGGGTAGAAGGGCGGCCCGTACACCGCGGCCCGGGTGATCCGCGGCAGCGTGCGGGCCGCCTCCAGGGTGATCATCGCGCCGGAGCTGAGGCCGAACACCCGGTCCGCGCCGGTTGCGGCGAGCAGTGCGTCGAGGTCCTCGACGTCGCGGGCGATGTGGTGGCCACCGTCGTACGGCCGAGGGCTCATCCCCCGGCCGCGCCGGTCGGGAAGGTAGACGGTGAAGTCGGCCGCCAGCGCCTCGGCGAGATCGGTGAAGTGGTGGGCGGTGCCCATCGCGCCCTGCACGAGCACCAGGCCCGGCCCGGTGCCGCGGCGCAGGTAGCCGATCCGGGTGCCGTCCCGGGAGCTGACTTCGTTCATGGGTTCAGCTTTGCAGGAAAGTAGCTTTCTCGGAAAGTTACTTTGCGGCATGATAGGTTTGCCGGGTGGACATCGACCCCCGGCAGATCGACCCCCGGCAACAGGTGCTCGCGCGGGTGCGGGACCTCTCCGCCGTGCACAGTGAGATGGGTAGGTCGTTTGCCCGTGACCAGCAGATGCACGACACCGATGCGCTGGCCGTCGTGTCGATCGTCGCCGCGGAGAAGAACGGGCGGCCACTCACACCCGCGCGGCTGGCCGAGCGGATCAGCCTCACCACCGGAGCCACGTCGATCCTGCTGAACCGTCTGGAGAAGGCCGGGCATGTGATCCGCACCCGGGAGAGCAGTGATCGGCGGATGGTCACGCTGCGGGCCACACCCGGGGTCCGGGAGGCCGCGGCCGGCTATTTCGAGCCGCTGGCCGCGCGGATGGTCGCCGCCCTCGGTGACTACTCCCCCGCCGACCTGGAGTTGATCGACACCGCACTGAGCAGGCTGCATGCGGTCATGCGCGAATACACCGAAGGAGAAAGATCATGAACACCGCCGATCCGTACGCGTCCGAGCAGGCGCTGTCCGCTCAGCCCGTCGGGTACTGGGCCGGGGCGGTGCACAAGGCCGTCGTCGGCAGGTTGCGTGACGCCATGGCCGGGATCGACGTGACGCAGCCGCAGTGGTGGGTGCTGACCCGGGTGGATGCCGGGGACTTCACCCGCGATCAGGTGGCCGCCCAGCTGGCGGAGGTCGCCGACGGCCCGTCCGAGGTGCCGCGGGCGATCGCCCAGCTCGAACATCGGGACTGGATCGCGGCTGACGACAACGGTCGTCTGCGCATGACCGATGCCGGCCGCGCCGCCCAGGGCCGGATCCGGGTGCTGGTGGGCGATCTGCGGACCCGGATCCACGAGGGGATCTCCGACGAGGAGTACGTCGTCGCCCTGAAGGTCATGCGCCGGATGATCGCCAACGCCTCCGCCACATAGAACGTTCTTTCCTCCATCCTCCTCCGGCGCGAACACCCGGCACCGATCGTCGGCCGGCCCCCAGCGTCCACGATTGACGCCGGCCGCTTTCATGGAGTGATGGCGGAGAATGAGGCACTCACGACGGCGGTTCAGCGGCTCGCATGGGATCTGGCCCGACAGCAGCCCACCGGCCACCACGCGATGGAGGCCGACTCCCCCTGGGAGCCCGGCCTGTCCCCGCAGCAGCGCCGGTCCGCCTGGCTGGCCACACTGTCGGCGCTGACGGCGATCCAGGCCGAGGCCGCACGCCTGACCGAGGCAGCCGAGACCCAGGCCGTCGAGTTCGGGGCCGGCGACGAGGACCTCGCCCGGGCGGCCGGCGCACTCCGGCGCAGACGCCGCTCGCGCTTCACCGCCCTGTTCAGCCCGGCCCGCCGACGAGGACTCGACGACCTGGGCACCCTGTCCGCGCACGGCCGGGCGATGAGCGACCGCATCGACAACCCACCTCAGGCGTGACGGCGACTCTTTGCGTTCAGTCGATACTCATTGCAACGTTCTTCGAGAACGTTGCATTACCCGCTCATTCGTTGCAATGAATTCGAGGCTCTGAGCAGCAATAACGTAGGGATTCCCCAACCTGGAGATTGCTGGATCAATGAAGGCAACGTAGCTTTTCCCTCATCAGAAACAACTGATCGAAGGAGAAGGTGGTTCTCATGATCGCGTCGAAGTGGTCCGGCATGGTTCAGGTCGACGACACCGCACTGGCCGTCACCGACACCGGGGGCGACGGCATCCCGGTGGTCTACCTCAACGGACAATTCGCCACCCAGGGGTACTGGCGGCGGGTCATCGCCGAGCTGGGCCCCGAGTGGCGGCACATCACCTACGACGAGCGGGCCCGCGGCAGATCAGACCGTTCGGCGGACTACTCCTTCGAGGCCGCCGTACGCGATGTCGACGCCGTCCTGTCCGCCCGCGGCGTCGACCGGGCCCTGCTGATCGGCTGGTCCTACGGTGCGGTGGTCGCCGCACACTGGGCACACCGCAACCCCGGCCGTACGATCGGCGCGGTCATGGTCGACGGCGCCTTCCCGCACGACTGGCTCGACGACGCCATGGAGGTGCGGATCCGTAAGATGTTCCGGCGGATGGGCTGGTTCCTGCCACTGATGCGCCCGACCGGCCTGACCCCGCGGATGACCGCCGACCAGCAGGCCGACAGCAACATCGAGCTCGGCAAGCTGTCCCGCGAACGCGAGCTGGGCCCGGTGCTCGACGCCATCACCGTCCCCACCCGGTACGTGATCGCCTCCGGCACGTCCCTCGGCAGCCGCGGCGACGAGCAGGAACGCATCCGGGCCGGCCTCGACGCGGTCACCACCCGAAACCCGAACATCCGCGTCCACGCGAAGGTGACCAGCAACCACGGCGCGCTGCTCAAGAAGGACTTCCCGGTCATCGCCGACGCCGTACGCGAGGTGGCCGCCCGGTCAGAGTCCGAAGTCTGACGGCACCACGGCCGCCTTCCGCCCGAACGCGTCACCGACGGGATCCCCGGTACGCAGAAGACGCTCCAGCCGCCGCCGCTCCCGAGGCAGGAAGCACCTTTCGCCGCGGCGACCTCAGGCTGTGGGGAAGCCGGCCAGTTCCTTCGCGGCGGTCTCGAGGGATTCGTCGACACCGTTCGCGATCATTCGTGTGAAGGTGGGATCGCCGGTGGCTGCCGCTCGCCGGATGCCGCGGGCCGAGGCGATTGCTCGCTGCTGGACCACGGCGATGAAGTCGGGGATCGAGCCGTCCCAGCCGTAGGAGTTCAGGAACAGACGGAGGCGGCGTGGGCGGTCGGCGAAAGCGGTGAAACCCTCCGCTTCCACCACGTGGCGGGCGTGCAACGGCACCCAGCCGAAAGCGGTGAACGCCAGATCCCACCCGACCGTGACGGGGCCGGCGAAATCCCAGTCGAAGAAGCCGTTCAGGTGGCCATCGGTCCAGGCCGCGTTGTAGGGGGCCGCGTCGTTGTGGCCGATGATCATCCCGGGTCGCCACTGGTCTCCCGAGCGCCAGACCGCGCCGGGCGGCGGGACGAAACCGGCGGTGGCCCGGTGGAAGTCCCGCAGCCAGTGGGCCACCTGGCGCAACGCGTCGTCGCTGTGCACCCAACCGGGCCACGGTCGTGTGGTTCCGACCACGGTGCCGGGCAGGAAGGAGAGCACCTCGCGGCCCTGGTCGTCGAAACCCAGTGCCCGGGGAGCCCGGTCGAAGCCCACGTCGTGGAGATGCCGCAGCAGGGCGTGCACCGCCGGGGTCCACGGGCCGGGGGCGCGGCGGACGGTGTCACCGATCCGCACCGCGCCGCCGTCGTTGCCGCCGGGGAGTGGCTGGGCCTCGGTCACCACGACATGCTGCCCCACGGTGGAGCTGCCGCGCGACCCCGATGAGTGGGCCGTCGGACGCCTGTCAGAGGGTGGGGACGATCGGGCGGATGGTGCCGTCGGTGTTGAACTCCATCCGGTCGATGGCGGTCTCCCGGTTGGTGCCGTCGCCGGCGGGCACGGCGAAACGGTGGTAGGCGATGTGCCACGTGTCGGTGCCGGGAGTCTGCACCACCGAGTGATGGCCGGTGCCCCTGATGCCGAGGTCGAGGCGTTTCTGGAGGACGACACCCCGGTTCGTCCACGGGCCGAGCGGTGAGGTGCCGGTGGCGTAGGCGACCCGGTAGTCCTCACTGCGCGTGTCGTTCTCCGACCACATCAGGTAGTACACGCCGTTGCGCTTGAACACGAACGGTGCCTCGTTGTAGCCACTGGGCGTGATGACGCGTACGGCGGACGGGTCGAAGGATGTCATGTCGGTGTTGAGCCGCACGGCGCGGGCCACGCCTTGACCCCAGTAGAGGTAGGACTGGCCGTCGGTGTCGGTGAAGACGGCCGGGTCGATGGCCTGCCCGCCGGAGAACTGGCCGCTGGTGACCAGCGGGCGGCCGAGGGCGTCACGGAACGGGCCGGCCGGCGAGCCGGCGACCGCGACACCGAGCTGTTTGGCGGTGTTCCCACTGGCCAGGCCGCCGGAGAAGTACAGGTAGTACTTGCCGTTGCGGGTGGCCACGGCGGGTGCCCAGGCCGAGTTGTCGGCCCACGTGACGTCGGGGCCGTGGTCGAGGACGACGCCGTGGTCGGTCCAGTCGACCAGGTCGGTGGAGGAGAAGGCCTTGTAGTACGTGCCGCCCCAGCTCGCGTACCCGTCGGTGGTCGGGTAGAGGTAGTAGCGGCCGTTGAAGTGGGTGATGTGCGGGTCGGCGAACAGGCCGGGCAGCACCGGGTTCCTGCCGGTCCTGGATGCCCAGGCGGTGGTGAGCCGGAACGAGCTGTCGGCCCGGAACGTGGCGGTGTCCTGGTAGGGGTCGAGCCAGAGGGCGTAGTCGCGGTGCCGGATCCGGCGGTCCGGATAGTTGTAGGAGGCCAGCGCGACCGAGCCGGTGACCGAGCCGTCGACGGCGCAGAACGTGGCGTCGCCGCGGAACGTCGCGTCACCGGTATTGGTGTCCAGGCGCAGCCGGTAGTCGCGGTGCCTCAGGAACCGGCCGTTCCTGGCCTGGAACGAGTAGCACGACGGGGACGCCAGGCCGTTGATCACGGTGAAGGTGGCGTCGAGTTTCTCCTGTGCGGTGCTGACCGGGTCGATGCGGGCCAGGCTGTCCAGGTGGCGCAGGTAGCGGCTGGGATGGTTGACCGAGGCCAGCGACCGGGCGCCGGTGGGCAGGGTGGCGGCGTGCGCGGCCGACCCGGACAGCACGACGACGCTTCCGGTGATCAGGGCGGTGGTGGCGACCAGGGAGCCGGCTCGGCGGGCAGTCATGTGGCTAGGATGTTAACGATCACACGGGCTGTCAACGATTCGAACACGATCGATCACGCTGGTCCCGGTTCGATCCGGGGCATCACCGAAAGGCACGTGGGCGCCATGCGGTTCGCCGTCCGGGAAATTCCGTTCAGTCACCGGGGATCGTGGTTCGGCGTCTCGCCGGTGATCGCCGAGAACACCGTCGCCGACGACCTGCACCTGGTCTCGCATCAGGCCGGCATGCATCCGGTCCTCCGGTTCGCCCCGGCCGGCCCGGCCACCGTGACCGCCACCCCCGCCCTGCTGACCTGGCGGGACGACGCCGGGCGCGTCGACCTGGCCTACCAGAGCCCGGACACCATCCGGCTGCGGGGCGACGGGCTGGGGATGCGGATCACCGCCGCCGCCGGCACGTTGACGCCGTTCAGCGGCACCTACCTCTTCCAGGATCCGGTCGACGGCGCGCACGTGTTCACCTCCTACGAGACCGGCCGCCGCTACCGGGTCACCGTGCTGTCCGGCGCGGCGGAGCAGGTCAGCGGGGTCGAGGCCCTCGGGACCGCCGAGCGCGGGATGTCCCTGCCGGCCGGCCGGTGGGAGCTGGCGATCGAGGAGTACGAGACCGCGCGGGCGCCGTACCGGGCCGCCGACGACTTCGACCGGGTCCATCAGCGGTCGGCCGCCGCGTTCACCGCCTTCGCCGAGGCCGTCGCTCCGCGGACCCCGGCGGCGGAGCTGGCCGCCTACGTGCTGTGGTCGGCCACCGTCCGGCCGGCGGCACTGGTCACCCGCCCGGCCGTGCTGATGAGCAAGCACTGGATGGACAAGGTGTGGAGCTGGGACCACTGCTTCACCGCGATCGCCCTGGCCGCCGGCGATCCCGGCCTGGCGTGGGACCAGTTCCAGCTGCCGTTCGACCATCAGGATCCGGGCGGGGCGCTGCCGGACTCGATCACCCATTCCGAGGTGCTCTACAACTTCGTCAAACCGCCGATCCACGGGTGGGCGCTCCAGCGTCTCCGCCAGCGGCTGCCCGGCCCGGTCGACCGGGCCGAACTGGAGCGCACCTATCAGCGGCTGGCCCGGTGGACCCGGTTCTGGCTGGAGTCGCGCCGGGCGCCGGGCGCCGATCTGCCGCACTACACCCACGGCAACGACAGCGGCTGGGACAACGCCACCACCTTCGACGGCGGCCGGGTGGTGCAGAGCGCGGATCTGGCCGCGTTCCTGGTCGTCCAGTTGCGCTGCCTGGCGGATCTGGCCGCCGAACTCGGCGAGCCGGCCGGGCCGTGGGCGCGGGAGGCGGACCGGATCGGCGCCGCGATGCTGCGGGATCTGTGGGACGGCGACCGGTTCGTGGCCCGGTGCCCGCGCACCGGCGAGCGGCGGCCGAGCGACAGCCTGCTCGACCTGATGCCGATCGTGCTCGGCGCGGACCTGCCGGCGCCGGTGGCCGCCGCCCTGGCCCGCCGGATCGAGGACCATCTGACCGAGTACGGCCTGGCCACCGAGCCGGTGGACTCGCCTCGGTACGCGGCCGACGGGTACTGGCGTGGCCCGATCTGGGCGCCGTCGACGGTGCTGATCGAGGACGGGCTGCGCCGGGCCGGGTTCACCGGGCTGGCCGACGAGATCAGCCGCCGGTTCCGGACCCTGTGTGAGCGGTCCGGGTTCGCGGAGAACTTCGACGCGGTGACCGGCGCGGGGCTGCGCGATCGGGCGTACACCTGGACGGCCGGCGGGTATCTGATGCTGGCCGCCCCCGGCGGTCGTACCGTCAATTGATCGGGGTCAACCGCCAGATGTTGTCGGCCGTGCCGTTGTCGGGATCCTGGACCACCTGGGATCCCCGCGCGGTGGCGTTGTTGAGCACGGCGAGGAGTTTGCCGCTGTTGGCGTTGCGGATCTTGTAGGTGCCGTTGCCCTGGGCGAGCAACTGCCAGCGGTGGTCGGCGGTGCCGTTGTCGTCCCACTGCAGGACGACGGCGTTGTCGGCGGTGGACATGTTCTGCACCCCGAGGACCTTGCCGCTGTTGACGTTGCGCAGCCGGATCGCGTCGCCGTCCGGGATCCGGGTCCAGCGGTGGTCGGCGGTGCCGGTGTCGCCCCAGATCAGGGCGAGGCCGCCGTTGGCGGTGGACATGTCCTTGATGCCGAGGACCAGACCACTGGCGACATTGACCAGTTTGTACGCCGGAGTCGCTGCCGCGGTCGTCCAGTACACCGTGTAGTTGATGCCGTGCGCGTCATGGAACGGCACCAGGTTGACCGGCGCGCCGTCGGCGGTCGCGGTGGTGCGGGTGACCGACCCGGCGTCCAGCGACGGCAACGTGGACAGCGCGGTGTTGCCGTAGTCGCCGGCGAGGACCATCGGCCCGTACGTGATCGCCTGCACGTCGGCCCGATCGGGGGTGGGCCGCAGCACGATCCGCATCGGCAGTCTGACGGTGATGACGTCACCGGACGCCCACACCCGGGTGACCGTGGCGTACCCGCCGGCTCCGGGGGTGCTGACGACCGCGCCGTTGACACTGATCGACGCGCCGGAGGTCCACGACGGGATCCGGACGCGGATGCTCCACGATCCGCTCATCGTCCCGGACAGGGTGAGCGTGCTGGTGTCGCTGCTGGGGAAGGTGGTGGCCTGGGTGACGGTGATGCCGCGCTGCGTCCAGTTCAGCGTCGACGGCACGAACATGTTGACCGTCAGCGTCGACCCGCTGAAGAAGTAGACGGCCTCCATCAACCGGGTGTTGACCTCGATCCCGGTGCCCTGACAGCACCAGAACGAGTGGTAGTCGGTCGACCAGGTGCCACCGCCCCACGCCGGCCCGACACCCCGGCGGCCACCCGGGCGCAGCGGGGTGAAATAGGTGACGTGCCCGTGCGAGTCGGCCGGGTTCTGCGCGCCGATCACGTGGTTGAGCAGAGCCTGCTCGTAGAAGTCGAAATACGCCGACCGGTTCGGGTCGATCAGCCACAACTCCTGGGTCAGGCGCAGCATGTTGACCGTGTTGCAGTGCTCGCAGGTGTCGTTGGCCAGGTAGGCGGCGATGGCGTTGGCCGGGCGGAAGTGTTCGGCCTGACTGTTGCCGCCGATGGCGTAGGTGTGCGCGCCGACGGTGATGTTCCAGGCGTTGACGGCGATGTCGCGGTACCGGGTGGTGCCGGTGGCCTTGTACTCGCGGGCCGCGCCGATCCACTTGGGCACCTGGGTGTTGGCGTGCAGCCCGTTGAGGGCGTCGGTGCCGTTGGCGAGAGGGTTGAAGACGCTCGCGTGGTCGAAGCGCTGGGCCACGGTCAGCCAGCGGGCGTCGCCGGTCTGCTGGTACAGGTCGGTGAGCACGGCGTTCATCCCGCCGAACTCGGTGCCGAGCATGGCCTGCATCTGGGCGCTGGTGAGCCGGCCGGTGCGGGTGTCGACCCAGGCGGCGAGATTGAGCAGTACGGTCCGGGCCTGGGTGTTGCCGATCAGCCGCCACGCGTCGAGCAGCCCGGTCATGGTCTTGTGGATGCAGTAGTAGGGGACGTTGCCGTTGTTGAGCGTCCGGTTCTCCACGGCGGTGATGTCGGCTTCCGGGAACCCGGACAGGTATCCGCTGGCAGCCTGGCATTTGGCCAGCTCGGCGACCATGTAGTCGGCCTTGTCCCGGCAGGTGGTGTCGCCGAGCACGGCCCAGGCCTGCGCCCAGGCGGTGAGGAAGTGGCCCTGCACGTGGCTGCGGAACGGGAACGACGGCGCGTCCCAGCCACCGTTGGCGGTGGCCCCGCCGGTGGACCGGCCGTGGTTGGCGCGGAAGACGTAGAGCAGCCGATCGACGTCGACGAAGCGCAGGTAGTTGAGGGTTCGGGTCTGGTTGTCCAGCAGCCGGCCGGCGGTCAGGCGGACCTGGCCGTGGTCGAACGCGGCGGCGGAGACGCCGAGGTCGGGGCGGACCGGGGGGATGACGGCCGCGGCGGCGGGGGTGGCGCGCAGCAGGGCCGGCCCGGCGGCGGAGACCAGGGCGGCGCCGAGGACATGGCGACGGGAGACCGGGAGCGAGGACACGCAACCTCCTGAAGCTTGTTAGCGTTAACACATTGATGTCGGCAGATTGAAACATTCTCGAAACGAACCTGTCAACGCATCGACGATGGACTGTCTCGCCTCAGACCGGCCGGCCGGATGCGGGCTTGCACCTCACGTAACGGCATGTGATCCAGTTGACCTACGCCCCGATCCGCCCGGCGAAAGGTCTCCACCCGTGCACTACTCGTCGTTCTTCCCACCCCGCCACGTCAAGATCGGCGACGCGGCGGCCTTCGCCGGCAGCACACCCCGGGCGATCCGCCACTACCACGCGATCGGCCTGCTCCCAGAACCCGAGCGGGGCGGTGACGGCCGACGCCGCTACGGGTACGAGGACATGATCCGCCTGCTGTGGATCCGCAAGATGGCCGACGCCGGAATCGCCCTGGACGACATCCGCGCCGCCTTCACCACTACTCCCGGCACGGCCACTTCCGGCACCACCACTCCCGGCACGGCCCCTCCCGGCGGTGGTGACGACATCGCGGGTGTCCTGGAGCGGCTGGAGGAGACCCTCGCCGCGCAGGAGGCGGAACTGCGGCGGCGGCGCACCGTCGTGCAGCGGATGCGGACCGAAGGCAGCCGGATGGGACTGCTGTCCGACTTCGTCACCGAACGCCTCAAGGATCTGCCGGAAGGTTCCCTGCGCCAGAATGACCTGGACAACCTCCTGGTCATGGAGCGGATCTTCGGCCCGCTCGGCGCGGCGATCAATGCCACCCTCTACATCACCCTGGCCACGCATCCCGCCCTGCGCGCGGAGTCCGACCGCGTCGAGGCCGCCGAGGAGGCGCTCGACGACAGCGTCGCCGTCGACGATCCGCGGGTGGCCCAGGTGGCCGCCGAACGACACGCCTTCGACAACGCTCTGCAGGCCGCCATCGACGCGTCCGGCCTGGACGACTTCGACACCATCGTGGATGCCTGGGACATCCTGCACCCGGAGTCCGCCGAGGAGGATCCCGGCCCCGGCAAGCGGAAGCCCGGCTCGATGAGCGTGATCGAAGCCTCCCGCAAGATGCCTTACGATCTCTCCCCGGCCCGCCTGCGCTGCGCGGAACTGGTCATCGAGCTGGGCCTGCGGAGCGCGCCCGACACTTTACCGGATGTTCGGTAATATTCGGCGTATGGGACGCGCACCGAGCATCGACGACGACGCCCTGTTGCGGCGGCTGTCCGAGGTCTTCCGCCAGTCGGGTTACGAGGGCGCTTCGCTCTCCGCGCTGTCGTCGGCGACCGGATTGCAGCGGGCGAGCCTCTATCACCGGTTCCCGGACGGGAAGCCGGGCATGGCCGCGGCGGTCCTGCAGTCGGTGGAGCGGGAGTTCGCCACGATCCTCGACCCGCTCACGGCCGAGGCCGACCCGGCGGCGGCCGTCGCGGAGATGGCCCGCCGGGTCGGCGTCTTCTACGCGGACGGGCGGCTGGCCTGTGTGCTGGACACGATGACGCTGCGCGGCGCGCCGGACGGCATCCGGGCTCACGCCACCCGGATGGCCACCGCCTGGCTGGCGGCGATGGCCGACGTCGCCCGGCGGGCCGGAGCCCCGCGGGCGGAGGCGGCGCGCCGGGCCAGGGCCGCCCTGGTCACGATCGAGGGCGCGCTGGTCCTGGCCCGGGTCCTCGACGACCCGGCCGAGTTCCGGTCGGCGCTGGCCGGGCTGCCCCGGACGCTTACCTCGTCCCCGCCGGCGGATTGAACCGGGACAGGGCCGGCTCCGACCAGGTGGCCGGCAGCGCGGACGGGCGGTACACCGCCTCGTCGACGGTGAACTCGACGGCCCGTGAACCGGCCGGCCACAGCACCTCGGCACGGCCGGTGAGCTGCAGCGTCGCGCCGGTCGCCCAGTCGACGACGAGCAGGGCGGCATGCGGGTTCTCGATCATGTTGCCCAGGGTCATGAGCATGTTGTTGCCGCGGTAGTCGGGCCAGCGCAACCGGGCCGGCGACAGCACCTCGGCGAAGCCCGGGTTGCCGCCGCGGTGGGAGACGTCGGGATCGCCGGTGTCGGACGCGGTGGCCACGAAGAACGTGTCGGCCCGCCGGACCAGGTCGGTCATGGTGGTGGTCAGCACGGCGGCCCGGACCGGCTCCGCTCCCCCGCCGTGGCCGGTGGCAGGCCCGGCGACGGTACGTTTCCGGATGTGCTTCGGGCAGTTCGGGAAACTCTGCTCGATGGTCAGCCGGAGCCCGTCGGGTGTCGGTGCCGACGTGCCGTTCATCCGCAGCCGAATGCGGGTCGCCAGGTCGATGGCGAGCAGCCCGAGGCGGCCGTCGCGGCGGGTCATCGGCTCGGCCGGGTCGTCGGCGGCGAGCCGGGCCGCCACCCGCACCGTCTCGTCGTCGGGGGCGGTGACGAAGCCCCGCGGCCCGGTGAACAGGGACGCCCACAGCCGGCCGTCGTCGTCCTGCGCTCCGACGACCAGCAGGTTCTGGTGGGCGAGGAAGTCGCCGGCGCCCTCCGGCAGGTGTGGCTGGACCAGGCGGGAGACGGCCGCCGCCTTGTCGGTGAGGCCTGCTCGGGCCTGCGCTTCGAGTTCTCCCCAGTGGAAGACCGTGGGCTTCAGCATGAGACCCAATATTACCGAACGTTTGGTAAAAATGGTGAGCACGTGAGCCGGCTCACCGACCACAACGGCCCGCCGCCCACTCGATGGAGTGGGCGGCGGGCCGCGGCGTGCGAGGTCAGTGCCGGCGGCGGCCGTACGTGCCGGCGGCCAGGGCGACCCCGGCGGCGGCCAGGCCGACCTGCAGCGCGATCTCGATCCAGTCGATGCCCGGCGTGTCGTCGACACCCAGGGCGGCGGCGAGGAACGTGCCGAGAATGGCGGCGATGACACCGATCAGCATGGTCAGCCAGATCGGGATGTTCTGCTTGCCCGGCACGACGAGACGGCCCAGAGCGCCGATGACCAGGCCGATGATGATGGCGGCGAAGAACCCGGTGACTTCCACGAAACGCTCCTCAGAAATGGTGGCTACGACGCCGGGATTCCCACTCCGCGGAACTCACCAAACAATTATCCTCAAATTCGAGTTAATGGCCAGAATTGTATGAGGAAACGGCCAGTTCTCGGCCAGGAGACGTCATAGGGCCTTGGCGAGATTGCGGCCGGTCTCGGTGAAACCGAGCTGCTCGTAGAGGGCCCGCGCGCCGGTGTTGTGGGCGAACACGTGCAGGCCGATCCGGGTCAGGCCGTTGTCCCGGCACCAGCGTTCGCCGGCCCGCATGATCGCCCGCCCGTAACCCCGCCGGCGCAACTCTGCCTCGACGGCGATGTTGTGGACGAACGCGGCGTCATCGGTCACTGTGAGCCAGAGGAAACCGACCCGGCGGTCACCGTCGTACGCGTACCAGAAATGATGGTCCGGGGTCTTCTGCCCGTCCGGCAGCAACCGCGTATAGGTGGTGGCGGAGTTGCGGGCCGCGGCCTCCGCCGGCTGCCCGGACGCGGTGAGGCTCCGGGTGTAGTGCGCCTCGGCGGCGGCCCGCCACGCCTGATACTGCTCCGCTGTCATCGGCTCCAGCCGAACGTTCGTCATGACCGTCAACCTACGTTCGGGGTGGCGCCGGCAGAACACCGCCGAGCGCCGGGACGGTGTCGTGGGGAGTGCCTTGGAAGCGCTCCCCCGGGTGTGTGAGGATCGGATGGACATCTGTTCGACGGCCGTGCCCGGAGCCCGGCCCGCACGCCGGGAGGCGGCGCTGTCCGGCACCGGCTTGACCGCGGCGGCGGATCCGGCGTTCGACCGCTTCGCGGGGCTGGTCCGCACCGTGCTGGACGTGCCGGTGGTGCTGGTCAGCCTGGTCGAGACGGACCGCCAGGTGTTTCCCGGGGCGGCCGGGCTCGCCGACCCGTGGGACCGGCGGCGGCAGACCCCGATGTCGCACTCGTTCTGCCGGCATGTGGTGGCCGGCGCGGCGCCGCTGATCGTCCGGGACGCGCGCACCGATCCCCGGGTGGCCGGGAACCCGGCGATCACCGATCTCCAGGTGATCGGGTACGCGGGCCTGCCCCTGACCGACGCGGCCGGCACCGTCCTGGGGTCGTTGTGCGCGATCGATCACCAGCCCGTGACTGGACCGGCGAGGAGTTGCGGCTGCTGACCGATTTCGCCGCCGCGTGTTCGGACATGCTGCGGCTGCGGATCGCGCACAGCGGCCTGCGGCATCGTGAGGAGCGGGCCGGGGCGGCGTTCGACCGCAGTCAGCTGCTGTTGCGGGCCAGTGTCGCGCTGGCCGGCACCGGGACCGTCGACGACGTGGTGGGCGTGGTCCGGCATCTGGTCACCGGGACGCTGGATCCGGCGTACGTCGATGTGTCCCTGGTGGATCCGCGGGACCGGGCCGCCACCCCGTCCGCGCTGGCCGCCCGGCTCGGCACCCCGGTGCTGTTGCCCGATCTGCCGGCGGTGTACCGGATCGCCCCGGACGCGGCGGCCACCTTCGACACGATGGGCTGGCAGTCCGCGGCCAGTGTGCCGCTGCCCGGACCGGACGGCACGGTCGGGGCGCTGACCTTCGTCTGGAAGCAGCCGTACACCCTGGACGCCGCCGAGCAGGCCGTTCTCGCCGCCCTGGCCGGTTATGTGGCGCAGGCGCTGCACCGGGCCGACCATCTGTCGTCCCGGGAGAACGTGTCCCGGGTGCTGCAGCGGGCGATGCTGACCGACCTGCCCGACGCGGCGCCGTTCCAGATCGCCGCCCGCTACGACCCGGCCGCCCGCAGCGAACAGGTCGGCGGGGACTGGTACGACGCGGTCCGGCTCGGCCCCGAACGGCTGGCCCTGGTCATCGGCGACGTCACCGGCCACGACATGCGGGCCGCCGCCCGGATGGGCCGGCTGCGCAGCAAGCTGCGGCTTCTGCTGGTCGATCGCGAGGAGTCCCCGGCCGAGCTGCTGCACCGTCTGGACACGGCCGGGTGGATGCTCGGCGACCCGGTCACCGCCACCGTGGTGCTGGCCGATCTGCACCCGGATCCGGTCGGCGCCGGGTACCGGCTGCGCTGGTCGACCGCCGGGCATCCCAGTCCGCTCCTGATCACCGAGGCCGGTGTTCGTGAGCTGACCGGCCGGAATCCGCTGCTCGGTCTGCGGCGGGAGGTGCCGCGCACCGGTCACAGCCGTCCGCTGCCACCCGGATCGACCGTGCTGTTCTACACCGACGGGCTCATCGAGACCCGGGGTCGGGCCTTCGGCGACCGGGAGCGGGATCTCCGGGAGACGCTCGGCGCACACGCGGGCACGCCGTTGCCGCAGCTGCTGGACCTGCTCTACACCCGGTTCGCGGGCACCGACCACGAGGACGACGTCGCCATGCTCGCGGTCCGGATCCCGCCGTCGCGCAAAACCGGACAGTGAGTGTGATTGATCCCCTCCCGATGGGGCATGGTCTCTTCACGACACCGTCCGGGTTCGTGCGGCAGACGATCCCCGTGCCCGGCCGCGACCGATGAGAGCCCCTCGCCTCAGGCAGGGGCTTTCATCGTGTGCCGGTTTCTCATCGCGTGCCGTCACTGAGCACCTGCCACACTCCGGCCACCTCGAAGGTGCGGCGGACCATGCCCCGCGGCGCGGCCACCCGCATCGCGACCGCGCTCTCCCCCGCGCTGTGCCGGGCCCGCATCAGCGCGCCGATGCCGGTCGAGTCACAGAACGCGACCTCGGAGAAGTCCACGTCGACCGTACGCACCCCGGGTGTCGCGGCGGTCGAGGCGATCGCGTCGTACAGCTGCTCGGCGGTGGCCAGATCGACCTCACCGGCCACCGCGAGACGCACGACGCCGTCACCACCGACAGCCGAACGGATCGTCAACGCTCCCTCAGGGGACATCTGCTGTGGCCGGCCTCTCCGTCGTGTACGACAGTTCTACCGCACCCCGGCCGGAATCCGGGTCAGCGGAGCCAGGCGTTGCCGGGCAGTTCGGTGAGCCGGGTGATGTCGAGGGTGGGGGCGATCCCGGCCGACGGGGCGAGACCGAAGTGTTCCACCGACCGGCGGACCCACTCGGCGGCGTCGATGTTGAGAGGGCCGGACACCCACAGGGCGTACGGCAGGTTCACGAACCGCTCCTCCTTGACCGCCGTCAGGTCGCGGGACGCCGGGTTGGCCTTCAGCGTGTCCACCTTCTGCTGGTAGGTCTGGCCGGGGTAGTCGACGAAGTAGATGACGTCCGGGTCGGAGGCGGCCAGGCGCTCCCAGCCCACCTCGGTCCAGGTGTCCTCGACGTCGGCGGTGGCGTTGACGACTCCGGCCGCGTCGAAGATCGCCTGCGGGCCGCCGAACGAGCCGGAGGTGAAGATGGCGTCACCACCGGAGTCGAACAGGAACGCGGTCGGGGTCCGCGTGCCCTTCGGCGCCGCGGTCAGCGCCGCCCGCCGCTTGTCGATGTCGGCGACCACGGTGTCGGCGGTCGGGCGGTGGCCGGTCAGGTCGCCGATGTTGCGCAGGTCGGTGGTGAGCGCGGTCCAGGCGTCCATCGTGCCGCGGGCGCCGTCGTCCTGCTTGCAGGTCTCACTGAGCAGATATGTCTTGATGCCGTGCGTGGTCAGGTCCTCGGGCATCAGGTTGCGGGACTCGCTGAAGCCGTAGCCGTACCCGGCGAACATCATCTCCGGTTTGACCGCCAGGACGTTCTCCAGCGTGGGGTGCTGGTCGCCGACGGCCTTCAGGTCACCGACGCGCAGGTCCGGGTAGGCGAGTTCGAGCACCGCCTGGTCCTGATCCATGCCGGTCACGGCGACCAGCTGGTCGCGGGCGCCGGCGGCCAGGACGATGGAGATGATGCCGCCGTCGTACGCGTACAGCCGGCTGATGGGTTCGTCCACACCGACGTCCTGCCCGCAGTTCTGCACGGTGATCGCCCCGGCGGTGGCCTCACCGGTGGGGGACGGGCTGGAGCAGGCGGTCAGGACGGTCAGGGTGAGTGCCAGCGTGACGCCGGTTCGGATGGTCATGAGTCCTCTCGGGGGTGAATGAGCAGGTGGGACTGGTCGAGGGTGGGATGCGGCACCTGCACCGAGCCGACCCCGAAGTGGGTGGCCACCCGGCGGGTGCTGAGGACCTCGGCGGGCGTGCCGAACGCGACGATGCCGGCCGGGTCGATGGCCCGGTCGGCGCCGGGCGGCCAGCCGACGACGGCGAGCAGGTCGAAGAACCGCAACGCCAGATCCAGGTCGTGGATGGTGGCGACCAGGGTGCGGGCCCGGGCGGCGAACACGTCCAGCAGGTCGAGCTGCCAGGCCACGTCGAGGTGGTTGGTCGGCTCGTCGAGCAGCATGATCGGGCATTGCTGGGCCAGGCCCCGGGCCAGCACCGCGCGCCGCCGCTCACCACCGGACAGCTGGTCGCAAGCGGTGTCGAACCGGCCGGCCAGCCCGACGGCGTCCAGCGCCTCACGGACGATCCGGTGCTCGGCACGGCTGTCACGGGACCAGGGCCGGGTCTGCGGCACCCGGCCGAGCGCGACCATCTCACCGACCCGCAGTTCCGGGGAGGTGACATCCTCCTGCGGTACGAAGGCCAGCCGGCGGGCACGCTCGCGGGCCGGGAGCCTGCGCAGGTCGACACCGTCCAGCAGGGCGCTGCCCGAACCCGGTGCCAGCACTCCGGCCAGCACCCGCAGCAGCGTCGACTTGCCGGCGCCGTTCACACCGACGATGCCCAGGCGTACGCCCTCCGGGATCGTCAGGTCGACATCGCGCAGGATCGTGCGGCCACCCAGCCGTGCCGAGACGCCGTCCAGGCGCAGCGCGGTCACCGGTCGCCGCCGAACCGGTACATGCCCCGCCCCATCAACAGCAGGAACAACGGCGCACCGAGCACCCCGGTGACCACCCCGAGCGGGATCTCCTGCGGGCGCACCGCCATCCGGGCGAGCACGTCCACCCAGATCAGGAACACCGCCCCGGCGACCGCCGCGACCGGCAGGACCACCCGGTGGCGGGCGCCGACGACCAGCCGCGCGGCATGCGGCACGATCAGGCCGACGAACCCGACGCCTCCACTGACCGCGACCAGCACACCGACAAGGACCGACAGGCCCACGAACAATGTCGTACGCATCCCGGCCACGTTGATCCCCAAGGACGCCGCCGTCTCCGGTCCGGCGGCCAGCGCGTCCAGCCAGCGATGCATCGCCAGCATCCCGGCCGTCAGGGCGGCCACCAGGATCGCCGGAATGATCAATTTTTCCCAGGACGCGCCGCCGACACTGCCGAGCATCCAGAACATCACCGAGTTCGCGGCCCGCGGGTCGGCGCTGAGGAAAACCAGCAGTGACGCGATCGCCGACAGCCCCGAGGAGAGCACCACACCGGACAGCACCAGCCGTAGCGGGGTCAGGCCGCCCTGGGCCATCGCGATCAGCCAGATCAGCAGGGCCGAGCCGACCGCTCCCAGCAGTGCGCCGCCGGAGACCGCGTAGACGCCGAGGCCCGCGAGCGCGCCGGTGGTGATGGCGGCGGTGGCGCCCACCGAGGCGCCGGAACTGATACCCAGCAGGTACGGGTCGGCCAGCGGATTACGGACCAGGGTCTGCATGCCGGCACCGGCTACCGCCAGTCCGGCGCCGACGGTCAGGGCCATCAGGGCCCGGGGCATCCGGAGTTCCCAGATGATCACGTCCCAGCGGCCGGGTGGGGTGCCGGTGAACCGGTCGGTCACGGCGCCGACCACCTCGGTCAGGGGGATTCGTTCGGAGCCGAAGGCCAGGGAGGCGATCGCGCTGGCCACCGCGCTCAGCAGTAGGGCGATCAGGAGCGGCCAGAAGGGCAGGCGTCGTTTCACGGGTGGGCTCTCCGGGTGCGTGCGCGCTGACGGCGGACCCGTTCGATGGGGTCCATTCGGGGGCAGGTATCGCAGAACGAACGTTCTGTCCCGAGGCGGATCAGGCAGCAGGTGGTCCGGGTCTGCAGCAGGACGTCACCGTCGGCGTCCAGCCTGATCAGAGCCCGCCCAGCGGTCTGCTCCAGCACGGCGATGATCGCGGCCCCGTCCCGTACGATCCCGGCACGGTCCGCCGGATCGGCCGCGGCGTAGAGGCGGGCGACGGCACCACCGAGCGAGGCGGCGGGCCCGCCCAGCGCGGTCGCCCGGGTGAGATTGGACGCGGCCAGAACCCCGTCCAGCAGCGGCGCGACATGATCAGCGACGGCCTGCCCGACCGCCGGCACCCCGGCGGGCGTGCCGCTCGCGGTGTGCCCGGCGGTGTGCCGGGCCGCGGTGTGCCGGGCCGCGGTGTGCCGGGCCGCGGTGTGCCGGGCCGCGGTGGTGGCCGCGTTCTCGTCGACGCGGACCTGCCAGTCCTCGTGACGCATCGACAGCAGCCGGCCGGTCCGGACCCACTCCGCCACGACGAGGGGCAGGACCTTGCCGCAGTAGTGCTGCAGACAGCAGGCGGCACCGGGCGCGGCATGCCGGGTCCCGAGCCAGGAACTGTAGGCCGCGACAGCACCCGCCCACCACCGCGGATCACACAGCTCTACTGCCGAAACGTAGCCGTCGTCGGAGGGCGGCGAATCCAAGGCGGAAGCCTCTCGGGTCGGAGACCCTGGTCGCGAGAGCCCACTGACGAACACGTGAGCCGACAGGTCTTCGGACTCGGGGTCAGCCGGCGGCACGGCCTTCCCAGGAAGCGCCCGCTCCCCAGTGGCGTAGTCGTGCCGCCGTCGCCCTCACCGCTGCGCGCCAGTCCCGGAATCACACCGGAGTTCCCTGGCATCCATGGGATGCGGTCGACTCGTGCCGCACCCTAGCACGGCAAGATCCGCTGGACGAGGTGTCCTACCTTGTCGGAGTGAGCCTGCTTCTCGGCTGCTGGCCCGCTCGGGTCAATTCCCCGCGCGAGTGTCCACCTTCCAGCTCCACCCCAGCCGATCTTGGTGGATTTACCACCGAAAACGGTGGTAAATCCACCAAGGTCTCGGCTGGACGGGCCGCCCGCGTGAGCAATTGACCGCAAGTGATCAGGCGGCCAGGAGCAAGGCTCTACAAAGGTGGTAGATCATCCAAGATCGGTCGAGGCCGGGCCGGGAAACGGCCACTTGTGCGGGCGAGGGCCGGACGGTCAATGAACGGCCAGCTGGGCGCTGATCAGCTGGGCGTAGGGGCCGTTGGTGGCCAGTAGCTCCTCGTGGGTGCCGGTTTCGGTCAGGCGGCCGTTGGACAGGACCGCCACCCGGTCGGCTGTGCGGATGGTGGACAGGCGGTGGGCGATGATCAGGGTGGTTCGGCCGGCGATGATTCCGGACATCGCCTCGGCCAGGACGCGCTCGGTCTCGGCGTCCAGGTTCGACACCGGCTCGTCCAGGACCAGCACCGGAGCGTCCGTCAGCAGTGCACGGGCCAGGGCGATCCGCTGGCGCTGACCACCGGACAACCGGGTGCCCCGCTCCCCCACCGTGGTTTCGTACCCTTCGGCGAGCCCCATCACGAACTCGTGGGCCCCAGCCGCCCGGGCCGCCGCCTCCAACTCCGCGATGGTGGCATCGGGCCGGGCCAGGCGCAGGTTCTCGGTGATCGTGCCGTGGAACAGATAGGGGTCCTGGGGCACGAACGCGACAAGCTCCCGCAACCGCTCCAACGGCAGATCGCGCAGATCGACCCCACCGATGCTGACCACGCCCCGGGACGGGTCCTGGAAGCGCAGCAGCAGGTGGGCGGTGGTGGACTTCCCGGCACCGGAATGCCCCACCAACGCCACACTGCCGCCGGAGGGGATGTCCAGATCGAGGCTGGACAGCGCGTACGGCAGATCATCGCCGTACCGGAAGGCCACGTCGCGGAAGGCGACCGCCGCGCCCGTCACGGCGGGCGGCGCGGTGGTGACGGACAAGACCGGGGACGGCAGGGCGAGTAGTTCGGCGACCCGGGCGGCGGCCGCGGCGGCCAGGTTGAGGTCCTTGGCGACTTCGGCGACGGTGGTGACCGGGGTGAACGAGAACGCGGCGAGCACCACGGCGACCGGGAACAGTGCCGGGTTCATCCGGCCGTCGGCGGTGAGCAGCGCGGTGGTGGCGAGCACGGCCAGGGTTCCGGCGGTGACCAGGGTGTCGATGGCGGCTTTCTCGACGCCGCCGCGGCCGGCGTGGGAGCGTTGCACGGCCCGCAGCCGGGCGACGGCGGCGGCGATCCGGTTCTGCTGGCGGCCGGTGGCGCCGAAGACGGCGAGTTCACGCAGGCCCTGGACGGCGTCGACGGTTTCGGCGGCCACGTCGGCGGCGGCCGCCTTGACCGCGTCGCCCTGGGTGCGGGCGCGCCGGGCCAGCCACATCGGCACGGTGGCCACCGCGAGCAGGACCGGCAGGACCACCAGCGGCAGTACGGGGTGGATCAGGCCGAGCGCGACCAGGGTGCTGAACGGCACGGTGACCGCGACGACCAGCGGGCTCAGTGTGTGGGCGAAGAACACTTCGAGGGCTTCCACGTCGGCGACCATGGCGGTGCCGAGGTCGCCGCTGCGGCGCCCGGCCAGGCCGGCGGGGGCGAGGCGTTCGAAGGCGGCGTGTACGCGGGTACGGGTGTCGGCGAGCGCCCGGAACGCCATCGTGTGGGACAGCGTGTTGTCCAGCCACGGGGTGATCGCCCGTAGTGGGATGAGCACCACCAGCAGCCAGAACCACGGCATCAGCGTGTCGGCGCCGGCGCCGGTGGCGACCAGGCCGACCAGGTAGGCGCCGACGGCCGCGCCGGCGATGGTGAGGAGCTGGTTGAGGGCGCCGGAGCCGATCGCGCTGGCCAGAAGCAGTCGGTGGGCGCGCAGCAGGAAAAGCATGGTACGCAGGCGTTTCACGGTTTCGGTCATGCCGCGTTACCTGTCTGAGCTACGGCTAGCCGACGGTAGGCACCACCGGATCTGGCCAACAGTTGATCGGGTGGGCCCTGTTCGGCCACCGTTCCGTCGTCGAGAACCACCATGTGGTCCGCGGTGCGCACGGTGGACAGCCGATGGGCGATGACCAGTGTGGTGCGCCGTCGCGCGAGCCGTGCCAGCGCTTCCTGGATGGTCGCCTCGTTGGCCGAGTCGATGGCCGAGGTGGCCTCGTCGAGGACCAGGATCGGCGCGTCCTTGAGCAGGGCGCGGGCGATCGCGATCCGCTGGCGTTCGCCGCCGGACAGCCGGGTGCCGCGTTCGCCGATCATCGTGTCGTATCCCTCGGGTAGTGCGGTGATGAAGTCGTGGGCGGCGGCGTCGCGGGCGGCTTGCCGGAGTGCCGTGTCGTCGGCGCCGGGCCGGGCGAGCAGCAGGTTGTCGCGGACGGTGCCGTGGAACAGGTAGGTGTCCTGGGAGACCACCGACACCAGGGCGCGCGGGTCGGCCAGGCCGGTGATGTCGTGGCCGTCGATCAGGATCCGGCCGGTGCCGGGGTCGAAGAAGCGCAGCAGCAGGGCGATGACGGTGCTCTTGCCGGCGCCGGAGCGGCCGACGATCGCGGTGGTGCGCCCGGCGGCGGCGGTGAAGGTGACGTCGGTCAGGGTGGGTTGGCCGGGGACGTACGCGAAGGTGACGTTCTCCACCCGTACCTCTCCGGGGCCGTTGATCGCCACGGCGGACCCGGGCCGGATCGCCGGCGGGGTGTCCAGCAGTTCGAAGACGCCGTCGGCGGCGGCCAGGCCGGGGTAGGCGCCGTGGAACGCCCGGGACAGGTCGGTGAGCGGCCGGAAGCACTCTCTCGACAGCAGCAGGACGATCAGCAGGGTGGCGACGTCGAGCTGGCCGTCGGCGGTGCGCAGGGCGCCGACGCCGACGGCGAGGCCGGTGCCGGCACCGGCGGCGAGCCCGACGACGATCTCGTACGCGGCGACGGCGGCGGTGAGCCGGGTGGAGGTGGTGGCGAAGGTGGTGGACTGGGCGGCCATCTGCGCGCCGCGGCGGCGGTGCGCGTTGACGCCTTTGAGGGTGACCATGCCCTGGAGGATGTCGAGGGTGTCCGCGTACAGCGCCCGGTATTCGGTGAACCACCTGGTCAGCGGCGCGCTCATCAGCCGCCGGGAGATCCGTGGGGCGGCGCCGGCGAGCAGCGCGCAGGCGGCGATGGTCGCGCCGACGACCGGGTCGAGCGTCCACACGTAGCCGATCAGTACGGCCGCGCCGAGCAGTGACGAGATCAGCTGGGGCAGGAAGTCAGCGAAGTAGCCCCGCATCGACTCGACGCCGTCGACCACTGTCGACTGGATGCGGCCGGTGCGGGTGCCGGTGGTCCAGCCGGGTCCGAGGGTGAACAGTCTGGCCAGCAGCCGGCCGCGCAGGTCGTCCTGGATCCGGGCGGCGACGGTGGTGGCGGTGGTTTCGCGGGCCCAGAGGAGTCCGGCGCGGGCGGCCTGGAGGGCGGCGATGCCGGCCATCGTGGGCCAGGAGACGGCACCGTCGAGGACTTGGGCGATGACCCGGGCGATGAGCAGACCCTGGCCGGCGTAGGTGGCCGTGATCGCCAGTCCGATCAGGACCAGGCCGGTGAGTCCGGCCCGCTGCCGGGCGGCGAGGCCGAGGAGTCTGCGGTTGAACATGCGGGCACGCTAAGCACCGATGCAGTCACTTTGCAACTGCACTAGAGAAGCAACACAGCCCCTTCAATCAGCATTGATCATGATGTTAGTTTGCTGCACATACTTGGCAACAACAAGGGAGCCGCTGGTGGCAACGGACCTGCTCGGCGTCGGCACACAACGGCGCCGGACGAGCCTCTGGCTGGTCGTGCTGACCGCGGCCCTGGTGGTGACCGGGCTGGTCGCCGTCGGCACGGGGGCGATCGGCATCAGCCCGGTCACCGTCGCCCGCATCATCCTGCACCAGCTCCTCGGCCTCGGTGAGATCACTTGGGCACCGCCGGAGGAGGCGATCGTCTGGCAGGTCCGGCTCCCCCGCGTCATCCTCGGCATCCTCGTCGGCGCCGGCCTGGCCGTCTGCGGTGTCGCGTTGCAGGCCATGGTCCGCAACGTGCTCGCCGACCCGTACCTGCTGGGCATCAACTCCGGCGCCTCGTCCGGCGCGGCGGCGGCCATCCTGTTCGGCGCCGGCGCCGGGTTCGGCCAGTACGCGCTGTCCACCAGCGCCTTCGCCGGAGCCCTGGCGGCCTCCCTGCTGGTCTTCGCCATCGCCCGGGCCGGCGGCCGGATCACCTCGATGCGGCTGCTGCTGTCCGGTGTCGCCGTCGGCTACGCCCTGTACGCCACCACCAGCTTCCTGATCTTCGCCTCGAACAGCGCCGAGGGCTCCCGCTCGGTGATGTTCTGGCTGCTCGGCTCGCTCGGCCTGGCCCGCTGGGACGCCCTGCTCGCCGTCGCCGCGATCATCATCCTGGGCACCATCGCCTACCTGACGATCCTCGGCCGCCGGCTGGACGTGCTCGCCGTCGGTGACGAGACCGCGCACACCCTCGGGGTCTCCCCGGACCGGTTCCGGATGCGGCTGCTGATCCTGGTGTCACTCTGTGTCGGTGTGCTGGTGTCCGCCGCGGGCAGCATCGGCTTCGTCGGCCTGGTCGTCCCGCACCTGGCCCGCCGCCTGGTCGGCGCCCCGCACGTGCGCGTCGTTCCGGTGGCCGCCCTGCTCGGCGCGATCCTGCTGGTCGGCGCCGACCTGGTCGCCCGGGTGCTGCTGGCCCCGCAGGAGATCCCGATCGGGATCATCACCTCCCTGCTCGGCGCCCCGTTCCTGCTGATCCTGATCCGCCGCATGCACGCGAACTGAAAGGTGATAACCCGATGAGGGCACTTCTGGCCGCCTCCGCCGCGTTGATGCTCACGCTCACCGCGTGCGGCTCCTCGACCGGCTCCGCCACCGGCGACGACGCCGGCGCCACGGCCGGCGGCTTCCCGCTGACGCTGAAGAACTGTGGCGTCGACGTCACCTTCGACAAGGCCCCCGAGCGGGTGGTGATGCTCAAGAGCGCCGCCGTGCCGTACCTGCACTCGATCGGCGTGATGGACCGGGTGGTGTCGCGGGCCGGGCAGTACCCGAAGGAGTACTACGACGCCGCCACCCAGGCCGAGATCGAGAGGATCCCGCTGCTCACCGACAAGACCGACACCAGCGGCCACCTGCAGATCTCCAAGGAGGTGGTGATCGCGCAGACCCCCGACCTGGTGCTCGGCGAGGTGGACAACCTGTCCCGCGACACCCTGTCCGCCGTCGACATCCCGCTCCTGGAAGAGCCGGCGATGTGCCCGGACAGCACCGCCGTGCCGACGTTCGACGACATCTACCGGCAGACCGAGGCGTACGGCAAGGTGTTCGGGCGCGAGTCCGAGGCGGCCACCGCGGTCACCGCCCTCAAGGCCCGATTCGACAAGATCAAATCCGAGGTGGGTACGGGTGGGAAGCGCACCGCCGCGGTCCTCTACCCGACCGTCGGCGGGGGTGTGACCTACGCGTACGGCACGGCCAGCATGGCCCACCCGCAGCTGGAGGCGGCCGGGTTCACCAACGTGTTCGCCGACAGCACCGAGCGGGTCTTCGAGGTCACCCTGGAGGAGCTGCTCGGGCGCAACCCCGACGTGCTGATCCTGCTGTACGGCGACGGCGACCCCAAGGCCGTCGAGCAGGCCGTCACCAGCCTGCCCGGCGCCGACAAGCTGAAGGCCGTGTCCAGTGGCAACGTGATGCCGCAGCTGTTCAACTTCACCGAGCCGCCGAGCCCGCTGTCCGTCGACGGCCTGGAGAAGATCGTGCAGCGCTTCAAATGATCGAAGCCGCCGGAGTCTCCTGGCGCTACGGCGCGAACCCGGTGATCGACGGGGTGGGCGTCACCGCCCGCCCCGGACGGCTGCTCGGTCTGATCGGCCCCAACGGCAGTGGCAAGACCACACTTCTGAGATTGCTGTACGGGGCCCTGCGCTCGCCCACCGGCAGCGTCTCCGTCGACGGCGACGCGCTGCCGGCCCTGTCCCCACGGGAGTCCGCCCGCCGGATGGCCGTGGTGGTCCAGGAGACCGGTGGTGAGACGGCCCTGACCGTGGCCGAGATGGTGCTGCTGGGCCGGGGCCCGCACCTGTCCACCTTCCAGCGCACCGGCGCGGCCGACCACGAGGTGGCCGCCCGCTGTCTGGCCCGGGTCGGCGCCACCCATCTGGCCGCCCGCCCGTTCACCGGCCTGTCCGGTGGTGAACGGCAGCGGGTGCTGATCGCCCGCGCGCTCGCCCAGGAGGCCACCCACCTGCTGCTCGACGAGCCGACCAACCACCTGGACATCCGCTACCAGCACGAGATCCTGCGGCTGGTCCACGGACTGGGCACCTGCTCGGTGGTGGTGCTGCACGACCTGAACCTGGCCGCCCGCTACTGCGACGACCTGGTCCTGCTCGGCGACGGCGGGGTGGTCGCCGCCGGCACCGTCGACGAGGTCCTGGAGCCGAAGATCCTGGAGCCGGTGTACGGCATCGGCATCCACCGGGTAGAACTGGACGGCCAGCTGCACCTGCTCTTCCACCCCACCGAGGCGGACGTCTGAACGAGGACCAGCGCGGTGATCCCGCGTTCACCGCACTGGTCGGCCCGTTGCGGGGCGAGTTGCACGCGCACTGCTACCGGATGCTGGGCTCGGTCCACGACGCCGAGGACGCCGTCCAGGAGACGCTGGTGCGGGCGTGGCGGGCCTTCGACCGGTTCGAGGCGCGCGGCTCGGTGCGGCCGTGGCTGTTCCGGATCGCCACGAACCGGTGCCTGTCGATGCTGGAGCAGCGCGGCCGCCGGGCACTGCCGGTCCACCTCGGCACCGACGGCGCCGAGGCGCGGTGGCTGGAGCCGTACGCGGACGAGCACCTCGGCCCGGAACCGTCGGCGGTGGCCCGGGAGAGCGTCGAGCTGTCGTTCGTGGCCGCCCTGCAACGGCTGACCGGGACGCAGCGTGCCGTGCTGCTGCTGCGCGACGTGCTGGGTTTCAGCGCCCGCGAGGTGGCCGGGCAGCTCGACACCAGCGTGGCCGCCGTCAACAGCGCGATGCAGCGGGCCCGGGCGGCCCTCGGCCCGGCACTGCCCGCCGCGACACAGCGGGCCACCCTGCGCGAGCTGGGTGACGAGGCGGTCCGGGAGCTGGCCCGGCGGTACGCGCGGGCCTGGGAGTCCGGTGATGTCGGGGCCATCGTCGCGCTGCTCACCGACGACGCGCGGTACTCGATGCCGCCGGTGCCGACGTGGTTCGCCGGCCGGGCGGCGATCCGCGGATTCCTGCTGGACGGCCCGCTGCGGTGCCGGTGGCGGTTCGTGCCGGCGACCGCCAACGGCCAGCTCGCCTTCGGGACCTACCGCTGGGATCGGCAGCGGGCCGTCCACCTACCCGGTGGTCTCGACGTGCTGACCCTGCGCGACGGACGGATCGGCGAGGTGGTGTCGTTCCTGGACGCCGACCTGCCGGCGTTCGGGCTGCCGGCTAGCCTGCCCGATCTTCCACACAGCGATGGATCCGCCGCCCGCGCCGGGTTGTACCGGTGAAAGGAGGCACACATGGATGTGCAACGACACCGGGACGACGAGAAGACCATCACCGAACTGATCGAGGGCTGGGCCGCCGCGATCCGGGCGGGTGACCTGCCGGGCGTCCTCGCCGGTCACGCCGACGACATCGTGATGTTCGACGTGCCGCCGCCCCGGGACGGGGTTCGGGGCATCGACGCCTACCGGGACACCTGGCCGCCGTTCTTCCGGTGGCTGGCCGGCGGCGCCGTGTTCGAGATCGTGACCATCGAGGTGACCGCCGGGGCCGAGGTCGCGTTCGCGCACGTGCTGGCGCGGTGCGGCACACCCGATGACCTCGCGCGCCGGCCGGACCAGCGGCTGCGGATCACCCTCGGGCTGCGCAAGGAGGCCGGCCGGTGGCTGGTCGCCCACGAACACCACTCGTTTCCGCTGGCCGAGGTGGCGGACCGGGTGGCAGCGGAACGCGACATCAGGGCGCTGCACGACAGGTGGTTCGAGGGGACGGCGGCGAAGGACCTCGATGCCCTGATGGCCGGGATCGCCGAGGACGTCGTCTCCTACGAGCACGTCGCGCCCCTGGAACACGTCGGCCGGGAGCAGGTCCGGCAGGTGTGCCGGGACGGGCTGGACGCGGGCACCGGTCAGGTGACCTGGCGGGTGCCGGACCTCACCGTGGTCGCCGCGGACGACCTCGCCGTCGCCTGGGGGCTCAACCGGGTGCGGATCGAAGGCCCGGACGGAGAGCCGGTCGAGTCGTGGTCGCGGGGCACCCGCGTGTTCCGCCGCACCGGCTCGGGATGGTCGATGACGCATCAGCACCTGTCCTTCCCGCTGGATCCACGGACCGGGGCCGTGCGCACCGATCCGCGGCCGTAACGCCGACATCGCCGGCGTCCGCCCGGGCCACCGCGTCACGGCCGTAACGCCGACATCGCCGGCGTCCGCCCGGGCCACCGCATTCGGCCCGGCGGACGCCGGACGGTCCGGTGTGCCGCCCACCTCGCGTGGACGAGACAGAACGGTCCGTCTTCCGTGGAGCCGTCGGGCGTACCAATGGTGGTGATTTTCGGCTCGAATCGGACCGCAACTCTCCACGCGGGGTTGGCCGTCGCCGGGGTGGTCCTGGGTCAGCGGGTGTTGAGCACGCAGTCGCCGCAGGTTCCGCCGCCGGGGATCCGGTAGTAGAGACAGCAGTTGTTGCGCATCAGCGACCGCCCGGTCAGCGTCGCCATCCCCCGCAGCGGCGGCACCGACAGGGCGGACCCCACCACCGCGACGGCCGGCCCCGCATCGGGGATCATCCGGAGCGCGCCGCCCAGCGCGGAGGCCACGTTTCCCCAGACCACCTGTGGTGAGAGCACGAAGCGGCGCTGGACGGCGCCGGCCAAGGGCACGATCAGACCCCGCGTCGCCGTACGGGTGAACGCCGCCCCGAACCCATCCACCCCGGTCTCCACCGGCAGGTCGTGAAAGGCCACCGGCATCGGCCCCGACTCGACCGGCCGCCACCACAGTCGCGCGGGGTCGGGCAGCGGCAGCACCCCGGTCGACGCGACCGCCCCCAGCAGCGGGGACAGCAGCCGCGACGCCAGACCGAGAAAGATCGTCGACGCGACCACCCGTTCCTCGATGTCGCCGACGCCGAACCCGCCCATCCTGGCGAGCATGCGCCGCCCGAGGTCCACCCGCTGCTCCAGCACACCGGCGTCGAGCAGGTCGGGCAGGGGCCGCCAGCCGGGTGCGCCGTCGTACCGCTCCCAGGCGAAATAGGGCCCGAGCCGAGCCGCCGCGTCCAGGGCGGCGCCCGCGTCGGCGGTCAACGTCCGGCCAGGTTCAGGGTCACCGCGACCGCGTCGGCGAGTCTCGGGGCGTCCGCCCCCGGCCAGCCCGCGGTCACCACGCCCGGCGTCCCGGCCAGCCCGGCGAGCAGGGCGGCCACCTCCGGGCACCAGGTGGGGCTCCACACCACGACGGCCACCGGCCGGGCGCCGGCGACGGCTTCGGCGAGCAGTTCCGGCTCCAGGCCGGCTCCCAGGTGCATCGGCATCGTGCCGTGTTCGGCCAGGGCCGCGGCGAGCGCGTCCAGTCCGGCCGTGGCGCGGCGGCCGTCGGCCCCGGCCAGCAGCACCGGCACCGGGGAACCCGCCGGTGGGCGTGGCACCGCGGCGAACACCTCGCTGAGGCCGCGGGCCAGCGCCCGCTCGGCCAGGGCCCTCCGCGCCGCCGGATAGCGCCCGTGGCCGATGCGGGTGAACGCGGGGTCGGCAAGCACCTCCCAGGTGTGCACGACGCCGTGCCCGGCCACCGCCTCGGACAGCGCCTCCCGCAGGGCGAGGACGTCCATCCGGCGCGCGGCCCGGGCCAGGCCCCGGGCCGCCGCGTCATCAGCGCACGGATGCTCGGCGTGCCACGGGGTGAGCTCCCGGCGGGCCCGGCGCGCGGCCTCGGCGGCCGACACTCCCCGGGTGGTCAGCCGGGCCATCGCGGTCAGCGCGGCCACATCACCCTCGGTGTAGCGCCGATGTCGGCCGGACTCGTGGCCGGTGGGGCCCAGCCCGTACCGTTGATGCCAGGTCCGCAGCGTCGTCGGGGCCACGCCCAGCCGCCGGGCCAGGGTGCCCGCGCTCAGCCGCTCCCCGGCCGGCGCATGTGTCGTCACAGTCGTCTCCCACCGCCGACCCACCCACGAGGTCACCGATCACACCGCGCTTGATCCGGCGCGGGCAGTGGCAGGTGTTCGGACTCGTGGGCGTGCCCACTCACCGCTGCGGGGCAGTCCCGGACTTCCACCGGGTTCCCTCTTACGACGCCCGCTCTGGCGGACCGGGCGAACCAGCTGCACCCACCAGTCTAGGCCGGACGCGGGGTGACAACATGATCGGCATGACGCCCGAGGAACACGCCGCCCGCGCCGCCGAACTCGCCGCCGAGGCCGAACGGCTGTACCAGATCTGCCTGGTCGACTACGAGACCAACATCAACGAGGACGATCATTCCGAGGAGCCGTACGTCCCGGGCGCCGACCTGGCCATGCTCACCGCCACCACCCAGCTGGCCCAGGTGCACGCCACCCTGGCACTGCGGGGGCGGTGACCGCGGCTCAGATGCCGGCGGTGACGGTCACTCCGGAACCCGCGGTCAGCGGTGTGGTGACCCCGGTGACCAGGTTGCCGGTGGAGGTGACGGTCAGGGCGTTGCTGCCGCGCTGGTACGACAGGCCGGTGCCGGAGCCGGCGCCCCGGATCACGTTGCCGGTCACCGCGACGAAACCGGACCCGTAGTTGACCTGCTGGATGGCCAGATAGGTGGTGCCGGTGCCGCTGAACCGGAAGATCCGGTTCGCGGACACGGTGCTGGCGGCGTCACCCTGCACGGTCACCCGGATACCGTTGGTGTTGAAGTCCTCGATGTAGTTGTCGCTGACGCTGGTGGCGAAGAGACGGTCGGCGGTGATGCCGCTGCCACCGACGCCGTAGACGTGGTTGCGCTCGACGTTCCACCCGGCGGCGTTCTCCATCCGGATGCCGGAGCCGCCGCTGCTGGCGACCCAGTTGTCGGTCAGGTTCCAGTCGGTGACCGCGTTGCCGCTGTCCTGCACGTAGACTCCGCTCGCCCCGGAGTCGGTGACGAACAGGTTGCGCACGGTCCCGTTCACCTGGGTGTTGGTCAGCGCGGTGCCGTTGCGGGTCTGGTTGGTGATACGCAGTCCGTTGGCGGGCGCGTTCAGCAACCGCAGGCTCTCGATCGTGGTGTTCCACGACCGGATGACCACGGCGTCGCCGCCGGTGGGGTTGCCGGCCTTGTTGGCGTTGACGGTCAGATCCCGCAGCGTGATCGGTTCGCCCGTCGTGGGAGTGTTGTTGACCCAGGAGTCGGAGGCGAGGACCGCTGCCAGATTGCTGCCGGACGTCTGGGTCAGGGTGGTGCCGGCGCTGTCACCGCGGTAGGAGCGGTTGCCGACCAGCGTGATGGTCTGGGTGATCTGGCACGGGCCGTCGATGACGATCTCGTCACCGGTGGCCGACCCGTTGATCGCCGATTGGATCGTCGCCGCGTCGGTGCCGGCGTTGGCGCAGGTCGCGGTCACTCGCGCGGCCGTGGCGGGTGCCCCGCCGGCCAGCACGACCACGGCGGTGGCGGCCACCGCGGCCGAGACCGACGCCGCGGCGGTCCAGGTCCACCTGTTGTCGGGATTCCTCATCGGACGCCTCCCATTTCAATTGATGCGTGCCTATGTCCATCACTGACGGACAGGGCGTGCACGCCACCCGGACGGGGGACTCCGGACGGGACAGGGACGGCCGGCGGCGAGGCCGGATGCTCGACCCGGGCGGTGATCTCCCGAGGCCGGCCATGCACCATCGGCCGCTGCCGCGGGTCGCCCCGGTAGCCGCGGGTGCGTTTGACCACGTCCACACCGGCCGGACCGCCGTTGCCGCACTCCGGGCCGGCGAACCCGCTGCCGGTGACGATGATCTCGACGAGTTCGTCGTACGACAGCGCGTCCGGGCACATCCGCTCGATGTCGTAGTTCGGGTCGCCGGGGTCGAGCATGAAGATCAGTTCGGAGACCGCGGCGCGGCACTCCCGGCCATGCCCCGGAACGCACCCGTCGCCCGTCCCGCTTACCGTCACCGTATGCAGAGGTCGTCGTAGGTTGATCTCGGTGGGAGTACGGTCGACCGGGAGCCGGCGAACCAGGCCGGAAGCCTCTGGACCGGCTCAGCAGTCGCGGCCGCGCGGACGGCGATCCGGCGGCGGTGGAGTCGTGAACGACCGGCCGGCGGCCACGACATGCCGGGCCGCACGGATGCGGGGGTAATGGCGATCGGCGGGAGCCTCGCCACACGGCGGCGCCACGACACACCGCGCGTAGATCGTGTGCAGCCGATCCCGGTAGACGCGCAGTCGTGCGGCGGTCGCCGCCGTGATGGTGAACAAGACTCAGCCGGCCTCGGCCATCAGCAGTGTCAGCTCCTGGACCAGTTCGTCCATGGACTGGCCGGTCCGGGTGCGGACCAGGGCCAGGGCGAGTTCGGCGAGCAGCATGAACCCGCGGGTGCGGACGGTCTCGTCGCCGATGGCGCAGAGCAGCTCCTCCGCGCCGGCGAGGTCGCCGCGGCTCTTGGCCGCGATGACCCCGGCCGCCTGCTGTGCGGCGAGGAATGCCGGGCCGGCTGCGGTCACGGGGCGATGATGATCGGGTTGCCGGCGGCGCGGGCCGCGTCGAACCGCTTGGTCACGTCGGTCCAGTCGACCAGATTCCACAGCCGGTCGACGTAGTCCGGGCGGACGTTCTTGTACTGCAGGTAATAGGCGTGCTCCCAGGCGTCGAAGACCAGGATCGGCGTGGAGCCCTGGCCCACGTTGCCGTGGTGGTCGTAGACCTGCTCGACGATCAGGCGCTGCGACAGCGGCTCCCAGGCGAGCACGCCCCAGCCGGAGCCCTGCACGCCCTTGGTGGCGGTGGACAGCTGCGCGGAGAACGCCTCGAACGATCCGAAGTGCTCGGTGATCGCCGCTTCGAGCTCGCCCTCGGGCCGGTCGGCGCTGGCGCCGGGGCGCAGGTTGTGCCAGAAGATCGAGTGGAGCACGTGCCCGGACAGGTTGAACGCCAGGGTCTTCTCCAGCCCGACCAGGGCGCTGTAGTCGCCCTTGTCCCGGGCCTCGGCCAGCTGGTCGAGGGTGTCGTTGCTGCCCTTGACGTACGCCGCGTGGTGCTTGGAGTGGTGCAGTTCGAGGATCTGACCGGACATGGCCGGTTCGAGCGAGCCGTAGTCGTACGGCATGTCGGGCAGGGTGTAAACCGCCATCACGAATCCTTCGCTTCTGCCTAGAGTTTGTTCCTGCCACTATATTGCAGTAGAGCCGTTGGCGACGAGAAGGTCGAACAGACGCGATCGGCGGAGATCAGGCAGCGCTTCCCGGCGCGACATCCCAGCGGCCGCCCGGTCGAATCCGGCGCCGGGTCCGGGGACCGAGAGGCAGCCCTCGTCGAGGAGGTGGCCGTGGTGCTCGGCCCCCTGGTCATCGGGCAGTCGTGGACGAAGACGCGCAGGCCGACGCCGATCCGGTTGGCGGCCGGGGCGGCACCCTCCCGCTACTGCGCCTGGGTTGCAGCAAGGCCGGACCGCTACGGTGTCGGAGGGAACGGGAGGTGGGCGGTGGCGCGGGCGCGGCAGCAGGAACGGCTCGAAGCGGTCCGGGCGCGGGTGCGGGCCGGCGGGCGGCGCTGGACCGTGGCCAAGGGCGCGATCGTGGAGACCCTGATCGGGCATCGGGGGCATCTGTCGGTGCAGGAGGTGCACGACGAGGTGACCGCCCGGTTCCCGCAGATCGACCGGTCGACCGTGCACCGGGTGCTGCTCACCCTCTCCGACGAGCACGTGGTGCACGTGCTGGGGCGGCAGGGCGAGGCCCGTTACGGGATGGCCGACCACCCGCACCATCACGCGGTGTGTTCGCGGTGCGGTCACGAGGCGGAGATCCCGGCGGCGGTGGTGGCGCCCGCGCTGGCTGCGGCCGGCGAGGTGACCGGGTTCCGGTTCGGCAGCATCACCCTGACCGGGACCTGCCCGGACTGTGCGTGAAAGTCAGGGCATCCCAGCTGCTGGATCATCGCGGGCCGGGATGCCCTGAACGGGAACGACGAGTCACGGCCAAGCAACACTCGCCCCTGAGGCCATCTTGTAGCAGCTGCCAGCTTATTGCAATAAGCCGCCGAAGCGTCGCCGGTACTCGGTCGGGCTCAGCCCGGTCTCCCGGCGCAGCAGGGCCCGCAGATTCGTCGCGGTGCCGAGGCCGCTGCCACGGGCCACCACATCGAGCCGGGACTCACCGCGCTCCAGCAGGCGGCACGCCAGGGCGACCCGCTCCCCCGTCAGCCAGGCCAGCGGCGTGGTGCCCAGCTCGGCCCGGAACCGCCGGTGCAACGTCGCCGCGCTCACCGCCAGCCGGGCGGCCAGATCCGGCACCGTCAACGGCCGGTCCAGGCGTTCCCGCGCCCAGTCCAGCAGCGGGGTCAGCGATTCGTCCGGGATCGCCGGGATCGGCCGTCGCACGAACTGCCGCTGACCGCCGTCCCGGTGGGCGAACACCAGGCGCCGGCTGACCGCGCCGGCGATCTCGGCGCCATGATCGCGGCGCACCACGTGCAGACCCAGATCAAGGGCCGCGGCACTCCCGGCCGCCGTCAGAATGTCACCGTCGTCGACGAAGAGGACATCGGGTTCCAGCCGTACGAGCGGGAAGCGCGCCCGGAACCGATCGGCCCACTGCCAGTGCGCGGTGGCCCGCCGGCCGTCCAGCACCCCCGCCTCGGCCAGGGTGAACGCCCCACTGCAGAAGCCGATCAGCCGGGCGCCGCGGGCGTGCGCGCGCCGGATCGCGTCCAGTACCGCACGACTGCGCGGCACCTCGATGTCCGGCCGGTTCGGGACGATCACCGTGTCCGCCTCGTCGACCGCGCCGAGCGGGGCGATCCCGGTCATGCTGAAGAACCCGGCCCGCATCCGGGTGCTGCGGGTGGCCGAGCAGAGCCGGAAGTCGTACAGGTCACGGCCCAGCTCCGGACGTGGCAGGCCGAACACCTCAATGGCGCAGGCGAGTTCGAACGGGTTGGAACCGGCGTCGACCAGGGCCACCACACGGTGCGAGGATTCTTGCGGCATTCGCGATTCCTAGCACTCACGGCGTACCGGCGGAAGGTTCGAAGATGGTCCTATGACCGAACCCGTCTCCCTGACCGGCGTCCTGGCCTCCTTCGACCAGCTGTGGAGCCCGCGCATCGTGACCAGGGTCAACGACTACGACATCCGCGTGGCGAAGGTGCACGGCGAGCACGTCTGGCACACCCACGACCACACCGACGAGTTCTTCCTGGTCCTGGACGGGGAGCTGACGATCTCCCTGCGCGACCGCACGGTGGTGTTGCGGCGGGGCGACGTCTTCACCGTCCCGCGCGGCGCCGAGCACAAGCCGTCCTCGGAGTCGGGAGCGTCGATCCTGATGGTGGAACCGTCCGGCACGATGACCGTCGGCGACCGGCACGAGGAGGTCCCGGACCACGTCGACGCGACAGCCGGCCACCAGATCTGAACCGGCGTATCCCAGCCACGGTGCCCGGTCACCTTCCGGCCCTACACCAGCGATGCCTGGCGGGCGGTTTCCGCCGTACCGGGCAGGGTGAACCAGAAACGGCTGCCGCCGCCGGTGTTGGACTCCACCCCGATCCGGCCGCCGTGACGTTCGACGATGCGCTGGCAGATGTTGAGGCCCAGCCCGGTCCCGGGATACCCGCCGCTGTTCGCGCAGCGGTGGAACGCGTCGAAGATCCGGGGCTGTTCGGTGGCGGGGATGCCGATGCCGTGGTCGGCCACCTCGATGCGGCTGGTGCCGTCGGCCAGCGTGTGCGCGCGGATCTCGACGTCGGGCACGACGCCCGCCGGCGTGTACTTGATCGCGTTGCCGACCAGGTTGTCCAGGACGTGACGCAGTAGCGGCGCGTCCACGACCACGGTCGGCAGCGTGCCGACCACCGTGACCGGTGCGGCGCCCGTGGTGCTCGCGTGGTCGGCGACGACGTCGGCGACCAGCTCGGTCAGCGGCGACGGGGTCAGGTCCAGGTCCCGGTCGGCCCGGGCGTAGTCGAGCAGTTCCTGGGTCAGCCGGTTCATCCGGTGCAGGCCGCGCTCGATGGCGTCGAGGTCGGCCAGGAAGTCGTCGCCCAGATCGCCGTGATCGGCCCGGAGCATCTCGACGCGGGCGGCGACCGCGGCGAGCGGGTTCTTCAGGTCGTGCGAGGCCATCGTCATCAGGGCGCGGAGTTCCGCCTCCCGGTCGGTGGCGTCCGGCCGGCCCTGCGGGGCCGCGGTGGTGGGGTCACAGAAAGTGATGGCGCTTCGCATGGCGTCCTCCGGGTGCGTCTCGTGGTGGTGCCCTCAGAAGACGCCCGGGCGGGGGTGTTCACCGCGTCCGGGTGAACACTTTCCGGGCTTCTCCCGGCGTCAGCGGTGCGAGGAGTGGACACGTCAGCCGGGGCTGGTGAACACCCTGAACCCGGCGGCCGCGATCTCTATCGTTGACACCATGGCGACGCAGAGTGAACAGGCGGGTGCTTCGGGTCACGCGCCGGTGGGTGATCACCGCCGGTTGCACGACCTGCTGTGCGAATTGCGGCACCGGGCCGGCGATCCCTCGTTGCGGAAGATCCACGGCGTGTCCGGGGTATCCATCGGCTATCTCAGCCAGATCTTCACCGGAAAGACCGCCCCGGGGCCGGACGTGGCCGTGAAGGTCGCGCGGGCGCTGAAAGCCACCGACCGGGAGCAGGCGCGGATCCGGTTCTACGCCGACGGCAGCGGTGCGGACCGCGCGGCCCGCACCGCCCCGGCCGGGCGGGACCGCCGGACCGGCTGGGAGGGATGCCCGTATCTCGGGCTGCGGCCGTTCGAGGAAGAGCACGCGGCGGTCTTCTACGGGCGGCGCACACTGACCGGCCGGCTTCTCGACAGGTTGCGCGAGCACCCGCCGGACGCGGGTGTGCTGCTGGTGCTGGGTCCGTCCGGCGCCGGGAAGTCCTCCCTGCTGCGCGCGGGCCTGATGGGATCGCTGGCCGACGACGCCCTGGCCCCGGGCAGTCAGTTCTGGCCCCGGCGGGTGATCCTCCCGGCCGGCGACCCGGTCCGTCAGCTGGCCGTCCACCTGGCGGAACTCGCCGCCACCGACGCCATCTCGGTGCAGGAGGCCCTGACCGCCCACCCCGGCCGGGCACATCTGCTCGCCGGGCAGGCGCTGGCCGCCGCCGGTGGCAGCCGGCGCCTGGTGCTGGGTGGTGGACCAACTGGAGGAGCTGTTCACGCTCACCACCGGCGCGGCACGCACCCTGACCGGGCACACCGGCCGGGTGTCCGACCGGGACGTCACGCACCCTCACCGGGCACACCAACAAGGTGTACACGGCGGCGTACAGCCCGGACGGGCGGCACCTGGCCGGCGGCGACCGCGACGGGATCGTGCGGGTCCGGGCCAACGCCGGGCTGACCCTGACCGCGGCCATCGACCTGATCTGCCGCAACCTCGACCGGGAACTCACTGCCGGCGAACGCGGGACCCACCTGCAGTCGGCCGGCTCGGACGGGCGGCCGTGCCGTCAGCCCTCTATTTGATCTCCATTAGGACAGAAGGGCCATCATGCTCCTGCGACACCTCGCCGCGATCGTCGGCGGCCTTGCCCTCGCCACCTCGCTCGCCGTGCCGCCGGTCCGGGCCGCCGCGACGACGACCGTGTTCGGGGTGATCACCTCCACCCAGGGCAGCCCTCCGGACACCCTCGCCGAACATGTCCGGCTCTACGAGGCACACCGGGCCCGGTACGGCGGCGGGCCGATCGGCATTCGCGTGTTCAGCCCCGACGCCGTCCCACTGCCCACCGACAACGACCGCGCGGGCCGCCTGCTGACCTGGGCCGCCGACAGGCACCCGGACGAGATGATCACCATCTCGCACCGGGACCGCGGCGAGGCACGACTGCGGACCCTGCTCGACTGGGTACAGGCCCGGAAGCTGCGGGTCACCGTCATGTACCGGCACGAGGCGCAGGGCGACTGGTTCGTACGCGGGCTGGAAGGTAGCCGGCCGGACGTCTACCGGGCCGTGTACCGGTCGTACCGCGCCGTCATCGACGCGCATCCGGCCCGCGACCGGGTCACGCTGGAGAAGAACCTGCTGTGGTGGTACCAGCGGTACCACGCCACCGCGCAGAGCGATTGGCGCCACTTCGTCGAACGTGACGATCCCGCCGACCTGCTGTCGTGGGACGCCTACTCGTTCCCCGGCATGCCGGCCGGACAGGGCCACTACGCCACCCCGGACGACTTCTTCCGGTACGCCCGCGACGCCTGGAAGGAGTTCCGGCTGCCCTGGGCGGTCGGCGAGATCGGCACCATCGTTCAGGACGGCACCGGCACCGGCACCGAACGCGACTGGGATCGCCACGGCACCCGGTTCACCGCCTGGGTCCGGCAGGTCGCGGACGCCGTACGCGATCCGGCCTCCATCGGCCCGTCCTACGCCGGCATGCCGGCCGCCCGCTACCTCAACTGGTGGGGTGCCGTGGACGCCAAGGACCGCGACCTGAGCCTGGAACAGGTTCCCGCCGCGGTCACCTACTACCGGAGCCTGGTCCGGAACACACCCGCCTAAGATCGGGGGCATGGGGCGTACCGACCGGGTTTCCCGGGTTGTCGCGGCTTCGGCCGACCGTGTGTTCGCTGCTCTCATCGATCCGGCGGCGCTCGCCGTGTGGCTGCCGCCGGAGGGGATGAGAGGGCGGTTCGAACGCTTCGACGCGCGGCCGGGTGGGTCGTACCGGCTGGTGCTCACCTACGACGACGCCACCGAGGCTCCCGGTAAGACCACCGCCGACTCCGATGTCGTCGAGGCGCGGTTTGTGGACATCGTTCCGGGCGTACGGGTGGTGCAGGCGGTGGAATTCGTCTCCGACGACCCGGATCAGGCCGGGATCATGACGATGACCTGGGAGGTCAGCGCGGTCGACGGCGGGAGCCGGGTGGAGTTGCGGGCCGACGACGTGCCCGCCGGGATCTCCGCCGGGGATCACGCCGCCGGGATGGGTTCGTCGCTGGACAACCTGGCCCGCCACCTGGAGTGAGCCGGGGTCAGCCGGCGACCCGGACCTCGATGTTGGTGAACGTGACACCGAACGGCCCCTTGCCGTCGTCGGTGGCGCTGACCACGCCGAGGTCGAACCAGTTGCCGCGCAGTTCCGGCTCGTTCAGCTTCTGCTCGCCCAGCAGGACGCCGTTGTTGCCGACCCGCACCAGGTCGTTCTCGACCACCAGCTGTGGGTGGAGCTCGCTACCGGAGGCGACCGGCCACTGTCGCAGGACGACGCTGTCGCCGTTGGCCTCCTGTTCGGCGTGCAACTGCCAGACGTCGGCGCAGGCGTCCAGGCGGTACCGCATGGCGAGGGTGGAGGCGAACCAGACGCCCAGGCAGCTGCCGGGCCGGTCGATGCGGCCGATCACCTCGACCGAGAAGACACCTTTGACCTCCAGGTCCGGGCCGGAGCAGCGCCAGATGCCGGCATCCCGGTTCTGGATCCGCAGACCGTCGTCGCTGATCTTGCAATAGGTCCGGCCGCCCGCGACGGAGACCGGCTTGTAGTGCCCGTCGGTGACCAGCGAATCGGAGATCTCCAGGGTGCCGCTGGGCAGGACCATCCTGGTGTCGGCCGGTTCGGGCTCGGTCCACCAGTCCCGGCTCACCCCGAGTGCCAGGCCCGATCCGGCGGCGAGGGTCAGCGCCAGCACCAGCACGGTGGCGATCAGTGCGGTGCGCGGCCGGCGCCGGGGAGCGGGCCGGGCATACACCTCGCGGACGACGGCGGTCGGGTCGTCGTCCGGCCCGATCAAGGCCTGGACCAACTCGCGGGCGGTCGGCCGGTGGCGCGGGTCGGCGGCCAGCGCCTGTTCGACGAGGTCACGCAGCGGCCCGCTGAGCCCGTCCAGGGTGGGCTGACCGCCCATGATCCGCCCGAAGACGCCGACCGCGGAGTCCGCGTCGAAAGGCGCACTTCCCTGCGCGGCGTACGCCACCACACAGCCCCACGCGAACACGTCGGCGGCCGGGGTGACCGCGTCGGCGACCGCCCCGAACCGTTCCGGCGCCATGTATTTGATGGACCCGACGATCTCGCCGGTACGGGTGTGCTGGGTGGCCGGGTCCAGCGCCCGCGCGATCCCGAAGTCGATCACCTTGGGGCTGCCCGGGGCGAGCAGCACGTTGTGCGGTTTGAGGTCGCGGTGGATCACCCCGGCGTCGTGGATGCCGGCCAGCGCGGTGGCCACCCCGATGGCGAGGGCGTGCAGGTTGGCCGGGCTGAGCGGCCCGTGCCGGCTGATCTCGTCGGCGAGCGACGGGCCGTCGACGAACTCCACCACCAGGTACGGCTGGGCGGCGTCCGGGTCGGCGTCGAGCACTTCGGCCGTACAGAACGGTGGCACTTGGCGGGCCCGGACCACCTCGGACCGGAACCGCGCCCGGAACCCGGCGTCCCCGGCCAGCGCCGCGTGGATGACCTTGACCGCGACCCGTCGCCCGTCCCGGGCCCGCGCCTCGTAGACGACACCCATGCCACCCGCTCCGAGGCGCCTGACCAGCTCGTACGCGCCGACGTGTGTGGGGTCTTCCGGCCGCAGCCGGCCATCGTGCTCGGTCATGCCTCTCCCGGTCCAAACAGGATGATCCGAGACACCCTACTCAGGCCGGGCGGAACAGCTCTCTACAGTGTCCGGGTGAATCATGACGAGATGCCGCGGATGGAGCTCGGGTTCCCGGGGCCGCTGCGCGATCAGCTGGTCGCCGCGGTGCTGTCCGGGGCCAAGACCACCACGACCGGGCTCAGGATCGGGTACGACGTGGACGGCGAACCGCTTCCGGTGGCCGGTGAGCGGCGCGTCGTGGTCGACTCGGCCGACAGCCCGGTCGCGGTGATCGAGATCGTCGGGGTGCGGGTGCTGCGGCTGGCCGACGTGGATCTGCGGCACGCCGTCGACGAGGGCGAGGGCGACGAGTCGGTGGCGCAGTGGCGGGCCGGGCACGAACGGTTCTGGCACAGCCCGGAGGTGCTCGCCGAGCTGCCCGGCGGCTTCCGCGTCGACGACGACACCATGGTGGTGGCGCTGAGGTTCGACCGCGTGTGGTGAGTTCCGGGGCGCTCCGCGCCGGAACTCACCACACGGGGTCAGAGGCCCCAGGCTTTGGCGATGCGGGCCAGGGAGTCCTGCTGGACGGCCGGGTCGTAGAGCATGCCGGCCAGGATCAGCTCGTTCGCGCCGGTCTGCTCGACCAGGGCGTCCAGGCCGGCGACCACCTCGTCGGCGGTGCCGATGTACTGCCCGCCGGACAGCGCCTCCATCATCTGCCGGTCCAGCTCGGAGAATTCGCGGGCGGCGGCGGCCTCCGGCGAGATCATCGGCTGGAAGCCGCCGGTGCGCAGGTTGAGCATCATCACCCGGCCGGGCCCGGCCTGGAACCGTGCCTCCTCGGCGGTCTCGGCGGCCAGCACCGAGGCGCTGACCATCAGGTGCGGCTCGGGGAAGCGCTCGGACGGGCGGAAGCCGTCGCGGTACAGGTCGACGGCCTGCTCCAGCCCGGACGCGGTCGGGAAGTGGTAGGCGTAGCAGAACGGCAGGCCGAGGGCGGCGGCGATCTGCGCGCCGTAGGTGGAGGACCCGAGGATCCAGACTTCCGGGTACGACGTGGGGGCCGGGGTGGCGACCAGCCGCCCGGCCCTGGTGGCGTGCCGGTCGTCGCCGAGCAGCCCGAGCAGCAGTCGCAGGTGCTCGGGGAACTGCTCGACGGTCAGGTGCGGGGACACTCCGCGCAGGGCGGCGGCGGTGACCTGGTCGGTGCCGGGCGCGCGGCCGATGCCCAGGTCGACGCGGCCGGGGTGGAGCGCTTCGACGATGGCGAACTGCTCGGCGACCACGAACGGCATGTGGTTGGGCAGCATCACCCCGCCGGAGCCGACCTTGATCCGCCGGGTGTTGGCGGCGATGGCGGCCATCAGCACCGGCGGCGAGGTGGACGCGACGGCCGGGGTGTTGTGGTGCTCGGCGACCCAGAAGCGGCGGTAGCCGAGGTCGTCGGCGGCCTGCGCGGTGGCGATCGCGCCGTGCAGCGCGTCGCCGCTGGTGTGCCCCTCGCGGACGATGGCCAGTTCCAGCGCGGAGAGTGGTACGCGGGTCATAACGTGTCCCATTCAGGTGATCGCAGGAGGGTGAACGCCTCGTCGATGAGCCGGTGCAGGCCGGGGATGCCGGTGTCGGCGTCCCAGCGGGCGGACACCGTGGCGAAGGCCGCCCGGGCAGTGTTGATCATGAGGTCGAGCTGGAGGTCGGTGGCGGTGGTGCCGCGCCGGGCGGCCCAGCCGCGCACGCAGTCCCAGAAGCGGTCGCAGGTCTCGCGGGAGCAGACGGCCAGCGACGGACTGCCGGTGATGACCCGGCGCTGCCTGACGATCTGCTCGCCGGCGGCCTCGGTGTAGGCGAGGATCAGCTGGTGCAGGGTGGTCCACAACGGTTCGCCGGGTGGCCGGGCGGCGGTCAGCTCGGCCCACAGGCCGGGGTCGTCGGGGTCGGGGTCGAACAGCACCGACTCCTTGGCGGCGAAATAGTTGAAATAGGTGCGGCGGGAGATGCCGGCGCCGGCCACGATGTCGTCGACGGAGACCGCGTCGAAACCGCGCTCGGCCATCAGGCCGACGGCGGAGTCACGGATCTGGCGCCAGGTCTCGGGGCTGCGTTGTCGCACTCCCCGACACTATCCTGTCGTGCACTGAGTGCAAGTTAGCGTGCCGGACGGCACACGGCCGAAGGTGACGATGACCGGCTCAGGCTGATCCGGGCCGGAATCGCTTCCCCGAGCCGACCTGACCTGATTTGCTGATGCATTCGACCAGTGAGGAGAACCTTGTCGTGGCGTACGCACGGAGACTCTCCGCCGGGCAGCAGTGCCGGATATTGACGTACGACATCGTCTCGAAGGTTTCCACAGTGGTGCACACCAGCACCGCCCTGCTGTTCGAAGCCCCGAACTGGACGTCCGACGGGCAGCTCGTCCTCAACGGCGACGGGCTGCTCTGGGCGATGGCCGCCGACGGTTCGGACCCGCCCCGGCCCATTCCGCTCGACGGCCTGCCCGAACTCAACAACGACCACGTTCTCGACGTGGTGTCGCCGTCGGTCTATCTGTCCGCCGATGACGGGCACATCTGGAAGGCCCGGCTGACCGGCGGCCCGGCCACCCGGATCACCACCGGCGACCACATGCATTTCCTGCACGGCATCAGCCCGGACGGCTCGACCCTCGCCTATGTCGGAATCGAGAATCAGCGCTGGGACAGCGGCACGTTGTGGACCGTCCCGGCGGCCGGCGGCACCGGCGTCCCACTGACCACCGGCCCCGGCCCGGACGACGGCCCGGAATACTCCCCCGACGGGGAATGGATCTACTTCAACACCGAGCGTTTCTCGGCGAACGCACAGATCGCCCGGATCCGCCCGGACGGCACCGGCCTGGAACAGCTCACCTTCGACGAGCGGGTGAACTGGTTCCCGCACCTGACGTCCACCCACGCGGTCTACCTGAGCTATCCGCCGGGCACGACCGGGCACCCCGCCGACCGGTCCGTCGAACTGCGCCTGATCACCGACGGCGACTGGAAGTCCCCGGAGACGGTGGTGGCGCTCTCCGGCGGCCAGGGCACCATCAACGTCAACAGCTGGTCCCCGGACGGCCGAGCCTTCGCCTACGTCGACTACCTCTAGATCAGTTCCAGGCGGTCCCGAACCGGCTGCGCGGATCCGGCAGCCGGTTCGGGGGCTCGTTGGCGAACACCAGCCGCGGGCACCTCTCCCCCTGTCAGCGGGAGAACAGGCGGTCCATCAGCCGGGCCGGCAGGAGGCGGTTGAGCGGCAGGGTGAACATCGCGTCCGGGCCCAGGCTGTAGCGGACCCGGGGACGCCTGGCCGTGGTGAACCGGGCGATCCGCGGCGATCTCCAGGGACCGCGGCCCGCTGTACTCGGCCATCGGGGTCCGCACTCCCCCGGACTGCACGATCACGACCTGGACGCCCTGCGGGGCCACCTCCCGGCGCAGTGCGTCGCTGGCGGACTCGAACGCGGCCTTGCTGCCGGCGTACGCGCCGTAGATCGGGAGCACCGCCTCCGCACCGACCGAACTGATGTCGACCACCCGGCCCCGGCTGCGCCGCACGCGGGCAGCAGCGCCTGGGTGACGGCGATGTGCCCGAACAGGTTGACCTCGAACTGCGCACGCCACAGATCGAGGGGAAGCACTTCGACCGGGGCGTTGATCTCGATCCCGGCGTTGTTGATCACCGCACGCGGCGGGTTGCCGCCCACCCGGGCCGCCAGGGCGCGGATGTGCTCACCGACGGTGATGTCCAGCATGATCGGCTCGATGCGGTCGCCGCGGATCGCGTCGCCGTCCCGGTCACTGCGCACCCCGGCCAGCACGTGGAAGCCCCGGGACGCGAGTTCCCGCGCGGTGGCCGCCCCGATCCCGGTCGAGGCGCCGGAGACGACGATCAGTTCCCCCGATGAGGTCGCGTGAGTCATGGCCGGGATGTTGTCACCGACAACGTGACCTCGCCCGGGAGCTGGGCGTCAGCCATGCCGCCCCGCGCCGGCACTTCCCCGACCGGCAGCACCTGCTCGACGCGCTGGCGGAGGCCGGCTACACCCGGCTGGGCGAGCGGATCCGTGCCGCCGTGGCGACCGGCGACGACGGCCTGACCGATACCGCGGTGGACCAATTCCTCCGTGGAGCCGCACCGTGAGTTCGTGTGGTGGGGGGGGGGGGGGGGGGGGGGGGGGGGGGNNNNCACGACACCGGCGACCGGAGTCACCGTCAGCGGCTGGGCGCTCCGGCCACCGGCGCCACGGCGCGGAGTTCGGCGGTCAGCCGGCCGGCCAGCTCCAACGCGGACTCCGGCGCGACCGACGGGGTGGGTTCGAAGAAGGTCACCTTCAACCGGGGGCGGCGCGGGAACCGGGTGATGTCGACGGTCCCGACGACCGCCGCGCAGATGATCCGGGCCTCCGGGACCGCCTCGGCGAGCCGGCCCACACCGCTGCGGGCCCGCAGCTGGCGGCCCAGGGAGCGGGTGCCCTCCGGGAAGATGCCGAGACAGCCACCGGCGGCCAGGCACCGCACCGCGGCGTCCAGCGCGTTCCGGTCCGCCTCGCCGCGCCGGACCGGGATCTGGCCCATGCCGTTCATCACCCGGCGCAGCAGCGGGTTCTTCCACAACGACGCCTTGGCCAGCGCCCGGATCTGCCTGCGCCGCAGCCCGGCGACGGCGATGACCACCGGGTCCCACGCGCTGTCGTGGTTGGCCACCACGAGCGTCGCGCCATGCGTCGGCAACAGGTCCAGGCCCTCCACCTCGAGGCGGCCCCACCAGCGGACGATCGGCCCGGCCGCCACCATGACAATGCGATAGACCGGCGATATCCGTACGGCGGTGTCGGTCCCAGCGGCAGAACGATCGTGTTCCATGACTCTCTTCACTGACGGTACGGGCAAGTCCGGCCCTGTTTAGCAGGTGCCCCGATCCGCGGCAACACCACCGTCGGTGATCTCACCACGCCGGCACGGTGAACCAGAAGACGCTCCCGCCGCCCGGGTTCTCCCCGACGCCGATCCGGCCGCCGTGACTCTCCACGATCCGCCGGCGGATGGCCGGGCCGAGGCCGGTGGTGGGCGTCGCAGACAGGCTGGTCACGCCCGGTGGACTCCGCGACTGGGCACGCACATGGAAGGATACGGATCTTCTCATCGAGGTTCGGGGGCCACATGGGCGCGTCGGGGTGGAGCCGTCAGGTTCCGTATCAGCCGGACATCGCGGCCGCGCTGGAGCAGGCGCGGGCGGAGGCGTACCGCGATGGTGACTTCTACCGCGAGACGCCGGACCCGAAGGCGCTGGAGCTGACCGAGGAGCAGTTCCTCGCCGAGCACTTCGGGCCGGGGCCGGCCGACGAGGACGACCCGGGGTACGAGGAGGTGCAGCTGGCCTGGCGGTCCGCCCACGTCACGGTGACCGGACCCGACTCGCTGCTGGAAGCCCAACCGTTCTCCGGCGCGCACTCGGTCATCGACATGACCGATGTGGCGGCATATCCCGAGTTCGGGGCCGTCGCGCCGCTACCGGATGCCGACCTCGATCGATGGTTCGGCACCCGGCAGCCGGATTCACCCGCCGTCGAGAAGGCTCTCCGCGAAGGGCTGGACGGGTTCGGCCGCTGGTGTGGGGCGTACGTCATCGCCTACGCCGACGGTGCGCCGTCCCGGATCCACTTCTTCGGCTGGAGCGGCGACTGACCTGTTCAGCGGGCCTTGAACTGCTGGTAGGTCGTCTCGCCGAGCAGCGCACCGTCCGCCGGGACCAGCGTGTCCTCGGCCAGGTCTGCGCCGAAGTACCTCGCCGACGGGTCGGTGACCACCGTCCGCGGGTCGCCGAGTTTCGCCAGGCCGGAAGTAGCCACTCTGCTGCAGCCGGCCGGTGCCGACCACCGACAGCGCCACGTAGTGCCGGACTCCGGCGGCCGTCGCGGCCGCCAGCAGGTTCCGGGTGGACGTCTCGAAGAACGTCAGCACCGCGTCGGCGGCGAACGACGGCGAGTTGGAGACGTCCACGACCACGTCCGCCCCGGTCAGCGCCTCGGCGAGGCCCTTGCCGGTGATCGTGTCGACACCGGTGCCGGGCGCCGCCGCGACCGCCTCGTGACCGTGCTCGCCGAGCCGGGCCACCACCTTCGAGCCGATCAGGCCGGTGCCGCCGATGACCACCACCTTCATGATGTCCTCCTGCTGTGTGGTTGGTTCAGCGGCTAAGACACCGGAGCCCCGCGGTCTGTGACGTCACCGGTTCCACGATGTCGACTTCTCCGGCGCCAGTACGAACCACAGCACCGCGATCCGTCCGTCCTCCGCGGTCACCACCGCGATCGTGACGGCCCGCCCGCCCCGGCGCAGCACCATGCCGGGCTCGCCGTTGACCGATCCCACAGTCAGCGCGGTGCCCGGCTGGCCGGAGAGCAGGAGCACCGCCAGCCGTGCCACCTCGGCCGCCCCGGACCCGACCGGAATCGGGAAACCGTCACAGACCGCCGCCGCGTCCGGATGCAACAGCCGTTCGGCCGCTGACACATCACCCCGGGCGCAGGCGGCGGCGAATTCCCGTACCACCTCAAAACGCGGTTATCCTGCCGGGGTTGGCCATCCACAGGATGTTCTCGATCCCGTCGGCCGAGGCCACCACCGAGATCACGCTCTCGGTGGACCCGTTGCGGCTGATCACCGCCGAGGTCGCGCCGTTCGTGCTGACCCAGGTGACCTCGGCACCCGCCCAGAACCAGCTCGCGATGGTGGCGTAGAATCGGGCCACCCGCACCGGGCCGACCACCGGGCGGCGGGCCACCTGATGGGCGCCGTCGCCGTCGGAGACGCTGGCGACGTCCGGGCGGAAAAGCCTTTCCAGAGCGGACATGTCGCCGGTACGGGCGGCGGCGATGAACCCCTCCAGCAGGGCACGCTGGGCATCCGCGTCGACAGTCACCTTGCGCCGGCCGTCGACGTGCTTACGGGCCCGGCTAACCAGCTGACGCACCGCCGGTTCGGTCGAGGTGAGGACGGCGAACTGCAGCGCCTCACCCCGCTCGGCCCCCAGACAGGGGTCGGCGCTGGTGTCGACGGGCTCCGGAAGCCAGGGCCCGACATACGTCTCCCGGCGCACCCGGGCCGACCGCAGCGCGTTGATCGCCAGCCGGGTGATGGTGGTGGCCAGGAACGCGCCCGGGTTCCGCACCGCGCTCCGGTCACAGGTCTGCCAGCGCAGCCACGTCTCCTGCACCAGGTCCTCGGCCTCGGAGGCGCTGGACAGCATCCGGTAGGCGATGCCGAACAGCCGCCCCCGGACCTCGGCGAACACTTCCGTCGCGGTGTCCAGATCCTCGGTCATCCGGTCATCCTGGCCCGCCCGGGACCCGCTTTCCAACGTCGGATGTCACAGTCACGGGCGCTGCCCGGTCTCCACTCCCGGCGACCCGTCACCATGTCGGTGAGCACGTCACACCGGAGGTGAGAGATCGACGCGAAACAATGGGAGATGACCGGTCCCGAACTGCCGGCATCGCTCGATCCGGCGGCGGTGGAAAGACTGCGGTTGTCCGGGCCGGCCGGCACCCCGCTGACCCGGTGGTTCCCGGCCGTCGCCGCGTTCGTGAACCTGCGCGAGTTGATGCTCGGCCCGATCGTGACCCGCTCCCTGGTGGCCGGGGTGACACCGGGCGCGATCCCACCCTCGGTGACCACACTGGGCGTCTTCACCGGCGGCACCCCGGTCGCCTGGCCCCGCGACGTGACACTGCCGAACATCACCGGGGTACGCGCGGACGGCCAGCTGATGCTCCGACGCGACGCGTTCCCGAATGTGCGGGCGGTGGCCCTGAAACCGGCCCACAACGGCCAGAACCTGGACGAGGTCCTGGCCATCCCGTCATTGCGCGAACTGCACCTGATGACGGTCCCGCCGGCCGTGTTCTCCCGGATCGGCCACCTGCCACTGACGGGATTGGGCCTGCTGGGCGGCTCGTTGACCAGCCTGACCGGCATCGAGTCGCTGACCGGCTTGACCTCACTGCGGTTGCACAATCTGCGCTCGCTACGCTCGATCGCCGCCTTGAGCACGCTGCCCATCGAGACGTTGCAGATCCGCTACTGCCCCGCGATCACGGATTTCACCCCGCTGGCCGAACTTCCGCGTCTGCGCTCACTGCAACTGGTCGCCTCCGGCACCCCGGACCTGAGCGCCCTGCCGCCACACGTGACCGCTTAGCGAATTCGCGTGCCGTCTTCCGGTGCGATCCGCACCGGAAGACGGCACGCGATCTTGATTTTCGGTGACCATCGCAGTCGCCCGGCGGTCGCCGGACGGTCCAGTGGGCCGGCAGACCTCGCGGGGACGAGACGGGGCGACCCGATTCTCGTGGAGCCGTGTGGCGTACCTCCGCGGGGTTGTGAGAACCACCGGCCGGGAGGCGGACGCGGAACCTCAGCCCCGCCCGGCGCGGTCCGGGAAGCCGGCGAACATGTGGCGCTGGATGTCGCACGCCTCGCGGAACAGGTCGACCAGGTCGGCGTCCTGACCGGCCTCGCGGCGGGTGGCCCACTCGTCCAGGGCCGCGCGCATCGCCACGTTGACCGTCTCGTTCATCACCCTGGCGCGCAGGTCGCCGCGGATCACCCGGCACTGCTCGGCCTCCATCCGGGTGGCGGCGCGGCGCAGGTTGTCGTCATGGGTGACCAGGCAGCGGGCCCGCAGCAGGCGGTCGATGGGCGCGCCGTCGAACTCGGCCAGGGTCGCCGCCACCGCGTCGACCACGATCGGCAGGGTGACCGTGCCGTCGGCGCCGCGGACCCGGGCGGCGATCGCCTCGTCGAACGTCCGGTTGGTGTCGAGAGCCGCGTCCTCCTTGGTCGGGAAGTAGCGGAAGAACGTGCGGGGCGAGACACCGGCCGTGGCGGCGATCTCGTCGACGGTGGTGCGCTCGGAGCCGTGCCGGGCGAACAGGTCGAGCGCGGCGGCCTCGATCTCGGTCCGGGTGGCGAGGCGGCGACGTTCCCGCAGGTCCGTGGTGTCAGTCACGAGCGACATGCTAGCGCTTGCCAACATGGCAGTCACTGCCACTAGGGTGTGCCCTGACAAACACACATCGGGGAGTTCTCGCGTTGACCACCGCACCAGAAAAGATCGAGCCCTACACCGCTGGGCCGGCTCGATTGAGCGGCTCCGACCGCAATCTCATCGGCCTGCTGGTGTTCTCCGCCTTCGTCGTGATCTTCAACGAGACGGTGATGTCGCTGGCCCTGCCGCGGCTGATGGCGGACCTGAGCATCTCGGCCGCCACCGCCCAGTGGCTGACCACCGGCTTCCTGCTGGTCATGGCGGTGGTGATCCCGGCGACCGGCTTCATCATGGAGCGCTTCTCACTGCGGCAGATCTTCATCGCCGCGATGAGCCTGTTCAGCCTGGGCACCGCGATCGCCGCGGTGGCGCCCGGCTTCGAGCTGCTGCTGCTCGGCCGGGTCGTCCAGGCCGGCGGCACCGGCGTGATGATGCCACTGGTGATGACCACCGCGATGACCCTCGTCCCGGCCAGCTCCCGGGGCCGGACCATGGGCGTCATCTCGATCGTCATCTCGGTCGCCCCGGCCATCGGCCCGACCATCTCCGGCCTGGTGCTGTCCCGGCTCAGCTGGCGCTGGCTGTTCCTGGTGGTGCTGCCGATCGCCCTGGCCACCCTCGCCCTCGGCGCGTGGAAGGTCCGCAACATCACCACGCCGAAGAAGGCCCACCTCGACCTGCCGTCGCTGCTGCTGTCCGCGATCGGTTTCGGCGGCCTGATCTACGGCCTGTCCAGCCTCGGTGAGGCCGCCGGGCACGCACCGGTCGCCCCGTGGATCCCGGTGACCGCCGGAGTCGCCGCACTGGCCCTGTTCGTCTGGCGCCAGCGGGCCCTGCAGTCCGGCCGCGGCCCGCTGATGGACCTGCGGGTGTTCACCCACCGATCGTTCACGGTCAGTCTGCTGGTGCTGGTCACCGGGTTCGTCGGCCTGTTCGGCGCGCTCATCCTGCTGCCCATCTACCTGCAGAACGTGCACGGCGTCGGCACCCTCGCGGCCGGCCTGATGGTGCTGCCCGGCGGCGTGGCGATGGGCATCCTGTCCCCGATCATCGGGCGCCTCTTCGACCGGTACGGCCCCCGCCCCCTGGTCACCCCCGGCACGATCGCGGTCAGCGCCGCCCTGTGGCTGCTGTCCACCGTCGACGCCGGCACCCCGCTGCCCCTGGTGGTGGCCTTCCACGTGCTGCTCACCAGCGGCCTGGCCACCCTGATCACCCCGCTGATGACGTCCGCGCTGAGCACCCTGCCGAGGAACCTCTACGGTCACGGCAGCGCCATCATCGGCACCCTGCAGCAGCTGGCCGGCGCCGCGGGCACCGCGTTGTTCATCACAGTGCTGTCCCAGACGACGGTGTCCGAGCTGTCCGCCGGCGCCACGCCGCTGGCCGCCACCACCGAGGGCATCCAGTCGGCGTTCGTCTGGGGCGGCATCATCTCCCTGGTCGCGGTCGCACTCTCCTTGCTGGTACGCCGTACCGAACCGCTCCCCGACGGCCACGTCCCGATGCACTGATCCGGTTCACACTCAGCGCACCGCACCCGTCGACGGGTGCGGTGCGCTTTCCAGTCGTCCCGGCACCTTCCAGGCACCCGGGGGCAGCTCCACCACAGGTCGTCGGTGAGCACCCCGGGGGGGTGCAGCGCCCGCAGAGCCTCATGGAGAGCCTGTGGGGTACGTGCCGTCTCGGTGTCCCCCAGCAGGAGCACACCCTCGAACTTCGTCGACCGATCATGCTCGGCACGATCGAGATCCATCGGGCCCGTCACCGAGTCGAGACGAACCATGCCGTCGCGCCGATCACCACACCGGCGAGCGGGGCCACTTGACTGATCCAATCCATCTTCATCCCCAGGAATCGTCCGGCTCGATCAACATCTCTGTGCCGCACAACCTGCCACCGGCCGGCCAGTGAGCAGCGAGAATCGACCAATCCCCCGCATCGGGCAAATGCCGCATCGTGGCAGGCCGGTTTTCTGTCGTACCCCTCGGGCAGACTGACCGGCATGAAGCTGATGGACGCCCGCACCCGCCTGATCGACTCGCACCGCACCCTGCGCATCGGAGATCTGACCCTCACGTCGGCGCGCCTGACCGACGGCACCATGACGATCCTGGCCGACCGGCGGCAGGAGGACGGGTCCTGGCAGTGGGCGGTCGACGAGCCCACCTTCCTCGGCGGAGCCGTCCGGTGAGCAGGCGACGGCGCCGGACCGGGCCCACGATGACCGCCGTCCAGCGGATCACCGTGCTGGTGGCCGACGCCGCGACGTTCCACCGGCTCGCCGGGGCCTATGCGTCGTTCGAGTGGTCGGACGGCGAGCACGAGGCCTATCTCGACGCCCACGACGACGCGATCGAGCGGTCCCGGTCGGCCGGGGCGCTGGTGCACGTCGGCCGCTTCGATCACGACGGCTACCGCGACTTCTGCCGCGACTCCGATCTGCCGGCGGACAGCGCGTCGACCCGATCGGCGTTCGCGGCGAGGGCCGGTGAGTCCGGATCGGCCCGCGAGTGGGACGGCACCGTGCGGGACCTGCTGCTGACGGAGAGCCTGCTGGGCGGTGCGGAGCCGGATCCGGCCGCTCAATCGCTGATCGACGAGCTGACCGACCTGATGGTGACCGCACCGCCGGGCCCGGGCGAGTTCACCGTGACGGTAAGCGCTCCGGGCGGCGAGGTCACCGTCACGTTCCCGTGGGAGCGGGCCGGCCAGGATCTTCAGGTCGGCAGGCCGCTGGAGGTGCTGTTCGCGGCGGTCACCGCCGGGGTGGCACACAGCGCCGGGCTGATCGCCCGGGTGCCGACCGGTGTCGTGCTGCCCGGCGGGATCGTGCAGACCCGGGTGCTGGGCTGGCGGCTCGGCGACAACTCGGTCACCGAGATCGCCACGGCGGAGTTGTTCAACGCGTTCTGCACCGACGCCACCACCGGCGACCTGCTGGCCCCGGAGTTCGGCACCGTCTACGGTCGAGACTGACTCTCACATCGGGTGAAGGAGCGGGGCCGATCCTCTGAAGCATCTCGATCAGCTGGCGGCTGCCGTCGCGGACTCGGTCGTCAGCGCCGGCGCCCATCACCTCGAGTGTTGGACGGCGGCATCACGATCGCGGGCGAACAGCAGGAAGACATCGGACACCGCGGTGTCGATCCAGGTGAGCTGATCGAAGCCGGCGGCGGCAAGCGCCTCGGCCACCACCGTCAAGGGCCGGTGCGACCGGGGGCTGCGTCCACTGCCAAGGGGCGATGTGACCGGGGGCTACGTCCACTGCCAAGGGGCGATGTGACCGGGGGCTAACGTCCATCGCCAAGAGGCGATGTGACCGGGGGCTAACGTCCATCGCCAAGAGGCGATGTGACCGGGGGCGGCGTCCCCACGCCGCAGAAGCGCCTCCACCGTCACACATGTAACGAACGTGTCGCGGGCGTCAACTGTTTCGCGGGCGTTGAGGGTGAGGTTCGACAGCGCAGCGTGGGCTTCGGGAAGTTCAGCGAAACCGGTCAGGGCACGGCCCGCGCCCGCCCAGTCGCGGTAGTCGGGACTGGCCGCGAGTTGAACTTGCGCCGCCACCACCGCACGCCGTGCCACGTCGTTCACAACCCGCAACCCGCAACCGCGAACCGCATCCCGCAAACCGCAACCCGCGAACCGCATCCCGCAAACCGCAACCCGCAACCCGCAACCCGCAAACCGCAAACCGCAACCCCCGACCGCAACCCGCAAACCGCGAACGAACCGCGAATGAGATGAACCGCCGCTTTCCCTCCGCGGCCCACATGATCGCCGACTCTTCCCCGCGCGAATGCCCACCTCCCGGCAGATCTTGGTCGCTTTACCACCTCGACTTTCGCCATTTGCGGAGGCGTTATCCTGCACGCCTATGGACGTCGCCCCCCGGTCACACCGCCCATGGCGATGGATGCCCCCCCGGTCACACCGCTCATGGCAATGGACGCCCCCCGGTCACACCGCTCATGGCAATGGACGCCACCCCGGTCACACCGCCCATGGCGATGGACGCCACCCCCGATCAAACCGCCTTTTTGCGACCGCGCTGGAGAATCTTGGGCATAAACCTTGAACAGGAAGTATGCAATATTCACCGGGATGCGACCTGGCCTGCAGGGCCTCGTCCTCGAAATGGCGGAACTCGAGACCACCGATTTGAGCCCTGCCCGCAGCCGCCTGATCGTTCGCGGTCGACCCCTTCGCGCAGTCGGCCCCCTCGCGCGGACGATCCACCCAGTGGAACTTAAATGATTTACCACCGTTTCAAGTATTCTTCTCAGCTGCTGGCCCGCTCGCAGTCAATTCCTCGCCGGACTGTCCGCCTTCCAACTCCGCCCCGACCGATCTTGGTAGATTTTCCACCGTTTCGAGTCTTGTTCTCAGCTGCCTGATCACTCGCGGTCAACCCCTCGCGCGGGCCACTCGTTCAGCGGCGA
>NZ_JBNZCE010000080.1:0-4682 GCF_050589265.1 Actinoplanes sp. G11-F43
CATCACCGAAGCAACCCGCTGGGCCAACCGCGAAATGACAAGGCCATTCACCATCCTCGGCCTCACCGGATGATGTTGAAACGACCGTGCATCAGTACCAGTGAACCGTCTTCTTCCGTGGACATGGACGTGATCATGCCGCAAGCGGTCGGGATCGGCTGGAGAGGGCAGGATGGGGGTATGAGCGACTGGAATGACAAGGTCATCGAAGAGTTCCGGGCCAATGGCGGGAGGGTGGGTGGCAGCTTCGCCGGGGCCCCGATGGTGTTGGTGCACCACCGGGGGCGCAAGAGTGGCCGGGAAATGGTCAGCCCGATGATGTATCTGCCGCACGACACCGACGACGACGTCATCTTTGTGATCGCCTCGAAGGGTGGGGCGCCGGAGAATCCGGGCTGGTATCACAACCTGACCGCGGCGGGGGATGCGATCGTCGAGCGGGGGACCGAGACCTATGCCGTGACGGTCCGGGATCTCGCGGGGGATGAGCGGGATCGGGTGTTCGAGGAGCAGGCCCGGCGTTATCCGGGGTTCGCCGGTTATGCCCGGAAGACCGCGGGCGTGCGGACCATTCCGGTGCTGGAGTTGTCCCGTCAGGCGTAGGCGCCGGCGGCGATGTCGTCGAGCAGGGCCGGGCCGGTCGGGGTCCAGCCGAACCGGGAGCGGGTGAGGTCGCTGGTGGCGGTCATGTTCGTGCCGAAGATGCGGCCGAGGAAGCCGAAGTGGTCCGGTTCCACCTGTTCGACCGGCACGTTCAGGAACCGGCCGATGGCTTCGGCGATGTCGCGGCTGGGGACGGCGGTCTCGGCTACGGCGTGCAGCCGGGTGCCGGCGGGGGCCTGTTCGAGGGCGAGCCGGATCAGCCGGGCCGCGTCGTGGACGTGGACCGCCGACCACGCGGTGGTGCCGTCGCCGACGTATCCGGACACGCCGCTGCGCCGGGCCGCGTCGAACAGGTAGGAGACGAACCCGTGGTCGCCGGTGCCGTGCACGGTGGGGGCGAAGCGGGCGGCGATCGCGTGGGCGCCGGGGGTGCCGAGGGCCAGGTTCTCGGCGCCGCCGCGGTGGGAGCCGGGGCCGTGGTGCGGGGACGGCTCGTTCTCGGTGGCGGGCCCGAGGCCGGACGCGAACACGAACGGGCGATCGCTTCCGGTCAGGGTGTCGAGGATGGCCTGGACTGACGCGCGTTCGGCCCGGTTTGATGCGGCAGGGTCGGCCCAGTCGTGTTTGTTGGCCAGGTGGACGACGGCGTCGGCGTCGGCGGCGCCGCGCCGGATGCCGTCGAGGTCGTCGAGGTCGCCGCGGAGGACTGTGGCGCCTTTGGCGGTGAGGGCGGTCGCGGCGCTGTCGGTGCGGGCCACCCCGGTGACGGTGTGGCCGGTGGCGAGCAGTTCGTCGACGGTGTGGGAGCCGATCCAGCCGCTGGCGCCGGTGACGAGGACATGCATGGTGGGATCCTCCGAAAGTGATGTCAGGAACTGACATGACGGTACACCCTGACGTCAGTCTCTGACATCACTATGATGAGGATCATGGGGAGATGGCAGGGCGGCGCCGGCGAGCGTCTCAAGGAGGCGGCACTCGGCCTCTTCGCTTCCAAGGGGTATGACGGGACCACGGTCGCCGAGATCGCGGCCGCCGCGGGGCTGACCGAGCGGACCTTCTTCCGGCACTTCAGCGACAAGAAGGAAGTGCTGTTCGTCGATCAGGCGGAGTTCGAGCGGACGTTCCTGGACGCCCTGCCGGAGCGCAGCGACGACCCGATGTGGCTGATCTCGGCGGTCCTCGACACCGCCGCCGGGCTCTTCCCGGAGGAACGCCGCGAATGGTCCCGGGCACGCCAGCGGGTGATCGACGCCAACGTCGCCCTGCGCGAGCGTGAGCTGCTCAAACTGTCCGCGCTGGCGGTCGCCCTGACCGGGGCGCTGACCGGGCGCGGCATCGACCCGATCAGCGCGGCGCTGGCCGCCGAGTCCGGGGTGACCGTGTTCCGGACGGCGTTCACGGTCTGGGTCACCCCGGATGAGGAGCGCGGCTTCGCCGAGATCCAGCAGACGGTGCTGAGCCGCCTGCAGACGTTGCTGGACTGATCAATGTCCGCGTCAATGTCCGCGGAACGCCTCCGCGAGCCACCACGACGGCTGACCGGCGGTGATCTTGGCGTCGACGACCATCGGGACATCGCGAGGCCCCTCGATCCACGCACGGACAAGATCAAGATCTTCCGATTTCCGTACGGTCACCGCCGCGCACCCGTGCCCCCGGGCGATCGCCGCGATGTCCGTCTCCGGGAAGGTCACCGTGGACAGCGGGTGCCCGTCCGGCCCGAAATGGTGCACCTCGGCCCCGTACGCCTCATCGTTGTAGACCACGATCAGCATCCCGAGCCCGAGCCGCCGGACGGTGTCCAGCTCCGCGACGCCCATCAGGAACCCACCGTCCCCGCAGGCCGCCACCGGTAGCCGCTCCGGTTCGGCCAGTGCCGCCCCGAGCGCACTGGCCAGCCCCAGCCCGATCGACTGGAACGACTGGGTGAACACAAAACCCCGCTGATCCGGAACGGTCAAAAACATCGACGGGTAGCCCATGAAGTTGCCCGAGTCGACGGCCACCACCCGCTCCGCGGGCAGCATGTCGTCGAGCGCGATGCTGAGCGTACGCGGATCGATGTGGCTGTCGTCGCCGTCGTCGAAGTACCCGACGTCGCGCCAGCGGCCCTGGACACGCAGCTTCAGGCGTACCTCCTCGGTGCGGTAGCCGGCCCGCGGCGGACCGCCCAGCGCGGCGGCGACCGCGAGCGCGCTGAACCGCGCGTCCCCGGTCACCCCGAGATCGATCCGGTGGTGCCCACCGAGTGCCGCCGAGTCCACGTCCACCTGGGCGACCGCGGCGTCCGGGCTGATCAGGGCCCCGTGCCGGCTGGTCCACATGTTCAGCGAGGCACCCCACGCGACCACCACGTCGGCGTCCCGGATCAGCTCGGCGGCCAGCGGGGTGGCGAACCCGCCGGACACGTCCAGATTCCACTCGTCGCCGCTGAACAGGCCCTTCGCCGCCGCCGAGGTGGCCAGCAGGGCACCGCACGCCTCCGCCAGCGCGGCCACCTCCGAGCCGGCGCCGACCGCGCCCCGCCCGGCGATGAACACCGGCCGCTCGGCATGCCGCAGCAGATGGGCCAGAGCGGTCACCGCGTCGTCGGAGGCGCGGGGTGGCTGGATCGCCGGGGCGGGTGCTGGCTCGGCCGGTTCGGCGGTCGCCGCCTGAATGTCCAGCGGCAGGTTCAGGACGACGGTCCGGCGCTCGTTGACCGCGGTCCGCCACGCCCGGACGGTGTCGGCGACCGCGCCGGCCGGGCTGTGCACCCGCTCGCTGACCGCGCCCACCGCACGGGCGAGCGCGTCCTGGTCGACCCGGAAGTTGGACCGCAGCGCGGACGCCGCCGGTTCGGCCGCCAGCACGATCAGCGGGGTACGGCTCTTGGCCGCCTCGGCCAGCCCGGTCATCGCGTTGGTCAGCCCGCAGCCCTGATGCACCGAGACCAGCCCGACCCGGCCGCTGACCCGGGCGTACGCGTCAGCCGCCGTCGCCGCCCCACCCTCGTGCCGGGTCGCGACGAAGGTGGCCCCGTGCGCGACCAGCGCGTTGGTGACATGGAAGTTGCCGCTGCCGACCACGCCGAACACGAGCTCGGCGCCGAGCGCGGTCAGGGTCTCGCCGACGACGCCGGCCACCGTCTGATCGGTCATCTACTTCTCCACCAGGGCCAGCACCCGCACCGGACTGCCGGAACCGCCGGCGATCGGCAGCGGCGGGGCGATCACCACGGCGCCGGTGGCCGGCAGCCGGTCCAGGTTGCGTAGCTGGGTCAGGCCGTATTTACCGGCCCCCAGCAGGTAGGAGTGGCACGGGAACGCCGGGTCGAACGAGTGCGCGGCACCCGCGTCGGTGCCGACCGTCTCCACCCCGATGCCGATCACCGGGGACTCCTCGGCCAGCCACTTCGCCGCCGCCACCGAGACGCCGGGGGTGTGCGGGCCGGTCTCGTCGGCGTTCAGGAACTCCGCCTGGTCCGACGAGCGGGCGTCCCAGCCGGTACGCAGCAGCAGCCAGCCGCCCTCCGGCAGCGGCCCGTGGACCGCCTCCCACTCCCGGATGTGCTCGACCTCCAGGAGGAAGTCGGGGTCCTCGCCGACCCGGTCGGTCACGTCCACCACGACCGCCGGGGCGACCAGCTTGCGCGGCGGCACCTGCGACACGTCCTCGCCGTCGCGCCCGGTCACCCAGTGCACGGGCGCGTCGAAGTGGGTGCCGGTGTGCTCGCCGGTGTGGATGTCGTTCCAGTACCAGGCGGGGCCACGGTCGTCGTACCGGCTGATCTCGGTCAGTCCGAACGGGATCGTGTTCGCGAACGGCGGCGGCAACTGCAGGATCGGCGTGCTCGCGGCCAGCGGCGCGGTGAGATCGACGACCTCGATCGTGCCGCCGGTGAGTCCGGCCAACAGGGCTTTCAGAACGCTCATCGAGATCTCCAGGGGGCGTCGGCGACGGCCTGAAGCCTACGGCCGCCGCACGCGTTTCGGTGAGCGGCGACACTCCACCGGGTGGACCATGACGGACCGGCGACCGCGCCAGGTTTCCCGGACTCCAGGCCGGCCCCGGTCGTGTGCCGCGTTCCGGTGCGC
>NZ_JBNZCE010000080.1:4690-8833 GCF_050589265.1 Actinoplanes sp. G11-F43
CCGGGGCCGGGTCAGGTCCAGCCGTGTCGGGTGGCGTAGCGGGCCGCCTCGGTGCGGTTGCGGGCGCTGATCTTGGCGAACGCGTTGTTGATGTGCGTCTTCACCGTCGTCTCGGCGACGAAGAGGGCGGCCGCGATCTCGGCGTTCGTGTGGCCTCGGGCGATGTGCCGCAGTACCTCCACCTCACGCTGGGTCAGGCCGTCCGGCAGGCCGGTGGTGGGAGCGGCCGGGGCCACCGTCAGGCGTGCGGCCACCGCCGGGTCGAACAGGGCGTGGCCGGCCGCCGCGGCCCGCAACGCCAGGGCTATCTCGGCGCGGCCGGCGTCCTTGGTCAGGTAGCCGCGGGCGCCGGCGGCCAGCGCCCCGGCGATCGACTCGTCGTCGGCGTAGGTGGTCAGCACCACCACCGCCACCTCGGGAAACCGGTCGCGGCAGCGGGCGGTGGCGGCGATCCCGTCGAGTTTCGGCATCCGCAGGTCCATCAGCACCACGTCGGGGCGGAACTCCTCGATCAGGGCCAGGGCCTGTTCGCCGTCGGCGGCCGAACCGGCCACCTCGACACCCTCGGTGAGTTCCAGCAGGGCGGTCAGACCCTCCCGGACCAGCTGCTGATCGTCGACGACGAGCACCCGGATCATTCCGGCACCGCCACGACGAGCCGCCAGTCGCCGTCCACCCTGCCCGCCTCCAGCGTTCCGCCGAGCAGTGCGACTCGCTCCCGGGCGCCGATCAGACCGTGCGTACCCGTATCCGTACTCGAATCTGAATCTGATCTGTCGCTTCCCATGGGGTTCAGCGAGGTGAGGACCACGGCCGCCGGGCGGAAGTCGAGGGTCAGGGTGACCGGGGCGCCGGGGGCGTGCCGCATCGCGTTGGTGAGGGCCTCCCGGGCGATCCGGGGCAACGCCACCTCGGCGCCCGGTGACAGCGGGCGGACCTCACCCTCGACACGCAGGGTGATCGCGGCACCGTGGTCGGCCCGGTACGACGCGGCCAGGTCGGCGAGCGCACGGGACAGCGGCGGCACGTCGGCCCGTAGTGCGGCCACCGCGGACCGGGCCTCGACCAGGCCCTCGGCGGCCAGGCGGCGGGCCCGGCGGATGCGGTCCGCGGCCCCGGCCACGTCGTTGCGTTCGGTGAGTTGCGCCTCCGCGACCTCCAGTTGAACGCCCAGCGCGCCCAGCGAGTGCGCCAGCACGTCGTGCAGTTCGCGGGCGATCCGGGCCCGTTCGTCGAGGGCGGCGGCGCGGGCGCGGGCCTGCCGGGTCTGCTGGATCTGTTCGGCGTGCAGCCGGTGCACCCGCCGGTGCAGGGTGAACAGGACGAGCGTAGCGATCAGCGCCGGCTGGGTGATCATGCTGGCCGTCCCGTGCCCGGCCCGCCACAGCCCGCCGAGCAGCACCACCAGCACCGCGGCGGTCAGGGTCAGGATCGCCCACATCGGGGTGCGTGGCAGGAGGACGAACATGAACAGCGCCGCGTACAGATAGAACAGCGACGACGGCTCGCTGAGGGTGGCCGACAGCAGTGCGGCCAGGGCCAGCGCACCCTGCGCGATCCGCGGCCACCGCCGGTCGGTGAGCAGGAACAGCGCCCAGCAGGCGGTGGCCGGGTGGAACCCCTCGGTCAGCGTGAGCCAGACCATCACCCCGCTGATCGCGATGCGTACCAGCCAGCCGGTCTCCGGGTCGTCGGCCCGGAGCCGCCGGACGCCGTCCCGCAGGGTCAACCCCGCTCACCCACCAGGGTCAGGATCAGATCGAGCATCAGCAGACGGTAGGCGACGAAGGCGAGTCCCGCCACGGCGAGGACCACCAGGACGGCCGCCACCAGCCGGCCGGTGATCTTTCCACCCTCGCGTTCCACGACCCGCCCGATGATCTCGCCGGCCAGCCGGGTGCTCCGGTTGCCCTCGCCGTCGCCGGTCAGCATGTAGTTGACGGCCCGCTTCTTCCGGTTGTCCTGAGTCATGTCCCGAACGCTACGAATCGCGTTGGGTGGAGTGGCACCTCCCGAGGGTGGAGATGCGGGTGGAGCCGATCCACCGACAAAAGAGGAGAATCGTTCATATCGTCACGCTTATGTCACGATCACGCTGGCTCGCGGCGCTGCTGTCCGGCGCCCTGGCCCTCACCGGTTCGCCCGCGTACGCGGACGACGTCCCGGACCGCACCGTCGGCTTCGACGGTCTGGTCTACACCAGCACCCACGTCGGCGACACCGTCTACCTGGGCGGCAGCTTCACCCACGCGATCGTCGACGGCCGGCGGGTGGTCCGCAAACGGCTCGCCGCCGTCGACTCGCGCACCGGGCGGCTGCTGCCCTGGGCGCCGGTCACCGACGGTACGGTCATGGGCCTCACCTCCGCCGGATCGTCGCTCTACGCGACCGGCAAGTTCCGGACCGTCGGCGGCCGGCCACGCGCCGGGCTCGCCGCCATCGACCTGCGCACCGGCGCCGTCGGCTCGATGCGGCACACCGTCGACGGCCTCGGGCAGACGCTCACCGCCGCGAACGGGCGGCTCTACCTGGGCGGCGACTTCCGCGCGGTGGACGGACGCCCGGCCCGCAACCTGGCCGCCTTCCGGCTGTCCGACGGGTCGGTCGACACCGGCTTCGCCGGAGCGGCGGACGGCAAGGTGTGGGCGCTCACCGCGGCCGGCTCACGGCTCTACGTGGGCGGCGGATTCCAGAAGATCAACGGAGTTTCCGGTACGGCCCGGCTGGCCGCCCTCGGGCTCACCGACGGGAAGGTGGACCGAGCGTTCCGGCCCGCCACCCCGTACCCGGCGTTCGCCCTGACCGTCGCCGGCGACCGGGTGTACGCCGGGCTGGCCGGGGTCGGCGGGCGGGTGCAGGCGTACCGGCCGGACGGCAGTCTCGCCTGGAGCAGTGTCACCGACGGTGACGTGCAGGCGATCACGTACCTGAACGGCACCGTGTACGCCGGCGGCCACTTCACGGTGGCCTGCCCGAAACCGTCGCGGACCGCCACCTCGTGGTGCCCGGCCCAGCTGCGGCCCCAGCCGAAGATCGCCGCCTGGGATCCGCGGACCGGCGCCCTGCGCGACTGGAATCCGCGTAGCAACGGCAAGTGGGGTGTGCTCACCCTGAAGTCCAACCCCACCCTCGGCACCCTGACCGTGGGCGGCGACTTCACCGCCTTCGGCAACGCGGACCGTCCGCGTTTCGCCCAGTTCCGCCCGTGCCCGAAAGGCTGCGCACGTCGATCCGGTGTAGCGCCGTCGTCGGGATCGATGGAATCCTCGCGGGCGTGGCACTCGACGGACGGCGCGCGCTCGCTCTCTTCCTGACGTTGACGCTCGCCGGGTGCGGGTTCTCCGAGGAGCCCGCACCCCCGTCGGCTATGACACCGCCGTCCGCGGCCGCCTCGCCCCCGGTGGAGAAGACGACGGCCGCCACCCTGTCGCCCGGCGCCAGCCGGCCCGGTGCGGTGCCGGCCGTGGTCGACCACGGTCCGCGCGGGGCCAAGCGGGTGGCGCTGACCTTCGACGCGGACATGACCGACGCGATGACGGCCCGGCTGCGGCGCGGTGAGGTCACCTCGTACGCCAATCTGCGTCTTCTGAAGATGTTGGAGAACCGGAAGATCCCGGCCACGTTCTTCGTCACCGGCCAGTGGGCCGAGGAGTATCCGGAGGTCACCCGCCGGATCGCCGGGAATCCGCGGTTCGAGATCGCGAACCACAGTTATGAGCACGCCGCGTTCACCGGTGACTGCTACAACCTGCCCCGGGTGGCGAAGAAGGCGATGACCGAGGACGTGGCCAAGACGTTCCGGGTGCTGGAGCCGTTCGGGGGTGGTCAAACCCGGTATTTCCGGTTCCCCGGGCTCTGCCACGACGCGGCCGCGCTGCGCGCCCTGGCCCCGCTCGGTGTCACGGTGATCGACGGGGACGTGATCAGCGGCGACCCGTTCGCCCGCGGCCCGTCCCCGGTGGTGAACGCGGTGTTGAACCAGGTGAAGCCCGGCTCGATCGTGATCATGCACGTGACCGAGGCGAACGCCCAGTACACCGACGACGCCCTGCCGGCGATCCTGTCCGGTCTGAAACGCCGCGGCCTGGAGCCGGTCCGCCTCTCCGACCTGCTCGCCTGACGCCCGGTTTCACCCGCGTGGGG
>NZ_JBNZCE010000081.1:0-7742 GCF_050589265.1 Actinoplanes sp. G11-F43
GGCCGCGCTCTTCTACGTACCGCCCGATACCGGCGTGACTACACCAAAACCGATCATCCGGTCATACCTCTATCTTGCAGAGGCCCTGGGAGCAACCCGAGTGGCAACTGCGTCGAGTGCGCCGTCCTGCCCGACGGCGACGTCGCCGTCCGTAACTCCCGCGATCCCGAGGGTGCGGCGCTGATCTACACCCGCGCCGAGATCGAGGCGTTCCTGGGTGGCGTCCGCGACGGGGATTTCGACAACCTCATCGCCTGACCTTCACGGACCACAGGTCCGGCCGCGCGGCCTTTCGCTCACGGTCACCCCGCCTCAGCGCGACTTGCGGGTGTACGGGCACCGACCCCCGTGACACGCGAAGTACGGCACCCGTCCCGCGCGGCCGGACCCACCCATCCCACGTTGGCATCGCCCAGTGGGTCACAAAACACACATCCGGCGGTACGCTCCAGAAAAGCCCCAAATCGCGCCACATGACCACGGTCGTCTGGCCACGACAGACGGGACCGCCGGATGGAGAGTCGAGCAGGGTCAGGCCGGGCGGCCGATCTCGTTCAGCAGCTTCCCGAGGATCTCCGGCGTGTCGTTGGGCGCCTCGGCGTCGATGCAGACACGCTCCATCGCCATCGCGTAGTGGTCGACGTCCTCGCGCTTGTCCAGATAGATCGCACTGGTGAGCTGCTCGACGTAGACCACGTCGGGGAGCTCCGGCTCGGGGAACCGCAGGATCGCGAACGGACCGCCGGCGGCCGCGTGCCCGCCCGCCTGGAACGGAATGATCTGCAGGCGCACGCTGGGCAGCTTGGACGCCTCGATGAGCGACTCGATCTGGGCGCGCATCACGTCGACGCCGCCGATCGGGCGCCGCAGCACCGCCTCGTCGATGACCGCCCAGAGCTGCGGGCCGCCGTTGCGGGTGAGGATCTGCTGGCGCTGCAGGCGCAGGTCGACACGACGGTTGATCTCGTCGGCGGTGGCTCCGGCGTGGCCGAGCATGATCACCGCGCGGGCGTAGTCCTGGGTCTGCAGCAGACCCGGGACGAACTGGATCTCATAGGTGCGGATCAGCGACGAGGCCGCCTCCAGGCCCAGGTATGCCTGGAACCAGTTGGGCAGGACGTCGCCGAAGTGCTGCCACCAGCCCGGGTTGTTAGCCTGCCGGGCGAGACCGATCAGGGCGTCGCGCTCAGCGGAGTCGCTCACCCCGTACATCGTCAGGAGGTCGGTGACGTCGCGCTCCTTGAAGCTGACGCGCCCCAGCTCCATCCGGCTGATCTTGGATCCGGAAGCACGGATCTCATAGCCGGCCGCCTCCCGCGTGATCCCTTTCGACTCCCGCAGCTTCCGAAGCTGGGAACCGAGCAGGATGCGCAGCACGGTAGGGCCGCCGCCCGGCGCCTCCTCCTGCGAACCCGCGCTCACCTGACTCCTTGTCGCCGCTCTGTGACTGCCCGGCGCAGCCTTACGCATCCTAAGGCGGAGATCCTCAACCGCGAAACCAGCAGTCGATCTCCACGGAAACCAGCCGCCGTTGCGGATGCACGTGCATCCGGCCTTGCGGACGCACTTGATGACGAGGATGATAGCTGACAGACACGTACTGTCCGCTAACAGAGCGTGCCGAAATCTTCGGCTGCTCAGCCGGTTGCGCTCGTTGCCCATAGATCTTTGGAGGCATACCTATGCTGAAAGTCATGGCGTCGACGCCGACCGTGACCCCGCCGCACCGCGATCCGGCCGAGGTCGCACCGCCGGAGAGCTACCGGCCGGCGGACCCGGTGTGGGTCTATCGAGACGGCTGGCGCGCCGGGATCATCGAGGCGGCGTCCCCCCGGGCGGTCACCGTCACCTACCGGCCGGAGAAGCACTCCGGGACGGGCGTGGACACCTTCACCGCCCCCTATGTGACGTCCCGGGCCGACAGCGACGCCCTCGACGAGCGGGCCTACAAGCTGATGCGCCGGAGCCCACTGCGATGACCGGAGCGGTCACGGTCGCGGCCGTCGTCGGCATGCTCAGCCTGCTCGCCGGTGTCGGCCTGGGCTGGTGGCTGCGGCGCACCAGCGACTGGTGCGCGACCTGCGGCGAGCACGTGCAGTGCGCCGGCTGCCAGACCCGTGTGCAGTATTCGACGTTGTCCAGGTCGTCCCAGTAATCTTTCCGCCCGTGGACCTACCGTGCGCCGAGCGTGACGCCGCCCTGTCCAGGGCCTTCGAATTCCTCGGCCGCCGCTGGAACGCCGCAGTCCTCGGCAAACTCGCCAACGGCCCGGCTGGATTCCGCGAGTTGTCCCGCGCCATCGACGGCATCAGCGACTCGGTGCTCTCCAACCGCCTCTCCTCCCTCGCCGTCGCGGGGTTGATCGTGCGAACCGTGGAGGAAGGACCACCGGTCACGGTGTCCTATGCGCTCACCCCGGCCGGTCACGCACTGACCCCGGCCCTGAACCAGATCGCCATCTGGGCCGACGAGCATCTAGCCGACTGACCGCCCCTTTCCCCATTCGCACCGTTCTGCGGGCCGGTATATGCCGCTCCGGCAGGTCGCCTCGCTCTCGCCGTTCAGCCCACTCCTGCGGTCGCCTCGTTCCGCCGCTCAGCACATTCCCGCTCCGGGTCGGCTCGTTCGCGCTGGTCGGGACATCGCCGCAGCCTGGCCACTTTCGCGGGTCGCCCCTTCCGCCGCTCAGCGCGCTCCAGCGGGTCGCACCTTCCGCCGCTCAGCGCGCTCCAGCGGGTCACCCCTTCCGTCTCTCGGCCCGCTCCCGCGGGTCACCACTCCCGCCCTCTTGGCCCGCTCCCGCGGGTCACCACTCCCGCCCTCTTGGCCCGCTCCCGCGGGTCACCGCTCCCGCATCTCGGCCCGCTTCCGCCGCCGTTTGGTGGGCCACGTTGGGCGCCTCAATCCTCGAAGAGTGGGCCGATGCGGTCATCGCATGCGGTGATCCGGCGCCGGAGGGAGTTGGCGTCTCTGGGTGACAACGCTCGTAGCACCCTCTCCAGGACCTCACGGGCGTCCCGTGGATCCGGGCAGCAGCCGGCCCGGCCGTAGTAGAGGCGATCGGCACGCTCGTCCTCCGAGGCGTCGGCGAACGTCTTCCAGGCCTTCAACGCGGCTGCGGCAGCGCCTGGCCACAGAACGGTTCGCTCGAGGCGGGCGATACGGCCGAGGCCTCCAGCGGAGACCCCGTCGACCAGGGCTATGCGCTCGCCGGGCTTACGCCGGCGGGGAAGATCGGCGCGAACGCGCCTGGGCGACTTACGCGCCATCACTCCCGAGGGTGATCGTCATACCGGCAACTGTCCCATCCGGCGCGTCTCTGCGGCATCCCGATATTCACGATCGATGCCGCACCGTGGTCCACGTCCGGGGGCCTCACCCGCGATGTCGAGGGCGGCGTCGACTGAATCACGTCACTCGATCGGCGGAACCATTTCGCCCGCTGGACTGATCCCCGAAGCAGCCCGACTCTACTGTGCGTGTCTTTATCATCGCGCTCTGTCCGGCTGGCCGGCCCCGGACGGGACGTCTCGTGCCACCTGACCGCGAGGCCCGGCGCGTCGCATTCGCCCGGCGGTCGCCGGGCGGTCTTGCGCCGCGCCGACCTTGCGGGGTAGCCACGGGAGTGGTGGTGCGGTTGGGGAGGGGTAGGCGTACCGGAGCATGGGTTTGATCTTGGCTTGCGGTCTTCGTGATCGACTTCACCGTGGCTTTCTGATCGTAAGTGGCTAGCTTTTTAGAAGTGGATACTCCTTCTGAAGCGGTCCTGAGTCGTAGCGTGCTGGGCGACGACGGGCGGGCGTTGCTGTTCACCGAGGCGCGGACCGCCTCCTCGTTCGCGGCCACGCCGGTCACCGACGCGGAACTCGCCGAGATCTGGGAGCTCGCGAAATGGCCGCCTACCGCGGCGAACACGCAGCCGCTGCGGGTCGTCTACGTGCGGACCGCGGAGGGCAAGAAGCGCCTGATTCCGCTCCTGAACGAGGGCAATCGTGCCAAGTCGGAAAGTGCGCCGGTCGTCGCGGTGCTGGCGTTGGACACGGCGTTCCACGAGTTCGCGCCCGAGGTCTTCCCGCACAATCCGGGACTGAAGGACTTCTACGAGGCGAACGAGCCGGTACGCCTGACCGCCGGAACGTTCAGCGCGGCTCTGCAGACCGGCTATTTCATCATCGCGGCGCGCGCGGTCGGGCTGGTCGCCGGGCCGATGACCGGGTTCGACAAAGCCGCTGTGGACGCCGAATTCTTCCCGGAAGGGCGATTCAAGTCACTGGCCGTGGTCAATCTCGGGCACCCGGGCGAAACGCCGTGGCGCGAGCGTCTCCCCCGGCTCTCCGCGGAGACCACCGTGCAGTGGGCCTGACATTTCGGTAAACAGCCCGGCGGATCACCGCCGGGCTGTTTTCGCCGGTATCGAACGGGGTACGCGCTCGCTATGACCGTGTCCCAGCAGGCAGTACCCGTCCAGCCGCAGCGCTGGGCGATCATCGCGATCGTACTGTGGACGGTCGCTCCGATCTGTGTCGTCTACGGCGGCTGGGCGGGCCTGATCGTGATGTTGCCGGCGTGGGCCTACGGCACCCGCCTGCTCCGTCGACGGCGGCAGTGGCTCAGCGCCAACGCTCCCCGGTGAGGCGTTCGTAAACCTCGACGTACCGGTTGCGGGTCGCCTCGACCACCTCGTCCGGCACCTCCGGGCCCGGCGCGGTCCGATCCCAGTCGGTGAGCTGCCCCGACCAGTCCCGCAGGAACTGCTTGTCCAGGTAGCGCGGCACACTGCCCGGCTTCCACTCGTCGGCCGCCCAGAACCGCGACGAATCCGGGGTGAGCAGCTCGTCACCCAGCTTGAGGGTGCCGTCCACGGCCCGCCCCACCTCGATCTTGGTGTCGGCGATGATGATGCCCTTGGCCGCCGCGATCTCCGACCCCCGCCGGTAGATCTCCAGAGTCACCCTTCTCAGCTCATCAGCCAGCTCCTGACCGACCCGCTCGACGGTCCCCGCGAAGTCGATCGGCTCGTCGTGCCCACCGCCGACCGGCTCCTTCGTGCTCGGCGTGAAGATCGGCTCCGGCAGCTGGGAGGACTCGACCAGGCCCGGAGGCAGCGGGTTGCCGGAGACGGCCCCGTCCCGCGCGTAGTCCTTCAGCCCCGACCCGGCGAGGTATCCCCGGGCGATGCACTCGACCATGACCATGTCCAGCCGCTCACAGCGGATGGCCCGCCCCGAGAACTCGGCCGGCACGTCGGTGGCGGAGATGACGTGGTTGGGCATGATGTCGCTGAGCTGCTCAAACCACCAGAGAGACAGCTGGGTGAGGATCTTCCCCTTGTCCGGGATGGGCGTGGGCAGGATGACGTCATAGATCGACACCCGATCCGAGGCGACCAGAAGAAGGTCATCGCCGTCGGCATAGACGTCCCGGACCTTGCCGGAGTGCAGGAGCTCCACGTGTTCCCCTCGATGGTGGCTGGCAACGTGCGGTTTCACGCTATCGAACCGCCAACCTGAGCGATCAGCCGAGCAAACCGATCGCACCCTTCCTCATCTATCGAAGCCGACCTGGCCCTACCGATACGCCAGTGAAGCTGTTAGCATCGTCAACGCATGAAGAGCTAGATCTAGAAGTGCACAGGCCGTTCTTGCGCCGCTGGATGATTCTCCGGCATCAGAGACGAGGCGAACGATGACATTCGAGATCCCCGGCCAGGACGCTCTGTGGGATGAACCCGGCGAGGGGGAGACAGGCCCCGTCCAACTGCCGGCCACTCTCCGAACACGACGATCACGCCTGCTGCCCGCCCGCCCGACGACGAAGAATCGTCCGAAACATTCCAGAGGCCCGGCTGCGGACCCCTTCGCGAACCCTCCCACGATCCATGAGGACCCCGAACTCTGGGCGGTTCACAAGGAAATATCCCGACTGGACCCATACGGCGACCGCACCGGCTACGCCATTCGCGAGGCTCTGGACCAGATCTACGACGGCCAGCGCACCGGCCGATGGGATTTCACTCAACTCCTCAAAACCGAGAAGACGCATATCGGCACGCTGGTGGAGATCTGGCTTCAACGAGAGTTCGAGTTCAACGACGGCCTGGAATTGGACTACAACATCGCCGGAGCGGACGTGGACTGCAAATGGTCCCGAAATCTCTACGAGTGGGAGATTCCGGAGGAGATGTACAGCCGCGGCAACAAGATCGCGCTGGTGGTGTGGGCGAACGAATACACCGCTCGATGGGCGTCGGGACTAATCCGGATCAGCGAGGAGGTCCTGAAGCCCCGCGGCAACCAACGGGACAAGAAGCGGCACCTGAACGACGAAGGGCGCCGTAGAATCCTGTGGCTCGTAGAGGGCGCAGACCTGGTGAAGAACACGCTGCTCCACATCACCGACCCGCGGAAACTCGAACTGATCGCGTATGCGACCCGCGGCCAGACAGCCGTCGACAATCTGTTTCGAGAGCTGCCCGGCGAACTCGTCAACCGCGCGACGGTGCTGACCGCGGCACAGCAGGTGGACAGCGCGAAACGCGTGCGGGACTCACGGAAGCGACTCCAACCCGATGGCATCGTCATCTTCGGCCATTACCGCCCGCACCCCAGGATGGCGGAGGAACTCGGCCTTCCCGCACCGACCCTCGGGCGATTCGTGAGCGCACGCATTCACCCCTGGCAGGGTAACGATCCCGAGCCGAACACCCTCATCTACGGCTCCCCGTGGCGCCTGGCACGACCCGACGACCTGACGGTCCCGGCCCCCGACATCGCACCCGACAAGCTCATGAAATGGAATAGAGAGCAGGAGCCCTATTCAAAACCTCGCTCAGGCCCTTGCCCGGTAGATCTCAAGATTCGTGACGGTCCGTAGTACGTCGGGAAACTCGGAGATCCGGCCGCGGTAGCCGAGGTCGAGGATCTTCCAGTTGACCAGATGTGAGATGGCCCGTTCGACAGCGGCGCGCAGGCTGTTCAACGCCTTATTGCAGTTCTTGCGGACCTCGGTCAGTGGCCGGCCGGGCGGCTTGCGGTAGGGCGTCGACGGACCGCAGCCCAGATAGCCCTTGTCGGCAAGCATGCCCGGCCCACCGTCGGCCAGATGAGCAGCCCAGCGATCGGGCAGGCCAGACGCGGTGAACGCGACGCTGTCGTGCCGCGCGCCGCCGATCGGGGTTCCGGTGTCGACCAGCCTGCCGTCGAGGTCAGCGATGACCTGCACATTCATCCCGGACAGGCGATGCTTGCCGGAGAACAGGTCCGTACGATCGGCGCGTTCGCCGGTCGGTGCGACGAACCCGTCCAGCAGCACCGCGCCCAGCCGGGCCCGCTGCACCGCCTGCGCGGCGACCTCGGCCGTGGCCTGCTCCAACAACGGCCTGATCGTGCGGAACACCCGCGACACCGTCGACTGCGAACACCCGAACAACTCACCCGCGACGTCCTGGACGTTGTCATGCCGCAGCAGGAACAAGGTCAGCACCACCGCCCGATGCAGGTCCAGAACCTTGCGACGGCCCTCCCTCGGCTGCCAGTCACCCACAAGAGTGGACACCGCCAGAATCAACGCCGTGAGTTGGTCCGGACGCATCCCGGTCATACGCTCACTACGCGGCGGTCGTCCACCGAGGTACTCCTGAGTCCACACAACCCAGGCGAACCCTCATCGGACGACCGCCGTTACGCATCGTCACCCAGACGCGGGACCATGAAAAACGACCGCCGCGTTCTGAATAGGGCTCC
>NZ_JBNZCE010000082.1:0-3722 GCF_050589265.1 Actinoplanes sp. G11-F43
GGATCTCCGAGTTTCCCGACGTACTACGGACCGTCACGAATCTTGAGATCTACCGGGCAAGGGCCTGAGCGAGGTTTTGAATAGGGCTCCGGGACCCGGGTGTGACGGTGGAACAGATCGCCAAGGACTTCGGGGTCCACCCGATGACGCTGTTCAAATGGCTGCGCCAGGCCGACACCGGCACCGGCGTCAGGCCTGGCGTCAGTGGCAGTGACTCGGCCGAGCTGCGCGAGGCCCGGAAGCGGATCAAGCTCCTCGAACAGGAGAACGAGGTCCTGCGGCGGGCCGCGGCGTATCTGTCGCAGGCGAACCTGCCGGGAAAAGGCTCTACCCGCTCGTGAACGAGCTGGCCGCCGACGGGATACCCGTTACGGTGACGTGCCGGGTATTACAGATCGCTCGACAGCCTTACTACCGGTGGCTGGCCCGCCCGGTCACCGACGCCGAACTGACCCAGGCCTACCGGGCGGACGCCTTGTTCGACGCCCATCGTGACGATCCCGAGTTCGGCTACCGGTTCCTGGCCGACGAAGCCCGCGCCGCCGACCGGCCGATGACCGAGCGCACCGCCTGGAAGATCTGCTCCGGCATGGGCTGGTGGAGCACGTTCAGCCGCCGACGGCGGCGCGGCAAGGGCGGCAGGCCCGGCCCGCCGGTGCACGACGACCTCGTCAAACGCGATTTCACCGCCGACGGCCCCAACCGGTTGTGGCTGGCCGACATCACCGAACACCGCACCGGTGAGGGCAAGCTCTACCTCTGCGCGATCAAAGACGTGTGGTCCAACCGGATCGTCGGCTACTCCATCGACTCACGGATGAAATCGCGGCTGGCCATCAACGCCCTGCACAACGCCGTCTCCCGGCGCAGTGACGTGGCCGGTTGCGTGTTGCACACCGACCGCGGGTCGCAATTTCGCAGCCGGAAATTTGTCCGTGCGCTGAACCAGCACCACATGATCGGATCGATGGGCCGCGTCGGCGCCGCCGGCGACAACGCCGCCATGGAGTCCTTCTTCGGCCTGCTGCAGAACAACATCCTCGACCGCCGGACCTGGACCACCCGGCAGCAACTGAGGACCGCCATCGTCACCTGGATCGAACGGACCTACCACCGCCGACGACGCCAACGAGGCTTGTCCCGGTTGACCCCTATCGAGTACGAGACCATCATGACCCCACCGGCCAGTCAGGCCGCGTGACTTGACCTGTCACCTATCGGTGCAGCAGACCCGGTGTAGGCGGGCGTCATCACCTCGAAGCGAGCTGCGAGGGTCAGGGTCCTCAAAGCCTGGCTTGTCCCCGGCGCAACGGGCAAGCCACGGATCAAGGCGGTCCAACATCTTGAGTAGCCGTTCGTAGAGGCGTTGATCCTCGGTGTTCACGAAGTGAAGGGTAGGGCTATCGAGAAGGCCGATCCACCTCAATATCCTGCGCAGACGCTCGCCTGGTGTGCCGCGACAGCGAGATCACTGCTCGCATGATGAGAGTTCGATCGTCATGCTCCCCAGTAGCACACCGACCACTCGCTAATTTCAGTACGATGAGGGCGTGGCGCTTAAAGATCATCTCTGGGAAGAGATCACCGGGGTTCCCGAAGTAAGCGAGCGAACGACGAGTTCTCTGAGGAAGTTGGAGCCACTCCAACACGCGTGGCAGGAAGCTGCTAAGAATGATCCTGAGAGCTTTCAGGAAACGCGACTCAGGGCGCTGCGGTCACACGCCATCGAGACCGGGATCATTGAGAAGCTCTATGACGTGGAGTGGGGTGTCACGGAAGCGCTCGTAGCTGAAGGTATCAGCCAGGGTGTGATTGAGCGAACTGGTGGCTCGGTTGGTGCCGAGGCTCTTTCCGTGATCAAGGATCAGTACGAGGCGCTAGAGTTCGTCAGTGAGTCGGCGAGAGGTGAGCGGCCGTTCTCGATTTCTTTTGTTCGAGAGTTGCATGCACTCATCACTCGAAATCAACTTACGTACGACGCTACCGACACTCTAGGGAATCCAGTTAAGGTCGAACTTCTGCACGGTGAATGGAAAACGGACGCAAACCATGTGACACGACCCGATGGATCTACTCTCGAATACTGCCCACCACTGAGAGTGCAAGATCAGATGGAGTCGCTAGTTCGATTCTATGAAGACGACGACTCGCATCCTATAATTCGTGCGGCATGGTTGCATCATCGCTTCATCTCAATCCATCCTTTCCAGGATGGTAATGGCAGGGTCGCACGGGCGTTGGTTCTGCTGGAGCTACTCAGGGCGCACTATGCGCCGCTGGTAGTCGGGCGCGATACCCGTTCGCACTACATCAACCAGCTTGATGCAGCGAATGATGGTGACCTTGAGCCGCTCATCCTGCTTCTCGCCGATCTTGAGCGGCAAGCCATGATCCGGCAGTTCCAGGCCCCCCTGCAGCCACTGTCCACTGGATCGGTGCTCGAAGTCGCTCGAGCCGCAGCGGCGAAACTTGCAGATCTTCAACAAGCGAATCGTCGGCAGAAGTCGGAGGCGTTGGCGAAGCTGGCTCTCAAGGTCAGCGACAGAATTGAGGCGAAGCTGAAAGCTTTGGCGCCGGAGCTTGAGCAGACATTCCGTTCGAACGATACAAGCGCGAACGTGTGGATCAGGCGTGCGAATGTCGGAACTCCTGAGGCGCTTCAATTTCATGGACAGCTAGTCAAGCTAGCGCGGCACCATCAATTCTTCGCAAACCTCTCAGAGGGGTCCTGGTGGAATGCTCTAACTATGAGACTCCTTGAGGAGCGGATGCGATTTCTTGTGGCTGTAGTTCGCGTCGGTTCGGGCGACACGGGAATTGGTTCCGTCTTAATTCAGGCGGAGCGCCTATTTGTTGATGGGGAAGGGCAGGCTCCGGCCTACGAGTGGCTATTTGAGCCGAGTGAATTTGATCAGGTTCCAATTACCGGAGATCTCACTTTGGATGCCATCTGGCCCGAGGTGGATCATTTTATTGAAAGCTGCCTCTCGGCGTCAATCGCAAAATTCACGCAAACCTTGGCGTAGACCTAAGTCACGTATTTAGTATACGTCAGGGAGCTGAGCGAACGTGCCGGTGCGGAAATTACTTAGCGCATGGCTGAGCTGCGAACGTGAGTATGGTTAGAACGGCAAGGCGGCGCTTTCCATTCTGTTGGCGCCGCCTTGCTGTCCATTTAGTGCCTCAATAGTAGGACTTCGCCGGCGCGGACGACTTCCACAGGAGACCGCCGACCCGCTCGGCCACGTCACGACGTACCTGTTCAGTGATGTGCTGGTAGCGCTTCGCCATTGCGGAGTTGGACCAGCCCATGATCCCCATCACGGCACGTTCGGCTACCTCCAGAATGAGCAGCACTGTCGCGGCGGTATGCCGGGCGTCGTGGAGCCTGCCGTCTCGAAGACCTGCAGTTTTGAGAAGGCGTTTCCATTCCGTCCAGTCCGTACGCGGATTCAGGGGACCTCCGGTCGGCCCTGCAAATACCCAGCCACCCTCGCTCCATAGTTGCCCTGCCTTATCACGGTCGGCTTCCTGGTCCTTCTGGTGCTGCTGCAACAGCGAGACGAGTTGTTCGGGAAGCCCGATCCGTCGCCTGCCGGCTCGCGACTTGGTCTCGGCGGCCTCGGCCCGGAGCCAGGGTCATTGCGTTCTGGGGTAACTGCTGGTCACAGCGGTGATGAGGTCGTGTGATCGGCGGTCGGCGCGTCGGTTGGCACGGGCGA
>NZ_JBNZCE010000083.1:0-3273 GCF_050589265.1 Actinoplanes sp. G11-F43
CCCAACACACGACCCACCTCACCCGCCAAACCCACACCCGACCCCGAACACACCACCAACCACACACCCGACAACCCACCACCCGACACCCCACCCAACAACTCCCAACCAACCCCATAACGCCACCCCTCAACCCCACCCACCACCGCATACTCCGGCCAAAAACGCCGACGCTGAAACGCATACGTCGGCAACTCCACCAACCCACCACCACCCGACACCACCACACCCCAACCCACCGACAACCCACACACCCACGCCTCACCCAACGACCGCAACAACCGACCCACCCCACCATCACCACGACGCAACGTGTCGATCAGCACGGGATCGGGCAGGTCGGCCCGCGGCGTCAGCACCTCCTCCACGGCGGTCAGCAGCACCGGGTGCGCGGAGATCTCGACGAAGCCGCGGTGCCCGGACCCGGCCAGCACCTCGACCGCCTCGGCGAACCGCACGCCACGGCGCACGTTCGCGTACCAGTAGTCCGGGCCCAGCTCCGAGCCGTCGACCAGCCGTCCCTCCACGGTGGAGAAGAACGGGACCGTGCCGGTACGGGCACGAATACCGGCCAGCGCCGCGGGCAGCTTCTCGGCCAGCGGCTCGACCAGGCACGAATGGGCGACGAAACCGGTCACCGGAACGCGCCAGCGCATCACCCGCCGGGCCCGCAGCTCCCGCTCGAACTCCAGCAGCGCGCCGGGTTCTCCGGAGACCACGGTGGCCCGCGGGGAGTTCACCGCGGCGATCGACAGCCGGTCGCCCCACCGCGCCAGCAGCCGCGCGACCTCGGCGGCCGGCATCACCACCGACAGCATCCCGCCCTCGACGTTCAGCCCGGCCAGCAGCCGCGCCCGGACCGCCACCACCCGCGCGGCGTCCTCCAGGGAGAGCACGCCGGCCACCGTCGCCGCCGCCACCTCACCCTGCGAGTGGCCGACGACCACATCGGGGTGTACGCCCACCGCCCGCCACACCGCGGCCAGTGACACCATCACGGCCCACAGCATCGGCTGCAGCACCTCGGTCTCCTCGACCGAGGGCGCGCCCTCGTCCTGGCGCAGCACCGCGTACGGGTCCCACGTGACGTGTGGCCGCAGGGCCGCCGCGCAGGCGGCGAACTCGGCCGCGAACAGCGGTGACTCGTCCAGCAGCTGCCGGCCCATCCCGTCCCACTGCGACCCCTGGCCGGGAAAGACGAAAACGGTACGGCCGGGACCACCGGCCGGCACGGACCCGACCGCGACCATGTCGTCCGGGCGTCCCTCGGCGACGTCGGAGAGACGGCCGGCGAGCGCGGCGCCACCGGAGCCGACGACCACGGCCCGGTGCCGGAACTGGCTCCGGCCGGTGACCAGGGCGTGCGCGACCGCGGCGGGGTCGGCGCCCGCCGGGTCCAGGGCGAGCGGCAGCATCCGGCCGGCCTGTTCGGCCAGCGCCTCGGGCACCCGCGCGGACAGCGGCCAGGCGGTGACGCCGAGTCCGGCGGCCAGCAGCGCCGGCTTCGCGTCGGCCGGCCCGGACCGGTCCGGGCCGGCCGCCGGGGCCGGCGGCGCGGCGGGCGGTTCCTCCACGATGACGTGGGCGTTGGTGCCGCTGATGCCGAAGCCGGAGATCCCGGCGCGACGCGGCCGATGCTCGGACGCCGGCCAGGGCCGGGCCTCGGTCAGCAACCGGACCCGCCCCGACTCCCAGTCGATCTCGGTGGACGGCTCGTCGGCGTGCAGGGTCCGCGGCAGCACCCCGTGGCGCATCGCCAGCACCATCTTCATGATCCCGGCGACGCCCGCCGCACCCTGTGCGTGGCCGATGTTCGACTTGATCGAACCCAGCCACAGCGGACGGTCCGCGGGACGGCCCTGGCCGTACGTCGCCAGCAGCGCACCCGCTTCGATCGGGTCGCCCAGCTCGGTGCCCGTGCCGTGCGCCTCGACCACGTCGACCTGCTCGGGCGTCAGCCCGCCGGAGGCCAGCGCGGCACGGATCACCCGCTGCTGGGCCGGGCCGCTGGGCGCGGTGAAGCCGTTGGAGGCGCCGTCCTGGTTGACCGCGCTGCCGCGGACCACGGCGAGCACCGGGTGTCCGCGACGGCGCGCGTCGGACAGCCGTTCCACGGCCAGCATCCCGGCGCCCTCGCCCATGCCCATCCCGTCGGCGGATGCGGAGAACGCCTTGCTGCGCCCGTTCTCGGCCAGCCCGAGCGCGGATCCGAAGGCGAACGGCCCCGGCGAGGCCATCACCGTGACGCCACCGGCCAGGGCCAGATCGCACTCACCGGCGCGCAGCGCCTGGCAGGCCAGGTGCAGGGCGGCGAGCGAGGCGGAGCAGGCCGTGTCGATGGCGAGCGAGGGGCCCTCCAGCCCGAGGATGTAGGAGACCCGGCCGGCCAGCACCGCGCCGCCGTCGCTGACCGGGGTGGTCAGGTTGACGCTGGTCGTGCTGCCGACGAGCGCCTGGCTGTAGAGCTGCATCCAGCCGCCCACGAACACCCCGGTACGCGAACCGCGCAGGGTGGTCGGGTCGATGCCGGCGCGCTCCAGCGCCTCCCACGACGTCTCCAGCAGCAGCCGCTGCTGCGGGTCCATCGCCATCGCCTCGTTCGGCCCGATGCCGAAGAACGGCGCGTCGAAGTCGGCGGCGTCGTGCAGGAAGCCACCCTCCCGGCCGAAGGCGGTCGGCAGGTCCCAGCCCCGGTAGTCGGGGAAGGGGCTGATCGCGTCGATGCCCTCGGCGAGGATCTGCCAGAGCCGCTCCGGCGTGCTGGCACCACCCGGGAAACGACAGGCCATCCCGACGATCACGATGGGGTCGCCGGCATCGTCGCCGGACACCGCCCGGATCGGCACGACGGCCGTGCCGGCCACCGGCTCGGCGACACCGAAGAGCGCTCCGTGCAGCATCTCGGACAGCACCGCGACGGTGGGATGGTCGAAGATCAGAGTGGACGGCAGCCGCAGCCCGGTGAGTTCCCGGAGCCGGTCACGCAGCGCCACCGCCATGATCGAGTCGAAGCCCATGTCCCGGAACGCCTGATGCGGGTCCACCTCGCCGGCGTCGGCGTGCCCGAGCGCGGCGGCCGCCTCGGCACGCATCACCGCCTCGATCCCGGCCCTGCGCTCGGCCGGTGGCAGCGCGGTCAGGCGCTCGACCAGCGGGGTCCGGGGGGCGGACGAGTCCTGGATCTCCGGTGTGGTGTCGGTCTGCTGCGCCGCCACCGCCTCCGGCAACAACGACAACAACCGACTCGGCCGATGCAACATATACGTCGCCACA
>NZ_JBNZCE010000084.1:0-6885 GCF_050589265.1 Actinoplanes sp. G11-F43
AGCCAGTCGCCGGTCAGCGCCGACACCATCGGGATCTCCGCCGCAGTAGGAGTGATGCCTCCCAGAACAGCCAGGATCTCGTCCCGCAACTGCTCGACCTGCGGACCATGCGAGGCATAGTCCACCGGGATCATCCGGGTCCGCACCGCATCACCACAGGCGGCCTCCAGCCCACGCAACGCCGAAGGCTCACCGGAGACCACGGTCGCCGACGGGCCGTTCACCGCAGCAATCGACAGCCGATCACCAAAGGAGGCGATCCTGCGCCGGACCGCGTCCACCGACTCCGCGATCGACAGCATCCCGCCATGACCGGCGAGAACCGTCAAAGCCCGACTCCGCAACGCGACAACCTTCGCCGCGTCTTCCAGCGACAGGATCCCCGCGACCGCAGCAGCGGCGATCTCACCCTGCGAATGACCCACCACCGCATCCGGCTCCACACCGGCAGCACGCCACACCGCAGCCAGCGACACCATCACCGCCCACAACGCCGGCTGCACCACATCAGCAGATTCAAAATCGTGACGACCAGCCAGTACGTCATCAAGTCGCCAGTCCACGAACGGCTCCAAAGCCGCCGCGCACTCGGCCAGACGCGCCGCGAACACCGGGGATGAGTCGGCCAGCTCCCGGCCCATGCCGATCCACTGCGAGCCCTGACCGGGGAACACGAACACCGTCCGCCCGACACCACCAGGGGAAACCTCACCGGCCACCACCCCAGCCGCCGGCTGACCCGTCGCCACCGACACCAGCCCGGTCAGCAACTCATCACGGCCGGCACCGACGACCACCGCCCGGTGCTCGAACATCGACCGTGATGTGGCCAGCGACCACCCGACATCCCCGACCGGCAACTCCGGCCGGGCCACCACGTGCTCGCGCAGCCGACCGGCCTGCCCGGCCAGCGCCGCCGCGCCGTGGCCGGAGAGGATCCACGCCGGGTCCGCGTCCGGCAATACCGCGGGAGGGGCCTCGTGCGCGGCCGTCCCGGCGGTGGTGGGCGTCTCCTCCAGGATCACGTGGACGTTGGTGCCGCTGATCCCGAACGCCGACACACCAGCCCGGCGCACCCGCTCACCGGCCGGCCAATCCCGCGCCTGCGACAACAACTCGACATGACCCGACGACCAGTCGACATGCGTCGACGGCGTCCCGGCGTGCAATGTCGGCGGCACCAGGCCATGTCGCATGGCCAGCACCATCTTGATCACACCGGCGACGCCCGCCGCCTGCTGGGTGTGCCCGATGTTCGACTTGACCGAGCCCAGCCACAACGGCCGATCCGCACTCGGACGCTCCTGACCATATGTGGCCAGGAGTGCGCCCGCCTCGATCGGGTCGCCGAGGGACGTACCCGTGCCATGCGCCTCGACCACATCCACGTCCGCCGCCGTCACCTGCGCGTTCGCCAACGCCGCCCGGATCACCCGCCGCTGCGACGGACCATTCGGCGCCGACAAGCCGTTCGACGCACCATCCTGGTTCACCGCACTACCCCGGATCACCGCCAGGACCTGATGGCCGTTACGCCGGGCATCCGACAGCCGCTCCAGCAGGATCATGCCGGCGCCCTCACCCCAGCCGATCCCGTCCGCCTCGTCGGAGAACGCCTTGCACCGACCGCTGGAACCCATTCCGCCCTGCGTGGAGAACTCGATGAACGCGCCGGGCGAACTCATCACCGCGACCCCGCCGGCCAGCGCCATCGTGCACTCACCGGCCCGCAGCGCCTGTGTGGCCTGGTGCAGGGCGACCAGCGACGACGAACAGGCGGTGTCCACGGTCACGGCGGGACCGGTCAGCCCGAGGACGTACGAGATCCGGCCGGAGGCCACCGAGGAGACCGACCCGGTCATCCGGTAGCCGTCCAGGCTCGAGTCGTCGATCGGGAGGCTGCTCTCGTAGCCGGATCCGCTGGCGCCGATGAACACACCGGTCGCCGAACCGTGCAGCGACGACGGCGCCAGACCGGCCCGCTCGATCGCCTCCCACGACGTCTCCAGGAGCAACCGCTGCTGTGGATCCATCGCCAGGGCCTCACGCGGATTGATGCCGAAGAAGTCCGCGTCGAAGGTGGCGGCGTCGTAGACGAAACCACCCTGTCGTACGTAGGTGCGGCCGGATCGGGCCGCCTCGCCGCCGAACTCCTCCTCGAAGGCCTCCCAGCCTCGGTCGGCCGGGAACCCGGAGATCGCGTCCGTACCGCTGGTCAGCAGTTCCCAGAACCGGTCGGGGCTGTCGACGTCACCGGGGTACCGGCAGCCGATGCCGACGATCGCGATCGGCTCGCCACCGGCCGCCGCCACCACCCGCACCGTGCTGTCGGATTCACCGGATCCGAGCAGCTCCGCACGGATGAACTCGGCCAGGGCGACCGCGTTCGGGTAGTCGAACACCAGGGTCGACGGCAGTCGCACCCCGGCCGCCGACGACAGCAGGTTGCGCAGCTCCACCGCGCCGGCCGAGTCGAAACCCAGGTCCTTGAAGGCCCGCTGCGGCGGTACGGCTTCGGCCGACTCGTGTCCCAGCACCGTCGCGGCGTGCTCACGCACCATCCCGGTCAGCCACTGTCGCTGCTCGGCCTCCGGCATGGCGCGCAGGCGTACGGCGAGTTCTGATCCTCGGGTCTCGGCCGGGCCGCCGATCTCCGCCGTGGTCTCGGCGGCGAGCACCGCCCGCACCTCGGGCAGGTCGGACAGCAGCGGACTCGGGCGGTAGAGGGTGTACGTCGGGACGAACCGCGGCCAGTCGAAGCCGGAGACCGCCAGTGATCCCTCGTCCCCGTCGAGTGCCTGGCCGAGGATGCGCATCCCACGGTCCGCGTCGATGCCCTCCATACCGTAGGTCAGCAGGCGGGCGCCGCCGTCGCTGGCCGCCATGCCCACGTTGTCCCACACTCCCCAGGCGATGGAGGTGGCCGCCAGCCCCCGGGAGCGGCGGTTGTCGCACAGGGCGTCGAGGTAGGCGTTGGCCGCCGCGTACGCGCTCAGCCGTCCACTGCCCCAGGCCGCCGCGCCGGAGGAGAACATGACGAACGCGTCCAGTTCGCGACCGGCGGTCAGCTCGTCCAGGAGTGCGGCGCCGCCGGCCTTCGCCGACAGCATCCGCTCCAGGTCGGTGGGCTGGTTCTCGTCGACCGGGCCGGCGCCGCCCAGTCCGGCGGCGTGCACGATCGAGGAGAGCGGGGCGCCGGACCCGTCGATCCACCGCAGCAGTCCGGTGACCGCGGCCCGGTCACCGGCGTCGCACGCCACCACGTCGACCGCGGCGCCGGACCGGGCCATCTCGGCGGCCAGTTCGGGGACGCCCCGGGCGGCCGGCCCGGACCGGCTGGTCGCCACGATCCGGGTGGCGCCGCGTTCCACCGACCAGCGGGCCGTGATCGCGCCGACCCCGCCGGTGCCGCCGGTGACGAGCACCGCGCCGGCCGGGGTCCAGGTGTGGCGTACCACCGGCCGGTCGGCGTGGTCGAGCCGGCGGCCCAGAATGCCGCGCGGGCGCAGTGCCACCTGGTCCTCGCCGCCGTCGGCCAGGACCGACACCAGCCGGGCGCCGGCCCGCGCGTCCAGGACCTCGGGCAGGTCGATCAGGCCGCCCCAGCGGCCGGCGAGTTCCAGCCCGGCGGTGACGCCCAGGCCCCACACCTCGGCCTGGGCGAGGTTGACGGCGGGTTCGCCGGTGCCGGTGCCCACCGCGCCACGGGTCAGCACCCACAGTGGCGCGGTCGCCCCCTGGTCGCCCAGGGCCCGCAGCAGTCGTACCGTGTCGAACAGTCCAGCCGGCACGATCGGGTGTTCCGGGTGGGTGTCCTCGGACAGTGCCAACACCGAGACGACACCGGCCGCGTCGGCGGCCGGCGGGCCGAGGAGGTCCGGGCCGGCGACGGTCTCCACGTCGGCGCCGCGTTCGGCGAGCACCGCGGCGATCGCGTCGGCGTCCACGCCGGCCCCGACCACCAGCCACTTTCCGGTGAGTACGGCCGGGGCGGCGGTCACCGGCGCCCAGGTGACGCGATAGCGCCAGTCGGCCACCGCCGCGTCGGCGCGTTCCCGGCGGCGCCATGCGGTCAGCGCGTTCAGGTCGATCCCGGCGTCGCCCACCCCGAGCAGATCCGCCAGGGTGCCGGCGTCGCCGCGCTCGACGGCGGCCCAGAAGCCGGCCTCGGCGGCGGTGGCGCCGAGCGTCGACAGCGCCGCCGGTTCGGCCGGGCGGGGCCAGAAGCGCCGGTGCTGGAACGCATACGTCGGAAGGTCCACCGTCGTGCCGGCACCCGCCAGCACCGGCCAGCGGACCGGGACGCCGCGCACGTACGCCCGGGCGAACGAGGTCAGCAGCCGCGCCGGGCCGCCGTCGTCGCGGCGCAGCGTGCCCACCACGATCGGGTCGCGGTCCTCCAGGTTGGCACTGACCGCCTGGATCAGTGCCGGGTGCGCCGACGTCTCCACGAACACCCCGTGCCCGGACTCCGCCAGGACACGGACGGCGCGGCCGAACTCCACCGGCTCACGCAGCGAGGAGTACCAGTAGGTGGCGTCCATCTCGGGGCCGGTCAGCCACTGCCCGGTCATCGCCGACAGCACCGGGATCCGCGCCTGTCCGGGGACGATGCCGGCCAGCGCGTCGAGGATGCTGGTACGCAGTTCCTCCACCTGGGCGCTGTGTGAGGCGTACCCGATCGGGATCCTCGAGGTCCGGATGTCCGCGGGGCAGGTGGCGACGAACTCGTCCAGGGCGTCGCCGTCACCGGAGAGCACTGTCGCCGCCGGGCCGTTGACCGCGGCGATGGAGAGCCGTGCACCGAACGGGGCGAGTCTGCGGCGTACCGCGTCGGCGGGTTCGGCGACGGACAGCATGCCGCCGCGGCCGTCCAGGGTCCGCAGTGCCCGGGCTCGCAGCCCGGCGACCTTCGCACCGTCGGCGAGGGACAGCACCCCGGCCACGGTGGCCGCGGCGATCTCGCCGAGCGAGTGCCCGACGACGGCGTCCGGTTCCACACCGGCGGCCTGCCAGACCGCGGCCAGGGAGACGCTCACCGCCCACACGGCCGGCTGGAGTACGTCGGCGGCGTCGAAGTCGTGCCGGCCGGCCAGGACGTCGTCCAGTTCCCAGTCCACGTAGGGCCGCAGGGCCGCCGCGCACTCGGCGAGTCTGGCGGCGAAGACCGGTGAGTGCCCGGCCAGTTCGCGGCCCATGCCGACCCACTGGCTGCCGTGGCCGGGAAAGACGAAGACGGTACGGCCGATCCCGGCCGGGTCCACCGCACCGGTCACCACCGTGGTGCCCGGCCGTCCACCGGCCAGCGCCGACAGGCCGGTCAGGAACTCGTCACGGCCGGTGCCGAGGACCACGGCCCGGTGCTCGAACTCCGACCGGGTGGTGGCCAGCGACCACGCCACCGCGTCGACCGGCAGTTCCGGCCGGGCCAGCACGTGCTCCCGCAGACGGCCGGCCTGGCCGGCGAGCGCGGCGGCGCCACGGCCCGTCACCGGCCATGCCGCGACCGGGCCGGTGAGCAGCGGCTGCGTCTCGGTGCGCGGCACCTCGGCCTCCGGCGGCGCCTCCTCCAGGATCAGGTGGGCGTTGGTGCCGCTGATCCCGAACGCCGACACACCAGCCCGGCGCACCCGCTCGCCGGTCGGCCAGTCCCGCGGCTGCGACAACAGTTCGACATGACCCGACGACCAGTCGACATGTGACGAGGGCGTCTCGGCGTACAGAGTGCGCGGCAGTTTCCGGTTCTGCAGCGCCATCACCATCTTGATCACACCAGCGACACCCGCGGCCTGCTGCGCGTGCCCGATGTTCGACTTGATCGAACCGATCCACAACGGCTCACCGCCGGCCGGCCGGTCCTCGCCGTAGGTGGCCAGGAGAGCACCGGCTTCGATCGGGTCGCCCAGCTCGGTGCCGGTACCGTGAGCCTCGACCACGTCGACGTCCGCCGCCGACAGCCGCGCGTTCGCCAGCGCCGCGCCGATCACCCGCTGCTGTGCGGGGCCGTTCGGCGCGGACAGGCCGTTGGAGGCGCCGTCCTGGTTGACCGCGCTGCCGCGGATCACCGCCAGCACCGGGTGGCCGTTGCGGCGGGCGTCGGAGAGCCGCTCCAGCATCACCATGCCGGCACCCTCGGCGATGGCCATGCCGTCCGCGCCCTCCGCGAACGCCTTGCACCGCCCGTCGGAGGCGAGCACCCGCATCCGGGAGAAGCCGACGAACTCCATCGGGTCGGCCATCACCATCACGCCACCGGCCAGCGCCATCGAGCACTCGCCGCCGCGCAGCGCGGTCACCGCCTGGTGCAGGGCCACCAGAGACGAGGAACAGGCGGTGTCGACGGAGATCGCCGGACCGACCAGGCCCAGGGTGTACGAGATCCGGCCGGACATCACACTGAGCGCGTTGCCGGTGATCAGGTGTGCCTGGGTGTCCGGATCAGCGCTCGCCGCGTCGAGATAACCGGACGTGGCCGCACCCACGAAGACGCCTACCCCGGCACCCTTCAACGCGGCCGGATCGATGCCCGACCGTTCGATCGCCTCCCACGAGGTCTCCAGCAGCAACCGCTGCTGGGGGTCCATCGCGAGGGCCTCACGCGGGCTGATCCCGAAGAAGTCGGCGTCGAACTCGGCCATCCCGGTGATGAAACCGCCCTCGGTCACGTAGGTGCCGCCGGAGTCCGGGTCCGGGTCGAACAGCGCCTCGGTGGCCCAACCACGATCCGCCGGGAAACCCGTGATGGCGTCGCCGTCGTTGATCAGCAGTTCCCACAGCTCTTCGGGGCTGCTGATCCCGCCCGGATAGCGGCAGGCCATGCCGACGATCGCGATCGGCTCGGTCGGCGCCTGCGACACCGTCGTGGTGACCTGCTTCGCCACCGAG
>NZ_JBNZCE010000085.1:0-8039 GCF_050589265.1 Actinoplanes sp. G11-F43
GCGATCTCACCCTGCGAATGACCCACCACCGCATCCGGCTCCACACCCGCGGCACGCCACACCGCAGCCAAAGAAACCATCACCGCCCACAACGCCGGCTGCACGACGTCAGCAGATTCAAAACCATGACGACCAGCCAGTACGTCATCCAGTCGCCAGTCCACGAACGGCTCCAAAGCCGCCGCACACTCGGCCAACCTCGCCGCGAACACCGGCGACTCCCCAGCCAACTCCCGGCCCATCCCGATCCACTGACTGCCCTGGCCGGGGAAGACGAACACCGTCTTGCCGTCGACGGCGGCCGGCGAACCGGTCACCACACCGGGCGCGGGCTCACCGGTCGCCACCGACGCCAGTCCCGCCAGCAGCTCGTCCCGGTCGGCGCCCAGCACCACGGCACGGTGCTCGAACGCGGTGCGGCTGGTGGCGAGCGCCCGCGCGATCGCGGTGGTCCCGTGCTCCGGGCGCATCAGGGCGTGCACCCGCAGGCGTTCCGCCTGGTCGGCGAGCGCGGCGGCGGACCGTCCGGAGACCACGAACGGTACGGCCGCCAGGTCCGGGCGCAGAAGCGGAAGCCGCCCCGCCGCCCCGGCCGGGGTCTCCACCGGTTCTTGGGCGGGGACCTCCACCGGCTCTTCGGCCGGCGCCTCCTCGATGATGAGGTGGGCGTTGGTGCCGCTGATCCCGAACGCCGACACCCCGGCACGACGCGGCCGGTCGCCGGTGGGCCAGGCCACCGCCTCCCGCAGCAGGCTCACCCGGCCGGCCGACCAGTCGACGTGCGGGGTGGGCCGCTCCGCGTGCAACGTGGCCGGAAGCACACCGTGCCGCATCGCGAGCACCATCTTGATGATGCCCGCCACCCCCGCCGCCTGCTGGGCGTGGCCGATGTTCGACTTGATCGAACCCAGCCACAGCGGACGGTCCGCGGGACGGCCCTGGCCGTAGGTCGCCAGCAGCGCCTGCGCCTCGATCGGATCGCCCAGTGTGGTGCCCGTGCCATGCCCCTCGACCACATCCACGTCGGCCGCGGTCAGCCGCGCGTTGGCCAGCGCGGCACGGATGACCCGCCGCTGCGACGGGCCGTTGGGCGCCGACAGACCGTTGGAGGCACCGTCCTGGTTGTACGCGCCACCGCGGATCACGGCGAGCACCCGATGCCCCTTGCGGCGAGCCTCCGAGAGCCTTTCCAGTACGAGTACGCCCGCCCCCTCGGCCAGACCCATCCCGTCCGCGTCCGCACCGAACGCCTTGCACCGCCCGTCCGCCGCCAGCGCGCTCTGCGCCGAGAAGCCCACGAACTCGCCCGGCCCGACGATCACGGTCACCCCGCCGGCCAGTGCCATCGAGCAGTCCCCGGCACGCAGTGCCTGCGCCGCCAGGTGCACCGCGACCAGCGAGGACGAACAGGCCGTGTCCACCGAGACGGCCGGCCCGACCAGCCCGAGCGTGTACGAGATCCGCCCGGACAGCACACTCATCGCCGTACCGGTGATCAGGTGTGCCTCCGATCCGGAGATGTCGCCCCCGCCGGGGTATCCGGAGGGCGCGGCCCCCGCGAACACGCCGGTGTCCGAGCCCTTCAGCGAGGCCGGGTCGATGCCGGCCCGTTCGAGCGCCTCCCACGACGTCTCCAGCAGCAGCCGCTGCTGCGGGTCCATCGCCATCGCCTCGCGCGGACTGATCCCGAAGAAGCCGGCGTCGAAGTCGGTCACACCGGACACGAAACCGGCCCGGGACACATCGCTGGTGTAGACCGCCGCCGGATCCGGGTCGAAGAGCGCGCCGAGATCCCAGCCACGGTCGGTGGGGAAGTCACCGACGGCGTCGCCACCGGAGGCGAGCAGGTCCCAGAGCTCCTCGGGGTCGGTGACGCCTCCCGGGAAGCGGCACGCCATCCCGACGATGGCGATCGGCTCCCGCTCCCGCTCGGTCACCTCACGCAGCCGGGCCCGCGTGGTGCGCAGCTTCGCGGTGGTCTGCTTCAGGTAGTCGAGGAGTTTCTCGTCGTTCTGCATCGCGTCATACCCTTCGAGGTGCTTCAGGAGTGGGTGGCGTTCCGGACTTCCGGCCGAGGGTCAGGCGAAGTCGGGATCGTCCAGTTCGTCATCCAGGAGGGCGATCAGTTCGTCCGCGGACGCCGCCTCCAGTGCGCGTTGCTGCTCCGCCTCGTCCGCCGCACCGGACCGCTGGGCCCGGAAGCGCTGGGTCAGCGCCTCCAGCCGGGCCACGATCTCGGCGCGGGTCGCGTCGTCCGGTGGTGTGAGCCCGGCCGCCAGGCGCTCGAACTCGTCGAGCACAGCGGTGTGCCCCACCGGGTCACCGTGGAACAGTTCGGCGAGGAGTTCGTCGGCCAGGGCCGTCGGGTTGGGGTGGTCGAACACGACGGTGGCGGGCAGTCGCAGGCCGGTCGCGGTGTTGAGCCGGTTGCGCAGCTCGACGGCGGTCAGCGAGTCGAAACCGACGTCCCGGAACGCGCGCTCGGCCGGGACCTCCTCCCCCACGCCGTATCCCAGCACCGCGGCGGCATGTGAACGGACCAGCTCGATCACCCCACGCCGGCGCTCGGTGGCGGACATCGCGGCCAGCCGGGAGGCGTACTCACCACGGCCCTGCGAATCCGCGACGGGATCCACCGGCTCCCGCGCCTCGACGATGGTGTCCAGCAGCGGACGAGGCCGGGCCATCTGGAAGACGGGAGCGAACTTCTCCCACTCCACATCAGCGACCGCGATGAACGTCTCGTCCTCGGCCAGAACCTCACCCAACGCGGTCAGCGCCCGGTCGATATCAAGGAAGTTCATGCCCTGCCGACGCAAACGACTCGGCGTGACCGCACCCGCGCCCTGCGCCATCGCCGCATCGACGGCATCCCAATCGCGGCTGTCCCACACACCCCACGCGATCGACGTCGCGGGAAGACCCCTCGCCCGCCGCTGCTCGGCGAACCCGTCCAGGAACGCATTCCCGGCCGCGTAGGCACCGTGATCGTTACTGCCCCACGTCGCCGAGATCGACGAGAACAACACGAACTCGTCAACATCCAGGCCGGCGGTGGCCTGATCGAGATGCACAGCACCGGCGGCCTTGGCTCCCAGCGCGGCGGCCAGACCCTCACGATCGGTGTCCTGCACCCACGCCAGATAAGGCAGATTTGCCGAGTGCAACACCGTCGACAGGCCGGGGCCGGATTCCTCGATCCAGGACACCATCGCGGCCACCTGCTCGGCTTCACCCAGGTCGCAGCTGATCACCTCGACACCCGTGCCCGCTTCGGCCACCGACGCGGCCAGCGCCGAGACGTTCGGCGCCGACGGACCGGAACGGGATGTCAGGACCACACGCGCGGTGTCCCGCCCGGCCAGCCATGGACCGATGCTCACCCCGATCGAACCGGTGCCACCGGTGAGCAGCACCGTCCCCCGCGGCGACCACTCCCGAGGAACCGCACGACGGGTCTCAGCCCGAACCAGACGGCGCAGGAACACACCCTCAGACCGCAAAGCCACCTGATCCTCAGTGCCATCCGCCAGCACCGACACCAGAGCCGCACCGCCGAACCCCTCCGACAGATCGATCAGACCACCCCAGAGCTCGGGACGCTCCAAACCCACCGCACGGCCCAGACCCCACACCGCCGTCTGCGCCGGGCTGGTCGTCGACTCACCCGCACCCGTCTGTACCGCACCACGCGTCAGCAGCCACAACGGGATCTGCGCTCCCGCGCGGTGCACGCTCTTCACCAGATCCACCGTCGCGGCCAAACCGGCGGCCAGCCACGGGTAGTCGGCGTCGGGAGTCTCGTCCAGAGCCAACAGCGACACGACTCCTGACACGTCCGCCAGCCGGACGGGATCCCACCCGTCCGCACCGGCGACCGTGACGACCTCGGCGCCGTGACTCGTGAGCGCCGCGGCGACCGCCGGGCCGACCGGATCGGTGCCGACCACCAGCCACGTCCCGGACAGTGCCGGTGTGATCGCATCAGATTGCGACAGCTGCCAGATGATCCGGTAACGCCAGTCGTCCAGCGATCGGGCCGAGACGGCAGGCATCTCTGGCCAGAACCGGCGCCGCTGGAACGCGTACGTCGGTAGACCGACCGTTCTCCCCCCGCCCAGCACCATCGACCAGTCGACGGCGACGCCGTTGACGAACGCCTCAGCGAACGACGCCATCAGACGCCGCGCACCACCATCATCACGACGAAGACTGNCCACCGTGACAGCGGCGTCAACAGCCTGGATCAAGACGGGATGCGGAGAGACCTCCACGAACACGCCGTGACCGGAATCGGTCAGCACCTTTGCGGCCCTGTCGAACTCCACGGTCTCCCGCAACGACGAGTACCAGTAACCGGCGTCCAACTCCGGCCCTGACAGCCACTGCCCGGTCAGCGCCGACACCATCGGGATGGCCGCCGGACCGGGCGCGATCCCGTCCAGCACAGTCAGGATCTCGTCCCGCAACCGCTCGACCTGCGGACCGTGCGAGGCGTAGTCCACCGGGATCATCCGGGTTCGCACCGCATCACCGCAGGCCGCCTGCAACTCGTGCAGCGCTCCCGGCTCACCGGAGACCACTGTCGCCGACGGGCCGTTCACCGCCGCGATCGACAGCCGATCACCAAAGGAGGCGATCCTGCGCCGGACCGCGTCCACCGACTCCGCGATCGACAGCATCCCGCCATGACCGGCGAGTGCCGTCAACGCCCGGCTGCGCAACGCGACAACCTTGGCCGCGTCCTCCAACGACAGGATCCCCGCCACCGCAGCAGCCGCGATCTCACCCTGCGAATGACCCACCACCGCATCCGGGTCGACACCGGCAGCACGCCACACCGCAGCCAGCGACACCATCACCGCCCACAACGCCGGCTGCACCACATCAGCGGACTCAAAACCATGACGACCAGCCAGTACGTCATCCAGCTGCCAGTCCACGAAGGGCTCCAGGGCCGCCGCGCACTCGGCCAACCTCGCCGCGAACACCGGCGACGACTCCGCCAACTCCCGGCCCATCCCGATCCACTGCGAGCCCTGACCGGGGAACACGAACACCGTCCGCCCGACACCACCAGGGGAAACCTCACCGGTCACCACACCGGCCGCCGGCTGACCAGTCGCCACCGACACCAGACCGGCCAGCAACTCATCGCGGTCGGCGCCGATGACGACGGCGCGATGGTCGTGCGTCGATCGACCAGTCGCCAGGGACCACGCCACATCACTCACCGGCAGCTCCGGACGGGCCACGACATGCTCACGCAGACGACCCGCCTGCCCCGCGAGCGCGGCGGCGTTGTGCCCGGACACCAGCCACACCGGCAGGTCCGCGGCGAGCACCGGCCTGGCCGGCCGGCTTGCGGAATCCACCGCCTCCGCGGGCGGCGCCTCCTCGATGATCACGTGCACGTTGGTGCCACTGACACCGAACGCCGACACACCAGCCCGGCGCACCCGCTCACCAGCCGGCCACTCCCGCGCCTGCTGCAACAACTCGACATGACCCGACGACCAGTCGACCTGCGACGACGGAGTGTCAGCGTGCAACGTACGCGGCAAGAGGTTGTTCTGCAGCGCCAGGACCATCTTGATCACACTGGCGGTGCCGGCGGCCGTCTGCAGGTGACCGATGTTCGACTTCACCGAGCCCAGCCACAACGGCCGATCAGCAGACTTCTCCTGACCGTACGTGGCCAGCAGAGCACCCGCCTCGATCGGATCGCCCAGCGTCGTGCCGGTGCCGTGCGCCTCCACCACGTCCACGTCCGCCGCCGACAGTCGTGCGTTCGCCAGCGCCGCCCGGATCACCCGCCGCTGCGACGGACCATTCGGGGCGGACAAGCCGTTCGACGCACCGTCCTGGTTGATGGCGCTACCTCGGATGACAGCGAGAACCTGGTGACCGTTACGGCGGGCATCCGACAACCGCTCCAGCAGGATCATGCCGGCGCCCTCACCCCAGCCGATCCCGTCCGCGTCGTCGGAGAACGCCTTGCTCCGGCCGCTGGACGCCATCCCGCCCTGCTCGGCGAACTCGATGAACGCGCCCGGCAGGGTCATCACCGCGACACCGCCGGCCAACGCCATCGTGCACTCACCGCCACGCAGCGCGTTCACCGCCTGGTGCAGGGCCACCAGCGAGGAGGAGCAGGCCGTGTCCACGGTGACGGCAGGACCGGTCAGACCCAGCACGTACGAGATACGACCCGACGCCACCGACGACACCGAGCCGGTCAGACGATACCCGTCCAGGCTGCTGTCATCGGTGGGCAGCAAACCCTCGTAGCCGGAATGACTCGCCCCGATGAACACACCCGTGGCCGAGCCGTGCAGCGACGACGGCGCCAGACCGGCCTGCTCGATCGCCTCCCATGAGGTCTCCAGGAGCAACCGCTGCTGCGGGTCCATGGCGAGCGCCTCACGCGGATTGATCCCGAAGAACCCCGAATCGAAATCGGCCACGTCATAGACGAAGCCGCCCTCACGAACGTAGTTGCCGCCGGACTCCTCCTCGAACGCCTCCCAGCCACGGTCGGTCGGGAACCCGGAGATCACGTCGGTGCCGTTGGTCAGCAGCTCCCAGAACTGCTCGGGGCCACGGACATCACCCGGATACCGGCAGCCCATCCCGACGATCGCGATCGGCTCACCACCGGCCGCCGCCACCACCCGCACCGCACTGTCGGATTCACCGGCTCCGACCAGCTCAGCACGGATGAACTCCGCCAACACCGCCGCGTTCGGATAGTCGAACACCAACGTCGACGGCAGGCGAACCCCGACCGCCGGAGCCAGCCGGTTCCGCAACGCCACCGCACCGACCGAATCGAAACCCAGGTCCTTGAACGCCCGCTGCGGCAACACCGCATCCACCGAGTCGTGACCCAGCACGGCCGCCGCATGAGCCCGAACCATCTCGGTCAGCGTCTGCCGCTGCTCGCCCTCGGGCATCGCCCGGAGCCGGAGCGCCAACTCCGAACCACCAGACTCACTGACAACGGACTCCTCCGCAGCCAACACCTTCCGGACCTCGGGCAGAGCCGACAGCAACGGACTCGACCGGCGCAACGTGTACGTCGGCACGAAGTGCTCCCAGTCGAACCCGGCGACCACCACCACACCCTCGCCGGCATCCACCGCCTGCCCCAACGCCCGCATGCCGCGCTCAGCGTCGATGGCCTCCATCCCGGAATCCAGCAGCCGGTCACCACCCTCACCGGCGGCCATCCCGACACCCGCCCACAAACCCCAGACGATCGAGGTGGCCACCAGACCACGGGAACGCCGGTTGTCACACAAGGCGTCGAGGAAGGCGTTGGCCGCCGCGTACGCGCTCAGCCCGCCACTACCCCACGTGCCGGCGCCGGAGGAGAACAGGATGAACGCGTCGAGCTCCCGATCAGCGGTCAACTCGTCCAGCAAGGCCGCACCACCGGCCTTCGCCGCCAAGACGTGGGACAGGTCCGCAGCCGTCACCTGATCGACCGGGATCTGCGCACCCACACTCGCCGCATGCACCACCGACGACAACGCAATACCCGAGGCGTCGATCCACTCCAGCAGACCCGTGACAGCCGGCCGGGCGGCGACATCACACGCCACCACATCCACTGCGGCACCAGCAGCGGCGAGCGAGGCCGCAAGCTCGGCGACTCCCCCAGCCGCCGGACCCGACCGGCTGGTCAACACCACCCTGGCTGCACCCCGGCCGACCACCCACTCAGCAGTGATCGCGCCGACACCACCGGTACCACCGGTCACCAGCACCGCACCACGCGGCGACCACGTCCGGCCCGCCACCGGTCGTGACGCACGCACCAGACGACGACCCACGATCCCCGACGGCCGGATCGCAACCTGATCCTCACCACCACCAGCCAGCACCGACACCAACCGCGAACCGGCACGACCATCCAGCACTACCGGCAGATCGATCAGGCCACCCCAGCGGTCACCGAGCTCCAAAGCGGCCACCACACCCAGACCCCACACCTGCGCCTGATCCACCGCAGTCACCGGATCGTTGACACCGGT
>NZ_JBNZCE010000086.1:0-4961 GCF_050589265.1 Actinoplanes sp. G11-F43
GCCGGTAGTGCTGGATGGTCGTGCCGGTTCGAGGTTGGTGTCGGTGCTGGCCGGTGGTGGTGAGGACCAGGTAGCGATCCGGCCGTCGGGGATCGTGGGTCGTCGTCTGGTGCGTGCGTCACGGCCGGTGGCGGGCCGGACGTGGTCGCCGGGTGGTGCGGTGTTGGTGACCGGTGGTACCGGTGGTGTCGGCGCGATCACTGCTGAGTGGGTGGTCGGCCGGGGTGCCGGCAGGGTGGTGTTGACCAGCCGGTCGGGTCCGGCGGCTGGGGGAGTGGCCGAGCTTGCGGCCTCGCTTGCGGCTGCTGGTGCTGTGGTGGATGTGGTGGCGTGTGATGTCGCCGCCCGGCCGGCGCTCACGGGTCTGCTGAAGTGGATCGACAGCAACGGGATCGGCTTGTCGTCGATCGTGCATGCTGCCGGAGAAGCCGATCGGAGCCCGGTCGACCAGATCGAACCGGCCGACCTGGCCCGGCAGCTCGCCGCGAAAGCCGGCGGTGCGGCGCTGCTGGACGAATTGACCACCGGCCGGGACCTGGACGCGTTCATCCTGTTCTCCTCCGGTTCCGGAGTCTGGGGCAGTGGCGGACTGGGCGCGTATGCGGCGGCCAACGCCTATCTCGACGCCCTGTGTGACAACCGGCGTTCCCGTGGCCTGGTGGCCACGTCGATCGCCTGGGGTCTGTGGACCGGTGTGGGTCTGGCCGCCGGCCGTCACGGTCAGCGACTGTCGGACTTCGGGATGACCGGCATCGACGCCGAGAACGGCATGACCGCGCTGGGCCAGGTGCTGGACGCTGACGAGGGCGCGGTGGTGGTCGCCGGGTTCGACTGGGAGCACTTCGTGCCGACGTACACGTTGCGCCGGTCGAGTCCGTTGCTGTCGGCCCTGCCCGAGGTCCGGGGGGTTCTGGCCGCGGAGCGGGGCGCCGCGGTCGAGGTCGACGGGTCGGAGCTGGCGGTCCGGCTGCGGCGGATGCCTGAGGGTGAGCAGCGGCAGACGCTGACCGAATTGGTTCGGGCGCATGCGGCGGCGGCGCTGGGTCACGACTCGGTGGACGCGGTGTTGCCGCAGCGGGCGTTCAAAGACCTGGGCTTCGATTCGGTCGGCGCGGTCGCTCTACGGAACAGGCTGGCCTCGGCGGCCGGGGTTCGCCTGCCGTCGACGCTGGTGTTCGACTATCCGAACGCGGCGGCTCTGGCCGAGTTCATCCGTGGTGAACTCGTCGGGTTCGCCGAGACTGACAGTGCGGTGCGGGTGGTGGCGGCCGCGGGTGGTGAGCCGATCGCGATCGTCGGGATGGGCTGCCGGTATCCGGGTGATGTCCGTGGCCCCGAGCAGTTCTGGGAGCTGCTGACCAACGGCACCGACGCCATCTCCGGGTTCCCGACCGATCGCGGCTGGAACGACGTCGGCGGGACTACGTCGTACGTGCCGGAAGGTGGCTTCGTCTACGACGCGGCGGACTTCGACGCCTCGTTCTTCGGGATCAACCCGCGTGAGGCCCTGGCGATGGATCCGCAGCAGCGGCTGCTGCTGGAAACCGCGTGGGAGGCGATCGAGCAGGCCGGTCTGGCGCCGTCGTCGCTGCACGGCTCGGCCACGGGTGTGTTCATCGGGGCGAGTCACTCCGGCTACGAGGGCCTGCTGCCCACCGATGATCGCAGCCTCGACGGGTATCGCCTGACCGGCTCGGTGTCGGCGGTGGCCTCCGGCCGGATCTCGTACATCCTCGGTCTGACCGGTCCCGCCATGACGGTCGACACCGCCTGTTCGTCCTCGCTCGTCGCGTTGCATCAGGCGGTGAACGCGCTGCGTGGTGGTGAGTGCACGATGGCGTTGGCCGGCGGTGTCGCGGTGATCACGTCGCCGGGCGCGTTCATGGAGTTCGCCGAGCAGGGTGGGATGGCGTCCAGCGGGCGGAGCAAGGCGTTCTCCGACGACGCGGACGGAATCGGCTGGGGCGAGGGCGCCGGCATGATCCTGTTGGAGCGGCTGTCGGACGCCCGGCGTAACGGCCACCAGGTCCTGGCCGTCGTCCGGGGCAGCGCGGTGAACCAGGATGGTGCGTCGAATGGTCTGTCGGCGCCGAACGGTCCGTCGCAGCGGCGGGTGATCCGGGCGGCGCTGGCGAACGCACGACTGTCCGCGGCGGATGTGGACGTGGTCGAGGCGCATGGCACGGGTACGTCCCTCGGCGACCCGATCGAGGCGGGCGCGCTGCTGGCCACGTACGGTCAGGAGAAGTCTGCTGATCGGCCGTTGTGGCTGGGGTCGGTGAAGTCGAACATCGGTCACCTGCAGACGGCCGCCGGTACCGCCAGTGTGATCAAGATGGTTCTGGCGCTGCGGAACAACCTCTTGCCGCGTACGTTGCACGCCGATACCCCGTCGTCGCAGGTCGACTGGTCGGCAGGTCATGTCGAGTTGTTGCAGCAGGCGCGGGAGTGGCCGGCTGGTGAGCGGGTGCGCCGGGCCGGTGTGTCGGCGTTCGGTGTCAGTGGCACCAACGTGCACGTGATCATCGAGGAAGCGCCGGCCGCTGACGACGTACCACGTGTCGAGGTGCGACCGGTGCTGACCGGGGACGCCGCGGTGTGGATGGTGTCCGGGCACAACGCGGCGGCGCTCGCGGAGCAGGCCGGTCGTCTGCGTGAGCATGTCGTGGCCCGGCCCGAACTGCCGGTCGGGGATGTCGGGTGGTCGCTGGCCACATCACGGTCGATGTTCGAGCAGCGGGCCGTGGTCTTCGGCGCTGATCGCGATGAGTTGCTGGCCGGTCTGGTATCGGTGGCGACGGGTCAGCCGGCTGCCGGTGTGGTGACCGGTCAGGTCGCTCCCGGTGGTGTCGGTCGGACGGTGTTCGTCTTCCCGGGTCAGGGCAGTCAGTGGATCGGGATGGGCCGGGAGTTGGCTGGGGAGTCGCCGGTGTTCGCGGCGCGGTTGGCCGAGTGTGCGGCGGCTTTGGAGCCGTTCGTGGACTGGCGACTTGATGACGTACTGGCTGGTCGTCACGGTCTTGAATCTGCTGACGTGGTGCAGCCTGCGCTATGGGCGGTCATGGTTTCCCTCGCCGCGGTGTGGCGTGCCGCCGGTGTCGAGCCGGATGCCGTGGTGGGTCATTCGCAGGGTGAGATCGCGGCTGCTGCGGTGGCGGGCATTCTGTCGTTGGAGGACGCGGCCAAGGTTGTCGCTTTGCGCAGCCGTGCTTTGACGGTTCTCGCCGGTCATGGCGGGATGCTGTCGATCGCGGAGCCGGTGGCGGCGGTGCGAGATCGGATCTCCTGGTTCGGTGATCGGCTGTCGATCGCGGCGGTGAACGGCCCGTCGGCGACAGTGGTCTCCGGTGAGCCTTCGGCGTTGCGGGAGCTGGAGGCCGCCTGCGGTGACGCGGTGCGAACCCGGATGATCCCGGTGGACTACGCCTCGCACGGTCCCCAGGTGGAGCGGTTGCGTGAGGAGATCCTGGCCGCTCTGGCGGGGATCTCTCCGGGCGATGCGGTGGTTCCGATGGTGTCGGCGCTGACCGGGCAGTGGCTGTCAGGTCCGGAGTTGGATGCCGGCTACTGGTACTCCTCGCTGCGGGAGACTGTGGAGTTCGACCGGGCTGTGAGGGTGCTGACCGATTCCGGTCACGGCGTGTTCGTGGAGGTCTCGCCGCATCCGGTGTTGATCCAGGCTGTTGATGCCGCTGTCACGGTGGGCAGTCTTCGTCGTGATGATGGTGGTGCGCAGCGTCTACTGCTGGCGTTCGCTGAGGCGTTCGTCAACGGCGTCGGTGTTGACTGGTCGGCGGTGCTGGGTGACGGCGACATGGTCGACCTGCCGACGTACGCGTTCCAGCGGCGCCGGTTCTGGCCGGAGATGCCTGCCGTCTCGGCCCGGTCGCTGGACGACTGGCGTTACCGGATCACCTGGCAGTTGTCGCAGCCCGATGGTGTCGCGCCGGTGCTGTCCGGGACGTGGCTGGTGGTCGGCACCGATCCGGTCGGCCCGGCGGTTGCCGAGGCGCTGACGGGTCACGGTGCCGATGTCGTCACGGTCGCGGAGCTGGACCCCGCGATGCTGGCGGATGCCGCCGGTGTCGTGTCGTTGCTCGCGCTGGACGAGACTCCCGACGCCGAGTACCCGTGGGTGGCCAGTGGGCTGGCCGCGACGGTGGACCTCGTCCAGGCCGTCCATCGTGCCGGAACCGAGGTGCCCGTCTGGGTGCTGACGCGTGGGGCGGTGCGGGCCGGTGCAGGTCAGATGGTGACCAGCCCGGCGCAGACGGCGGTGTGGGGTCTGGGCCGCACGGTCGGGTTGGAGCGTCCCGAGCTCTGGGGTGGTCTGATCGATCTGTCGGAGGGTTTCGACGGTGCGGCTCTGGTGTCGGTGCTGGCGGACGGCATCGAGGATCAGGTCGCGCTGCGGCCTGAGGGTGTGTTCCTGCGCCGTCTGGTTCGGGCTGAGACCCGTCGTGCGGTTCCTCGGGAGTGGTCGCCGCGGGGGACGGTGCTGCTGACCGGTGGCACGGGTTCGATCGGTGTGAGCGTCGGTCGATGGTTGGCCGAGCGTGATGCTCAGCGGGTGGTGTTGACGTCGCGGTCGGGCCCGTCGGCGCCGAACGTGGCGACTTTGGCCGCGTCGGTGGCCGAAGCGGGCACGGGTGTCGAGGTGATCAGCTGCGACCTGGGTGAAGCCGATCAGGTGGCCGCGATGGTGTCCTGGATCGAGGAATCTGGTCCCGGTTTGTCGACGGTGTTGCACTCGGCGAATCTGCCTTATCTGGCGTGGGTGCAGGACACCGATCGTGAGGGTCTGGCCGCCGCACTGGGGGCGAAGGCGGCCGGTGCCGTGCATCTGGATCAGGCCACCGCGGGCCTGGATGTTGACGAGTTCGTGTTGTTCTCGTCGATCTCGGCCACGTGGGGCAGTAACGATCATGGTGCCTACGCGGCCGGGAATGCGTTCCTGGATG
>NZ_JBNZCE010000087.1:0-7360 GCF_050589265.1 Actinoplanes sp. G11-F43
GTGGGCGGTGATGGTTTCTTTGGCTGCGGTGTGGCGTGCCGCGGGTGTGGAGCCGGATGCGGTGGTGGGTCATTCGCAGGGTGAGATCGCCGCTGCTGCGGTGGCGGGGATCCTGTCGTTGGAGGACGCTGCCAAGGTTGTCGCGTTGCGTAGTCGCACCCTGGCGGCGTTGGCGGGTCATGGCGGGATGCTGTCGATCGCGGAGCCGGTGGACGCGGTCCGGCGCAGGATCGCCGCTTTCGGTGATCGGCTGTCGATCGCGGCGGTGAACGGCCCGTCGGCGACAGTGGTCTCCGGTGAGCCGGGAGCGCTGCGGGAGTTGCAGGCGTCCTGTGGTGATGCGGTGCGGACCCGGATGATCCCGGTGGACTATGCCTCGCATGGTCCGCAGGTCGAGCGGTTGCGGGACGAGATCCTGGCTGTTCTGGGAGGCATCACTCCTACTGCGGCGGAGATCCCGATGGTGTCGGCGCTGACCGGCGACTGGCTGGCTGGTCCGGAGTTGGATGCCGGCTACTGGTACTCCTCGCTGCGGGAGACGGTGGAGTTCGACCGGGCGATCGGTGTGCTTAGCGATTCCGGTCACGGCGTGTTCGTTGAGTGTTCTCCGCATCCGGTGTTGATCCAGGCTGTCGACGCCGCTGTCACGGTGGGAACTCTTCGTCGTGATGACGGTGGCGCGCGGCGTCTGATGGCGTCGTTTGCTGAGGCGTTCGTCAACGGCGTCGCCGTCGACTGGTCGATGGTGTTGGGCGGGGGGAGAACGGTCTGTCTACCGACGTATGCGTTCCAGCGTCGGTTCTTCTGGCCGAGTGCTCAGGAACCAGCGGGTATGCGGGGCGCCCCGGAGGCTGACGCCGAGTTCTGGGCTGCTGTCGAGGGTGGTGATCTGGTCGAGTTCGCTGCCAGGTTGAACGTCGACAGTGCCGGTTTGGGCGATGTGTTGCCGGTGCTGGCCGATTATCGGCGGCGTAGCCACGCCGATGCTGCGGTGGCTGATTGGCGTTACCGGGTGAGCTGGGTTCCGGTGACGGAGTCCTCGGTGGCGTTGTCGGGCAGGTGGCTGGTCCTCGGCGCTGGTACCGACGCCGACGCGGTCAGGGCGACATTGGCAGAGCGTGGCGCCGAGGTTCTTCGCGATACCGGTCAGGCGGACATCGCGGGTGTGGTGTCGGTGTTGCCCGAGGGTCCGGCGGCGATCGCGGAGTTGATCCGGGAGTTGGGTGCTGCTGGTGTGGTGGCTCCGTTGTGGGTGTTGACGCGTGGTGCGGTCGGCACCGGTGTCAACGATCCGGTGACTGCGGTGGATCAGGCGCAGGTGTGGGGTCTGGGTGTGGTGGCCGCTTTGGAGCTCGGTGACCGCTGGGGTGGCCTGATCGATCTGCCGGTAGTGCTGGATGGTCGTGCCGGTTCGAGGTTGGTGTCGGTGCTGGCCGGTGGTGGTGAGGACCAGGTAGCGATCCGGCCGTCGGGAATCGTGGGCCGTCGCCTGGTGCGTGCGTCACGGCCGGTGGCGGGCCGGACATGGTCGCCGGGTGGCGCGGTGTTGGTGACCGGTGGTACCGGTGGTGTCGGCGCGATCACTGCTGAGTGGGTGGTCGGCCGGGGTGCCGGCAGGGTGGTGTTGACCAGCCGGTCGGGTCCGGCGGCTGGGGGAGTCGCCGAGCTTGCGGCCTCGCTCGCCGCTGCGGGTGCTGTGGTGGATGTGGTGGCGTGTGATGTCGCCGCCCGGCCGGCGCTCACGGGTCTGCTGGAGTGGATCGACGCCTCGGGTATTGCGTTGTCGTCGGTGGTGCACGCGGCGAGTGTGGGTGCGCAGATCCCCGTCGATCAGGTGACGGCTTCGGACCTGTCCCATGTCCTGGCCGCCAAGGCGCGAGGCGCCGCTCTCCTTGACGAGTTGACCGCTGATCGGGAGCTCGACGCGTTCATCTTGTTCTCGTCGGGTGCCGGCACGTGGGGTAGTGGCGGGCTGAGCGCGTATGCGGCGGCCAACGCCTTCCTCGACGCCTTGTGTGACAACCGTCGTTCGCGTGGTCTGGTGGCGACGTCGTTGGTGTGGGGTTTGTGGGCGGGTGTCGGGATGGCTGCCGGTGAGGGTGGTGACCGGCTGCTGGATTCCGGGATGGAGGCCATCGACGCTGAGCGCGGCATGCGCGCTCTGGGGCAGGCGGTGGATGCCGACGAGGGTGTGGTGGTGGTCGCCGGGTTCGACTGGGAGCACTTCGTGCCGACGTATACGTTGCGCCGGTCGAGTCCGTTGCTGTCGGCCCTGCCCGAGGTCCGGAAGGTGTTGGCTGCGGAGGAGTCCGTTGTCAGTGAGTCTGGTGGCTCGGAGTTGGCGCTCCGGCTCCGGGGGATGTCGCAGGGTGAGCAGCGGCAGACGCTGACCGAGATGGTTCGGGCGCATGCGGCGGCCGTGCTCGGCTACGACTCGGTGGATGCGGTGTTGCCGCAGCGGGCGTTCAAGGACCTGGGCTTCGATTCGGTCGGTGCGGTGGCGTTGCGGAACAGGCTGGCTTCGGCGGCCGGGGTACGCCTGCCGTCGACGCTGGTCTTCGACTATCCGAACGCGGCGGCTCTGGCCGAGTTCATCCGGGACGAACTCGTGGGAACACCCGGCGGCGACGAGGGCGACACCGTCTCGACGGCCCTGGACCGGCTGGCGCTGGCGTTGGAGTCGGTCGACGGCGGCAGCGACACACGCCAGGATATCACCGAGCGGATGCAGACCATGCTGTCCCGCTGGCTGAGCGGCGGGACACCGAGCGAGTCCGCCACCCCCACCGAGGTCGGCCGGGAGACCGTGGCCGATCAGCTCGTCAATGCCTCCGCCGACGAGGTGCTCGACTTCATCAACAAGGAACTCGGAGGCGCCTGATGACCACTTTCAGTCTGTCGAGCGCACCGTCGAGGAGGAGTTTCTGTGGCTGACGACAAGAAGTTGCTCGAGACTCTGAAGAAGTTGGCGGCCGATCATTACGAGGCTCGCGAACGGGTCCGCAAACTGGAGTCCGGCGCTCGTGAGCCGATCGCGATCGTCGGGATGGGCTGCCGGTATCCGGGTGATGTCCGTGGTCCCGAGCAGTTCTGGGAGCTGTTGACCGACGGCACGGACGCCATCTCGGGGTTTCCGACTGATCGGGGTTGGGAGGCGTTCGAGGAGGAGTTCGGCGGCGGTTATGTTCGTGAGGGCGGCTTCGTCTATGACGTGGCTGATTTTGATCCGGGGTTCTTCGGGATCAATCCGCGTGAGGCCCTGGCGATGGATCCGCAGCAGCGGTTGTTGTTGGAGACGGCGTGGGAGGCGATCGAGCGGGCTGGTCTGGCGCCGTCGTCGCTGCATGGTTCGGCGACGGGTGTGTTCATCGGCGCCAGTGGGTCCGGGTATGAGGGTGTGCTCCCGTCGGATGACAAGAGCCTGGACGGTTACCGGTTGACCGGGTCGGTTCCCTCGGTCATCTCGGGCCGGATCTCGTACGTCCTGGGCTTGATCGGTCCTGCCGTCACCGTGGACACGGCCTGCTCCTCCTCGCTGGTGGCCCTGCATCAGGCGGTGAACGCGCTGCGTGGCGGTGAGTGCACGATGGCGTTGGCCGGCGGTGTCGCGGTGATGACCCTGCCGGGCGCGTTCATGGAGTTCGCCGAGCAGGGTGGGATGGCGTCCAGCGGCCGGAGCAAGGCGTTCTCCGACGACGCGGACGGAATCGGCTGGGGCGAGGGCGCCGGGGTGCTGCTGCTGGAGCGGCTTTCCGATGCGCAGCGGAATGGCCATGAGGTGCTGGCGGTGATCCGCGGAAGCGCGGTGAACCAGGATGGCGCGTCGAATGGTCTGTCGGCGCCGAACGGTCCGTCGCAGCGGCGGGTGATCCGGGCGGCGCTGGCGAACGCACGACTGTCCGCGGCGGATGTGGACGTGGTCGAGGCGCATGGCACGGGTACGTCCCTCGGCGACCCGATCGAGGCGGGCGCGCTGCTGGCCACGTACGGTCAGGAGAAGTCTGCTGATCGGCCGTTGTGGCTGGGCTCGGTGAAATCGAACATCGGTCACCTGCAGACGGCCGCCGGCACCGCCAGCGTGATTAAGATGGTTCTGGCACTGCGGAACAACCTCTTGCCGCGTACGTTGCACGCCGATACCCCGTCGTCGCAGGTCGACTGGTCGGCAGGCCATGTCGAGTTGTTGCAGCAGGCGCGGGATTGGCCGGCTGGGGATCGGCCCCGGCGCGCGGGTGTGTCGGCGTTCGGTGTCAGTGGCACCAACGTGCACGTGATCATCGAGGAAGCGCCGCCCATCGGGACAGCGGATTCCACAGGTCGGCCGGAACTGCCGGTTCTCGCCGCGGATCCGGCGGTGTGGCTGGTGTCCGGGCACAACGCGGCAACGCTCGCGGATCAGGCCGGTCGCCTACGGGACCACTTGGTCGCACGGCCGGAACTACCGGTACGCGACGTGGCATGGTCCCTGGCCACCGGCCGGTCGGTTTTCGAGCACCGCGCGGTGGCTCTCGGGGACGATCGCGCCGAGTTGCTGGCCGGTCTGGTGTCGGTGGCGACGGGTCAGCCGGCTGCCGGTGTGGTGACCGGTCAGGTCGCTCCCGGTGGTGTCGGGCGGACGGTGTTCGTGTTCCCGGGCCAGGGCAGCCAGTGGATCGGCATGGGCCGGGAACTGGCTGGGGAGTCGCCGGTGTTCGCGGCGCGGTTGGCCGAGTGTGCGGCGGCCCTGGAGCCGTTCGTGGACTGGCGACTGGATGACGTACTGGCTGGTCGTCATGGTTTTGAGTCCGCTGACGTGGTCCAGCCGGCGCTATGGGCGGTGATGGTGTCGCTGACTGCGGTGTGGCGTGCTGCCGGTGTGGAGCCGGATGCCGTAGTGGGTCATTCGCAGGGTGAGATCGCCGCTGCTGCGGTGGCGGGGATTCTGTCGCTGGGGGATGCGGCGAAGGTTGTCGCGTTGCGCAGTCGCACCCTGGCGGCGTTGGCGGGTCGTGGCGGGATGCTGTCGATCGCGGAGTCGGTTGACGAGGTTCGGGGCAGGATCGCCTCCTTTGGTGATCGTTTGTCGATCGCGGCGGTGAATGGTCCGTCGGCGACGGTGGTTTCCGGTGAGCCCGGGGCGCTGCACGAGTTGCAGGCCGCGTGCGGTGATGCGGTGCGAACCCGGATGATCCCGGTGGATTACGCCTCGCACGGTCCGCAGGTCGAGCAGTTGCGGGACGAGATCCTGACCGTGCTGGACGGGATCTCGCCCGGTCCGGCCGAGATTCCCATGGTGTCGGCACTCACCGGGCAGTGGCTGGCCGGTCCGGAGTTGGACGCCGGCTACTGGTACTCGTCACTCCGGGAGACCGTCGAGTTCGACAGGGCCGTGAAAGCGCTGAGCGATTCCGGTCATGGCGTGTTCGTGGAGGTCTCCCCGCATCCGGTGTTGATCCAGGCTGTCGACGCCGCTGTCACCGTAGGCAGTCTTCGTCGTGATGACGGTGGCGCGCGGCGTCTGATGGCGTCGTTCGCTGAGGCGTTCGTCAATGGTGTCGCCGTCGACTGGTCGGTGGTGCTGGGCGGGGGGAGAACGGTCTGTCTACCGACGTACGCGTTCCAGCGGCGCCGGTTCTGGCCTGAGGCACCGGTGTCGAGGCGTCCGGCGTGGTCGGTCGACGACTGGCGTTACCGGATCACCTGGCAGCTGTCGCAGCCCGGCGGTGTCGCCCCGGTGCTGTCCGGGACGTGGCTGGTGGTCGGCACCGATCCGGTCGGCCCGGCAGTCGTCGAGGCGCTCACGAGTCACGGCGCCGAGGTCGTCACGGTCCCTGAGTTGGATGCCACGTTGCTGGCTGGCGCGGCGGGCGTGGTGTCGTTGCTGGCCTTGGACGAGACTCCCGACCTGGACTACCCGTGGCTGGCCACAGGACTGACCGCGACCGTGGAACTGGTCAAGGCCGTCCACCGGGCTGAGGCGGAGATCCCGGTCTGGGTGCTGACGCGTGATGCGGTCCAGGCCGGCGCCGCCGACGTCACGACCGATCCGGTTCAGACGGCGGTGTGGGGTCTGGGCCGGGCGGTGGGTTTGGAGCGTCCCGAGTTGTGGGGTGGTCTGGTCGACCTGTCGGAGGGTTTCGACGGTGCGGCTCTGGTGTCGGTGCTGGCGGACGGCACTGAGGATCAGGTGGCTTTGCGGTCTGAGGGTGTGTTCCTGCGCCGTCTGGTTCGGGCTGAGACCCGTCGTGCCGCGTTTTCCCCGTGGTCGCCGCGGGGGACGGTGCTGCTGACCGGTGGCACGGGTTCGATCGGGGTCAGCGTGGGTGGCTGGTTGGCCGAGCGTGATGCTCAGCGGGTGGTGTTGACGTCGCGGTCGGGTCCGTCGGCGCCGAACGTCTCGGCGCTGGCGGCTTCGGTGGCCGAAGCGGGCACGGGTGTCGAGGTGATCAGCTGCGACCTGGGTGAAGCCGATCAGGTGTCCGCGATGGTGTCCTGGATCGAGGAATCCGGCCCCGGCCTGTCGACCGTGCTGCACTCAGCCAATCTGCCCTATCTGGCGTGGGTGCAGGACACCGAACGCGACGGCCTGGCCGCCGCGCTGGGTGCCAAGGCCGCCGGTGCGGTACATCTCGATCAGGCCACCGCCGGCCTCGATATTGACGAGTTCGTGTTGTTCTCGTCGATCTCGGCCACGTGGGGCAGCAACGACCACGGCGCCTACGCGGCCGGGAATGCGTTCCTGGACGGGTTCGCCGAACAACGGCGGGCGAGGGGCCTTCCCGCCACATCCATCGCGTGGGGTGTGTGGGATACCCGCGACTGGGATGCCGTCGACGCCGCCATGGCCCAGGGCGCCGGGGCGGTCACCCCGAGCCGTCTGCGCCGGCAGGGCATGAACTTCCTGAACACCGACCGGGCACTGACCGCGCTGGGTGAGATCCTGGCCGAGGACGAGACGTTCATCGCCGTCGCCGACGTGGAATGGGAGAAGTTCGCCCCCGTCTTCCAGATGGCCCGCCCCCGGCCGCTGCTGGACACGATTCCCGAGGCCCAGGAGCCGGGAACCACCGGTGAGCCGGCCGAAGAGGGCCGCGGCGAGTACGCGTCGCTCCTCGCCGCGATGCCGGTGGCCGAACGCCGCCGAACGGTCATCGAACTGGTGCGCTCCCACGCCACCGCGGTGCTGGGCTACGAGTCGGGTGAGGAGATCCCGGCCGAGCGGGCGTTCCGGGACGTCGGTTTCGACTCGCTGACCGCTGTAGAGCTGCGCAACCGGCTCAACACCGCGACCGGGGTACGGCTACCCGCCACCGTGATCTTCGACCATCCCAACCCGACGGCTCTGGCCGAGGAGATCCTGACCCGGCTGCTGGGCTCGGTG
>NZ_JBNZCE010000088.1:0-1911 GCF_050589265.1 Actinoplanes sp. G11-F43
CCGGATCATGACCGACTTCCCCGACGTGTTACGCACCGTCACCGCCCTGGAGATCTTCAGAACCGCCCAACCGGGTTTTGAATGACCCTCTAGGCGTCTGCTCCCACATTTTGTGAGCCTGTGAAAATAAATCACTCACCGGAATGTCTGGCTGCTTGTCAAGAGTTGAAAGAAGCCAGCCATGCAAATGGTTCGCCGAGAATTGCGCATCGAGTAGATGCGCAGCCACCGAACGTGCCGCTAGCTCGACAAGGTCCGGAGTGATTTTCCGCTGATCGGCGACCTCGGCCCACGATTCGAGATATCTCGTGCGGGTTCTGCGAGCCAACTCGCTCAGTTCGTCGGCGTTCGTAGTCGAGGCAAGGCCGGAGGAGCTCTTGCGCACGTGTGGCGTCCGCAGCAGCGCAACGATCCTGTCGCGCACCGGACCCGTGCCGAGTCCGATGTCACGTTCGACCAGGTTGGCGGTCGATGCCGTCACGTACTTCAGCCCCTCATCCGAGGCCATCGCTGAGGAGCGGTAACTGCCTGCATACTCAAGTACTTCCTGAAGTGCAAGATCGGTTCCGACTTGCCACAAGCTTCGGTGCCATGAGCTACGACGATCGAAGAGCTCTAGCAGCCGACGCTTGAGCATCGTCTCGACATTCTCATCTTGCGGACTCATAGCAGCATGCTACGGTAGCTACACGAGCTAAAGGCTCGTGCTTTCTAAGAAGCGGGAGTCGCCTCACGGCCGCTCCCGCTTTTATCTTGCGGTGGCCGTCGCTCAAGTGATCTCAACCGCTGGAACAGCCAGGATCCATGACCAGTGCACTCATCTGGCCGCTGAGCGCGGCGGGTTGTTCACTCCTCGCCTGGTGTGGGTTGGCCCCAGCGGGTTTCCAGCAGGAGGAACTCGAGGCCAAGACCGTCCTGGGACAAGCGGTGCGCGTCTTTATGTCCGGTTCGCCTTCGAACTGCGCGGCAGTGAGCCCTCTGTCCTGTCGTAGGGAGGGCCGCTGCTGTCCATCTGTCTCCAGGCCGGGAAGATTACCGGGCAGAGCGTGGCGAGCAGATACACGCCGCCAACCGTCAGCAGCGCACCGGGCAGGCCGGCCGCATCCACGAGGAAGCCCGCAGCGAGTCCGCCCATCGGAGTGACCAGCTGGACCGCGGCTGTCGTCGCACTCAGCACGCGGCTGCGCAGTTCCTCAGGCACCGTCTCATACGTCACGGTGGCCATGATGGGGTTGAGTACACCGAAGGCCAGGCCCTCTACCGCCATGATCGCGGCCAGCGGGGTGAAGCTGTCGCTGAAGGCGGCCACCACGAAGCGTGGCAGACCCCCGATGAGGAACGCGATCGTGAATACCGGCCACCGCCGAAAGCGGCTGCCCACAGCCCCGCAGATCAGCGCCCCCGTGAGTGCGCAGATGCCGAACGCCGCGTTCAGCAGACCGAGATCGATGGCACCATCAAGCTGCTCATGGGCATGCACGGGAAGAAGCACGGCGCTCCATCCCTGGTCGAGGCCTCTGGTGACCAGCGTCATCAGGCACAGGCCCAGCAGCAGCGGCGTGGCCGCCAAGAAGCGATAACCTTCCGCGAGCTCACGACGGTAGACCGGCAACGACGCCGGCTCGACCCGCCGCATGGGCTGGGCCTCGGGCAGGTCGCGCACTCCGAACGCGAACAGCGGCGCAGCCACCGCGAAGGTCGCGGCATCCACCAACAGCACGGTGTCGGCTCCCAGTACGGCGATCAGCACACCTCCGAGAGCGGACGCTGTTAGGCCGTGTATCGAAGTCGGCTACAACCATTCGTTGATCGCGGCGATGGTCACGGTGGCTTCGTAGCGGACGGCGAGTTTGTCGAAGCGGGTGGCGACAGCGCGGTTGCGTTTGAGCCGGTTGATGCCGCACTCGACAG